>JBOHGH010000054.1:0-28269 GCA_050699975.1 Pseudonocardiaceae bacterium | reverse complement strand
GCGTCACCCTGCGCGCCCTGCCGGATGGCGACCCGATCCACTTGGCCGACACGCTGTTCTCGCAGTGCGCCCAGCGGCTGGAGTTGTTCTGCGGCCGGCTGCTGCACGACGACACCGGGCCTCGCATGCTCGCGCTGCCGGTCCACGTCGCCCGCCATCGCCGCCGCGAGCTGGTCAGCCTGCTCGCATCAGGTCCATCGATCGAGCAGATCGCGGACTTCTTCGCTCCCGAGCCCCCCATCCAGTTCCGCAACAGTGACGGCGACGACCTGTACGACTGCAGCGTCACCTACCAGGTGCCCCGCGCGCAGCCCACCTTCGACCACCTCATCCAGCGGCTGACCCAGACCGGTGACGAGCTGGTCGGCTGGCACCGGCACTTGCCTGACGGCCGGGTGCTGAGCCTTGGGCAGATCCAGCGTGCCGACGAGGACTTCACCGTCACCGCGAACTCGCTGGTACGGCTGGCCGAACTCGAGGCTCACCTGCGCGACGTCGCCCCGGACGCTGTCGAGCGTGACCGGCATGCCGAGCGTCTCAGCCCGGGCCCCGACGGTCGGGAGGCCCGAACCGCCATCCTGGAGAGCTACGTTCTCAACGCAGAGTCGGCTGGCGACGTGGGCGAGTCCGCCGACCGGATGAGCCGCGACGCCGAAGCAAGCTGGCTCGACGCTCCCGGCGTGGTCGGTGATCTGAGCCCGCGCGAGGCCGCCACCTCCAGCGATCGCACCATGCGCGCCGAACTGCGCAGCACAGTGGACGACGTCGAAGCCACCCTGCTGCAAGCCCAGCGCGCCGGGCGACCAACCACAGGCCTGATGAACGCATCCCGGCTCCGCGACGCGCTGGCCCTGGAGGATCACACCTCGTAGCTATCGGTGGGCGCCCCACCTCCCGGTGTCATCGGTGGATGTGGGAACGCCCAGGATTATCGTCACTACCTTTGGGCTGCCGCTACAGGACCTGCGCCAAGACGATGCCGCTGTAGCCCGCGCCCAGCCCGGCGATCAGGCTGAGGCTGATGTTGAGCACGGCCAGCAGCCAGGCCCGATCCTGCAACAACCGCAGTGTCTCGTAGCTGAACGTCGAATACGTGCTCAACGCCCCGCAGAACCCGGCCCCGGCGACTGCCATCACCGGGCCGTCAGCAGGTAGGGCGATGAGAACTCCGAGCAGCAGCGACCCGATCACGTTGACCAGCAGCGTGCCGAACGGGAACACCGAGTCGTGCCGGGACTGCACTGCCCGGTCCAGCAGATACCGCGCCGGAGCGGCGACCGCGGCGCCCACCGCTACTCCCATCACGCTTACCAGACCGCTCACGAGATGGTGCCCTCGGTGTAGAGCGGCTTGTGGTGCCATTTGTCGAACTCGCCGACGAAGATCGTCAATCGCAGCGCCGAGCCCGCGAGCCTCATGATCGCCTCCCCAGCCGCTCGACCGCAAACAGCGCCCACCGGGTCACCCCGGAACCGATGATCACCGCCATCATCGCCGCGGCCACCGTGCCCACGAGATACAACAGCCCGAGGCGCGCGGCACCCTCGGCGACCAACTGCTGCACCTCGACCATCGCGGTGGAGAATGTGGTGAACCCACCTAGCACCCCGATCCCGAGGAACGGACGCAGCAAACGCCGCCCAGTCCACACCTCGCTGATCAGCACCATCAGCACCCCGATCAGCAGGCACCCGGCCACGTTGACGGCCCACGTCGCCCACGGCCAGCCGCCCGGATCACGGGGGAATACCTCACTGAGCCCATAGCGGGCCAACGCCCCCGCAACGCCGCCCGCCGAGATCGACCCCAGCACCGCCACCGGATGCGCACCCAACTCGCGCGGCACCCGCAGATCAACGTCAGGATCGACCGCATCGGCCACCGCACGCCACGCCTCCGACGCCATATCCAGCCTCCTACCAGCAACATCCAGCGCTGGTAGGGACCGTTGGCGCAGTCGCTGCGCGGTTCTCCCGGCCACGGGTTGGCGGGACGGCGGGCCCCACCGCCGAACGACCATAGCCGGGCACGCGGCGTTGTCAGGCAGGGATGTGACGATGTGAACGTGACCGGATCGTGGTGGTGGAACCTGGTCCTCGGCATCGTGACCGCCCTGCTGCTGGCATGGCTTGCCCTCGTCGTGGTGCTGGCGACCGTCCGGCCCCGAGGCGGGTTGTTGAAGGAGGCGCTGCGGCTACTGCCCGACGTGCTGCGCCTGGTCCGCCGGCTCGCCGTGGACAAGAACTTGCCCCGCGGTGTCCGCATCCGGCTCGCGCTGCTCTTGGCCTACCTCGCGCTGCCGATCGACGTCATCCCCGACATCATCCCCGTGTTCGGCTACGCCGACGACGCCATCATCGTCACCGCCGTGCTCCGCTCAGTCGTCCGGCAAGCCGGAATCGACGCCGTCCGCGCACACTGGCCCGGCACCGACGACGGCTTCGCCACCCTGACCCGGCTCACCGGACTGGCCGACACGGACCGAACCGCGACCGGCCCGCGGTAAGTCGGTCTCAGAGCTTTCTCAGCCGGGTCGGTGCAGCATCATCACCAGCGCCGATGAGCGGGAGGAAGCGATGAAGCTTGTGAGGGTGGCACTGGCTGCGGTGATCGCCGGCGCGATCGTCCTGGGCGTGCTGACCATGCCCGCCATCGCCCGGTCGGATCCCGCGCTGCCCCCGGTGTCCGCGGAGGATCTGGTGGCCTCGGTGCTCAATGCGAAGACTCCGGCGTTCGGTGGCACCGTCAAGGTGGACAACGCGCTGGGCCTACCCCCGCTGCCCCTACCGACCGGCATAGCCACCGTACTGACCCAACCGGTGACGACCTTCCGAGTCTGGTCCGACGGGCAGGGTCGCGGCCGGTTGGCGGTGCCATCCCCTGGCGGTGAGCAGGTGCTGATCGAGGACGGTACGACGCTGTGGCGCTACGACTCCTCCTCACGCACCGCGACCGCGCTGGAGCACGGCGCTGCACCGGCTCACCAGGGCCCCCCGGTGACCGACCCGGCGCAGGCCGCCCGGGAGCTGGTCGGTGCCGTGCGCCAGAACAGCACACTGACCGTGGACGGCACCGGCTACGTCGCCGGTCGGCCCGTCTACCAGCTCGTGCTCACCCCCGCGCCGACCGAGCGGACCCTGCTGCGCGAGGTGCGGGTGGCGGTCGACCTGGTCCTGCGGGTTCCGCTGCAGTTCACCGTGCTGACCAACGGATCTGCCGACCCTGTCCTGCAGATCGGCTTCTCCGACCTCAACGTCGGCACGCAGGACCCGGCGCTGTTCCAGTTCACCCCGCCGGCAGGCGTCACGGTGCAGCGGCCCGATCCGTCCAGGAACGAGCGCTCGCGGGGCCGCTCTGAGGGCGCCCAGGGCATGATCCGCACCCAGGGTGACGGGTGGGACACCGTGGTGCTCGGGCAGCTCCCCCGTGCCGGCTCGGATCCGCAACGCGATCCGCTGGCGATGGTCCAGCAGATCGGCCGCCCGGCCAGCGGACCGTGGGGCAACGGCTGGGTGGTGCAGACCGCGGTGGTCACCGTGCTGGTGGCCTCCGACGGGCGCCTCGCCGCCGGTGCGGTGCCGCAGCAGGTACTCGACGAGGCCCTGGCCCGGTGACAGCCGCATCGGTCACCCCCAGCGCGATCGCGGCACCGGCCGGGCAGGCGGCGCCGGCGATCCGGGTCCGGGGACTGCGCAAGGTGTTCGGCACCACCGTCGCGGTGTCCTCGGTGGACCTCGACGTGGCGGCCGGCTCCGTGCTCGGTGTGCTGGGCCCCAACGGCTCGGGCAAGACCACCCTGATCCGGATGTTGCTGGCGCTGTCTCGGCCTACCGCGGGATCCGTGGAACTGCTCGGCTCTCCGGTGCCGGCCGCGGCCGGGACGGTGCTGCCGCACGTTGGTGCGCTGGTGGAGGGCCCCGGCTTTCACCCGTTCCTGTCCGGCCGGGAGAACCTGCGGCGGTGTGCGGCTGCTGAGCCGCTGCTGCCCACCCGAGCGATCCCGGACGCGGTGGAGACGGCGTTGCAGCGGGTGGGCCTTGCGCCCGCCGCCGGCCGGCGTTACCGCGCCTACTCGCTGGGCATGAAACAGCGCTTGGGTCTGGCCGCGGTGCTGCTGGTGCCCCGGCGCCTGGTGGTCCTCGACGAGCCGACCAACGGCCTGGACCCCGCGGGAACCCGGGAGGTCCGGCGGATCATCGCCGAGTTGCACGCCGGCGGTGCCACCGTGCTGGTGTCCTCCCACCTGCTTGCCGAGGTCGAGGCGACGTGCACGCATGTGGCGGTGCTCGCCGAGGGGTCGCTGATCGCGGCGGGTCCGCTGGCCGCGCTGCTCGACGGCGAGGCACCCGCGCTGGACGTGCGAACCCCGGATTCCGCTGTCGCGATGCAGGCGCTGCGGGCGGCCGGGATCGGGGCGGTGGTCCGTCCGGACGGGGTGCGGGTCGAGCTGATCGGGACCGACCCGCCCGCGGTGGTCGCGCTGCTGGTCGGCGCTGGCGTCGCGGTACACGAGGTGCAGCGGTGGCGGACCGGGTTGGACGAGCTGTTCGCGCAGTTGACCGAGGGGAACGGGCATTGACCACCGTCGGTGTATCGGGGAGCGCCCCGCTGTCCGGCCCGGTGCGCGCTTCGCTGGTGCGGCTGCTGCGCAGCGAGCTGCGCTGGGTGCTGCGCCGGCCGCGCACCCAGGTCGCCCTGGGATTGCTCGCGGTGGTCCCGGTGCTGATCGGGATCGGCATCGTGGCGACCGACGGACCGGGCGGGTCGGGGTTGCTCACCCAGGTCGCCGGTAACGGGCTGGTCCTGCCGGTTGCGGCGCTGTCGATCTCGCTGGCGCTGCTGCTGCCACTGACCGTGGCGATGTCCGCCGCCGACGCGCTGGCCGGCGAGTCCGCGCACGGAACCTTGCGCGGCCTGCTGCTGGCGCCGGTGAGCCGGACCAGGCTGGTGCTGGTCAAAGCGATCGGCGTGCTGGTCGTCGCGGTGGCCGCGGTCGCCGCGGTGGCGGTGGTGGGCATCGTCACCGGGCTGGTCCTGGTCGGCCCTTCCGGCAGCGCCCAAGGCATGCTCACGCTGTCCGGCACCGAGGTCGGTCCGGGGTCGGCGCTGTTGCGGGTCGCGCTGGCGGCAGCGTGGACCGTCGGGCAGCTCGCCGCGGTGGGTGCGGTGGCCCTGGCGGTGTCCTCGACCACCGACCATCCGCTGGTGGTGCTCGCCGCCACGCTGGGCGGGCTGATCGTGTTCGGGGTGCTCTCCGCGATCCCCGCCCTGGACTGGCTGCAGCCGGTACTGCTCACCACCGGGTGGTTCGCGATCACCGACGTGCTGCGCGACCCCGTACCGCTGGACGGGCTAGCGTCCAGCACCCTCCGCGCCGCGTGCTACCTGCTCGTCGGCGTAGCCCTCACAATCGCCAGAACAACCACCCGCGAAGCCTGACCCCCTCCTCCCCCGCGTGTCCGGCTCCCCTGCGCGGTGTGTCGGCCTCCTGTGCACGGTGTGTCGGCCTCCTGCGTCCGCCTGCGTCGGCGGACCGGCCCCAGAGCGCGGCCCTGGTGACACCGACACCGCCGCTACTAGCGTCTTCACCCATGCATGAAGCAACGATCCGCTACCGGTCGGTCGTGGCGGACAGCGCCCGCTGGGAGGGTTTCCCGTTCCGGGAAGGCGACATCGTCATTAGCACGCCGTCGAAGTGCGGCACGACCTGGACGCAGATGCTCTGTGCCCTCCTGATCTTTCAGACCCCGGACTTCGACCGGCCGCTTACCGCGATCTCGCCGTGGCTCGACATGCTGACGGCCGACCGTGGCGAGCTCGTCTCGGCGCTCGAGGCGCAGCCCCACCGGCGGTTCATCAAGACCCACACACCGCTCGACGGTCTCCCGCTCGATGACCGGGCCACTTACATCTGTGTCGGCCGCGATCCCCGCGACGTGGGCTTCTCCTGGTCCAACCACTGGACCAACCTCGACATGGACGCCTTCTTCGCCGCTCGGAGCAAGGCGGTCGGCCTCGAGGACGTCGATGAACTGCTGCCCGACGGACCGCCGGAGCTGCCGCCGACCGAGATCGAGCGGTTCTGGGAGTGGGTCGACAACACGAGGCCGGCCAGCGAGTCGCTGGGCAGCCTGGCGGCCCTCGTGCACCACGTCCGCACCTTCTGGCCGGCGACGACCGGTGCCCCCAACCTTGTCCTGCTGCACTACGACGATCTCCAGGCCGACCTCGACGGGCAGATGCGCTACCTGGCCCGGAGGCTCGGCATCGACGTGCCCGAGCAACGGTGGCCGGAGCTGGTGCCGGCCGCCCGGTTCGACGAGATGCGCCGCCGGGCCGACGACCTCGTGCCCAACCGGGGCGACGCCCTATGGCACGACAACGCGAAGTTCTTCCACCGGGGGACGAGCGGGCAGTGGCGCACGCGGCTGAACGAGGACGACCTTCGTCGGTATCACCTCCGGGTCGCTGAGCTCGACGACCCGGAGGTGGCTGGATGGCTGCATTCGAGACCAGGTGCGTCACGACCTCTGACCGGTTGACGGGCTGACCGGTGCCGGTCGGGCCCTCGCCGGGAATGGTCTCTGCGAGGATGACTGCATGGCACAACTCTGGGACGACGAGCGGGTGACGGCTGCCCTGGAAGGGCTCACCGGCTGGCAGCGTGACGGTGACGCGATCGTGCGCACGGCGAAACTGCCCAGCTTTCCGGCGGCAATCGAAGCGGTGCGCGCGGTGGCCGAGATCGCCGAGGCGCGCAATCACCACCCCGATATCGACATCCGCTGGCGCACCGTGACTTTCCGCTGCAGTACCCACTCCGAAGGTGGAATCACCGGTCAGGACGTCGAGCTAGCCGGAGAGATCGACCGCGTGCTGGCCGCGGCAACTGGCTGAGCGCTACTGAGTCTAGGCGAAGACATGGAGGTCAACACCGAGCAGCACGAGAGGCCAGAGGAACAGAACCAGGATGAAGTTCAGGAGTTGACCGAGACTGGTGATCCCGTATCCGGTGCTGAGCGCTACTACCAGACCAATGAGCAGATACACGAGAGCGCCAAGAGAAATGCCGCGCCGTTCGACGATGTACATGATCGCTCCTCAGCTCATGATGTAGATAGGCACCAGGCGCCACCGTGCGGATAGGACTGGCTGAGGACCACTGCCTCCGCGGCAAGCGACGGCGCGTCGAACGGTGCCGGCGGACGAGAACGCGATGGCATCATGCTTCCGCTTTGCGCGGTGACGCTCGTCAACTTCGTACCCAGAGCCAGGTCTGGCAACTCGCCCAACCGCCAGGAGCCGACCGGGGTGCCACACGCTCACACGCAGCGGCCGGCTCGCTCCCACCACGGTCCTCCCTCTCGCCCTAGCACAGAGTGTAACCACGGCCGCCCTGATTGTCGTTGGCTCTGAACAACCAAAGCCTGCGGAACTCATGCGCGGATGCAGGCGAAGTCCTCTAACCGCGGAAGGGGCAGCACTACACCTTGAAGCGGAACGTCCACCCGGACGTTTCGACAGCGGCGCCCGGACCGATCACAACGCTGAGCTGCACTTTCACCGTTCGGGACGTGACATGGCATTCCATGGCTTTACAGCGTCTTGCGGGCAATCTGCGGGCGCCTGGAGATCAACTAGACCGTCTCGACTGGTTCACCACGACCGGCGCCCCGAAACGGCCTCCCCGGGTAGCAGGTGGAGCCGTTTCGGGGTGTTCCGTCGATCAGTCGAACTCGCCCGTGCGCACCCCGGCGGTGAACGCGACCCACTCGGTCGCGGTGAACATCAGGGCCGGGCCGGTCGGGTCCTTGGAGTCCCGCACGGCACGGTGTGTGTCGAGGTCGGCCACCTCGACACACGCGCCCGTGTTATTGCTACGGGTAGACTTCCGCCATACAGCGGGAGACAGGTCATCCCTCACGATGCCCCTCCTAGCATTTACCGGTTGACGAGCTGCGCGATCATGGCCAGGCTCTCGTCTGCATCGAGAGACTGGCCGCGCAGCTCGTCAAACAGCGTAGCTAGCCGAGCGACTACCGATGGATCGTCGATGATGTGGCCGCCGACCGCGTACTCCTGGTAGACCGCATCAGGCAGCAGGTGATCAGGAAAGGCAAGCACGGTGAATGGCCCCGTGCCGACATGTAGCCCCAGGTCAAACGGAAGCACCCTCAGGTCGACGTTCGGCCATGCGGCACGTTCGAGCAGCTGCGCCAGTTGAGTGCCCGCTACCGCCTCATCTCGCGCACATCGCACCAGGGCACCCTCGGATACCACAGCGCTGAGCTGGAGTGCATCCGGGCCAGAAAGCCTGCCCTGGCGTTGCAGCCGCGCCCTAACGAGTCGATCGATCTCCTTGGCGGGCGGTGGGGCGCTCAGAGTGAAGAGCCTGCGCATGTACTGCTCGGTTTGCAGCAAACCGGGAATGATCTCGATGTCTAGGCAGCGCAGCGAGACAGCGTCGGTCTCCAAGCCCACGTAACCAGCCAGCCACTTGGGCAGTCTGTAGGTGGACCACCATCCGCGCTTGCTGGCCTCCTCGCGTAGCTCTTCGAGCGCGGTGAGTGTCGCCTCGTCTGCTCCGTAGAGGCGTTCGACCAACACGATCAAGTCGGACTTGCTGGGTGCGTTGCGGCCGGTCTCGATGTGGCCGATCCGCGGCTCTGAGCGTCCAGCCGCCCGGCCTGCTGCCTTGGGGGCCGGGCCGGGCGGCGCACCGAACTAGCCGGGAGCGCGGGTGGACGCGATGGCACGCAAGCAGCAGCAGGGCGGCAAGCACCGGTTGCGCGGACGCCCACGGCGCGTGATCGAGATGGTCGACATCAGCTTGGAGGCGCACTCCTGACAGATGCTGCCGCTGTCGCCGGACGTGGTGGCGGGGGCCGGTACTACGCGCTGTGCGGTGCGGAGGTCATCCCGGCGAGTCTCATGGCACCCCCCGAGGGCTACTGCCGCACCTGCGCCGCCGCCACCGTCCCCACCCAGCGGAGGTGACTGCTGGCATGCCTTCCCGACCCGCATACGACCCTGGCGTGACGTCGACGGCACCCATAGCCCGGCGGGATGCCGGGTCGAACAGATCGCGGTCGCCAAGGAACATGGGGCGGTGGCGTCCCGGCTGCACCAGCGGGGTGCGGGGACCCACTGGGTCGCAGTTGCCGGCTGTCCGTGCACTTCGACGGTGAGGACGAGCCGGTCAGTGTCCGACCCCACCTTTTGCGCGTCCTGCGCATCCCCGGGGACGCCGCCCCCTAGATCCCCGGCCGGGCCGCCGGTTGAGGGGAGTTGCCCCCGCAACCGCTCCCGAGAGGCTCCCGGCGGCCCGGCCGGTTCCAACGCTCGGAGAGGTTCGCGATGACGGCACCCGCACCCACCAACCGAGACGACGGCGCCTGCCCCGGCTGCGGGGCCACCAGCGGGGTAGGAACCCTCCAGTGCGGACGTGCTCGATGGAGCGGCGCAGGAAATGCTCCCCCAATAGTGGCACCGTCACCAGCTCGGCGACACGCTGGCCGACTCGCAGCGCCAACCTAGACTGGCCACGTGGTCAGCAAGCAGCAGCACTCCGCCGGGGCGAAGCACCCGGGACATTTCGGCCAGGGCCTTTCGGTGGTCGGGGATGCCGCACAGCGAGAAGGTGCAGACCACCGTTTCGAATGCGGCGCTAGGCATCTCCGGCATCGTCAACTTGCTCAGTAGTTGATCACTGGTGGGTATAGTGAGGGCGGGCTGCTGGTCGGTCTGCGGTGTCGCTCAGGCGGCCGCGGTCAGCCCGGTGACCTCATTCCAGGTGGCGAAGCGGACCGTCATCTCTCGTCGGTATTCAGTGGCGCCGAGCCGGTGACGGCGGGGGCGGAAGTGTGGGGAGATGCTGCTGAACGCAGACAGGAACCGCTGCGCGTGCCCGGGTGAGGTGAAGCGTTTCATCGCTCGTTCGCCTGCCCGGGTGGGCTGGTGTGAGTTCTCCGCCCGGTTGTTCAGATACTCCGACTTGCGGTGTTCGACCGAGGGCATCACGATGCGGTGTGCGGCGCCGTAGCTGGCCAGCTTGTCAGTGACCACCACCCGGGGCACATTCCAAACCCTGGAGCAGCCGGCGGAAGAACTTCTTGGCGGCCGTGGTGTTGCGCCGGGACTGAACCAGGATGTCCAGCACGTTGCCGTGCTGGTCAACAGCCCGCCAGAGGTAGTGGATCTTTCCGTTGATTTTGATGAAGACCTCGTTGAGGTGCCACTTGTCCCCGGGCCGTGCCCGGCGGCGCCGAGCGCGTTGGCATAGGTCTGCCCGAACTTCGCACACCACTGCCGGATGGTCCCGTGGGAGACCACGACGCCCCGCTCCATCATCATCTCTTCGACCTCGCGGAAGCTGAGCGGGAACCGGTGATACAGCCACACACAGTGACAGATGATCTCCACCGGGTAGGAACCCCTTGTACGACGGCACAACGCCACCCACGAACCCAGCCCCTCCCTACCCAGGATCAACCCGTCGATCGCCTCAGCAATCCGACCGCCCCGCCAAGTTGACGCTGACCGCCACCGCGCGCACCCGGTCGGTGTGTGATCCTCAGGTGGTGGTCAGCCGGTCTACCTCGGCGAGCAGCTTGGAGACCTGGCTGACCACGCTGAAGTTCTCCTTGGCATAGGCCTCGGCGGTGGCGCCCTTGGTCCGTTTCCAGCCCTTATCCAGACCCCGGTCGACGGCGGCGGCGAGTGACTGGGCGAGCGCCGCGCGATCGTCGGTCTCCGGTACCAGCATCCCGACCTTGGGGGTCACGAAGTCGCGCGGGCCGCCGGAGTCGGCGCCGATCACCGGCGTCCCGCAGGCCATGCATTCGATGAACACCAGACCGAACGGCTCACGGTAGGACGGGAAGCAGCCCACGTCGGCGCAGTTGAACAGCACCGCCAACTCGTCCTGCGGCCTCGGCCCGAGGAAGTAGGCCCGGCGCAGGCCGAGCCGCGCGGCCAGGTCGTTCATTTCGACCTGCGCCTCGTGTGGCCCGGAACCGATCACCAGGGTGAGGATCCGGCGCTCCTGCTGCTCGTAGATGGCCGCCGCGCGCAGTAGGGCATCCAGCCGTTTCCAGTCGGCGAACTTGCCGCAGAACGCCACCACCGCATCGAACCCGTCCGCCGGGGCGATCGGCTCGGGCTGCCGGCCGCTGCCCTCGGGTACCTGCGTCATGAACCCGGCCAGCACCTTCGCCCGATCAGCATAGAGGTCGGTCGGGTCGGTCAGCCTGTGGAAGACGTCCTGGTTGTAGCCGTTCTGGGAGAGCACCACCCGCTCACGGGGGAACTCCGGGAAGAGGTCCAGCAGCGCCTCGATCTGCTCGGCGGAGATCGACGCGACGACATCCACGGCATGCTGCGGGGCATTGTGGTCGAAGATCTTCTCGCGCTGCATGAACGGCAGGAAGCGCAGCGGGAACTCCGCCGGCTGATCGGCGCGTCGCTCGTTGGCGTACATCTTCAGCTCGGTTCCATGCACGAAGCACAGCAGCGGCATCGAGCCGCGCCCGGCGGCGGCCCTGCGGCGGATCACGTCGCGCATCACCACCGTGTTCATGAAGCCGTGATGGGCGATCGCTAGGCTGAACCGGTCCTCGGAGTTGGCCTCGATCTCGTCGAGCCACTCCGCGACCTCGTTGGTCAGCCGCTGCCGGTAGGCGTTGACCTCGTCCTCGCTCATGCTGTGCCAGCGGTAGTTGCTGACCGGGGAGATCGACTCGCAGATCGGGATGTCGTGCTCCAACGCGAAAACCCGCACGTCCTCGTCGCGGAACCGCTGCCGCCGGGAGGGATACATCGAGTAGGCGCACTCCCGGCAGAGCGTTGTAGGCGTGGTGGTGCGCCTCGTGCAGAATCCCCGAGCCCGGCGCGAACTCCCCGCCGCGCTGCCAGTTGTTGGTGCCCAGCTGAAAGATCAGCCGATCGGACATCCTCGCCTCCGCGCTCGAACCTTGACTGCTCCCGCGAGCCGCGATCATGGCCGGGTTCGGCGGAAAAGGAAAGCGAGACGCCCGAAGGGCCGATCGACCGTGCCATCGAGCAGGATCGGGGCCGTGGGCTTGATTGCGCGAGGTGACCGGGCGGTGCCGATGACGGTGCAGGCGCGCACCACGGTCGCTCCCGGCGCCGGGTTCGATCTCGTCGTCCCGGTCGAGCTGTCCCGGATCCACCGCCAGCTCACGATTCACGTCATCGAACCCAGCCGCGCCCGAACCAGCCACTACCAGCCTCAGGAAGTCTTATGGAAGTGACGTTCATCCTTACCGGAAGACATCAAAGGAGCTACAACGTCTTCTAGTACGACAGCCGGATGGTTGTGTCATTGTTCGTCGCTGGTAATGGCTGGATTTTGCTCGGTGCTGGTGTCGTCGTCGCCAGGTTGACCAGGACAGGTGGTGTGCGATGTCGCTGCTCGGGCGAGCAGCCAGGGTGTTGAACAGACGGTGGATTTCGTTGCAGGTCAAGGGAATCAGGCCTTCGGGTGGGCATTGGCGGGCGCGTTCGGTTGTGGCCAGGACGGCGAGGTAGGCGTAGGCGAGCATGGCCAGGATGGTCCAGCGGTGCCAGGAGACCCAGCGGCGGAGTTGGTGTTGATCGAGCCCGGTTAGGCCTTTGCTGGCCTGAAATGACTCCTCGATGGTCCATCGGCGTCCGGAGACGCGGACCAGGGCGGCAAGCGGCACTGGTCGAGGTGCGAAGCAGCGGTAGAAGGCTAGTGCGCCGGTGGTGTAGTTGCGTCGGACCAGCAGCCATCAGCTTCCCGGGTGGTTGGGGTTGGGGGCGTGGATGCTGATCCAGGCCCAGTCATACAAGCGGCCCCTTGGACCCGGCACCGGCCGACAGGCGCTGCCAGGCGAGCCGAGGCAAGCTGGCCGCGATCGCGTCTGCGCGTAGCTTGCCAGCCGCAGTGGTGACTGGGTGGCTGCACGCCACGGCCAGCACGTAGCCGATACCGTGGCGTTCGAGCTCATCGCGCAGGCCGGGATCGGCACCGTACACCTCATCCGCGGCGACCCACGGCGCGGGGACACCACCTTCGAGCGCCCGGATGATCATCTGTTGGGCCAGTGCGGATTTGGTCGCGAATTCCACATCATCGGGGAACACCGGCTTGCCCACGACGCTCGGTGTCGTCCGCCCAAGACTGTGGCAGGTACAACGCCCGGTCAATCAGGGCGTGCCCCGGTCGCTGGCGTAGGTCACATACACCGCAACCTGGGAATTCTCGATCCGACCGGAGGTGCCGGTGTACTGGCGGGACACCCGACGGTGTGGCTGCCCTTCTTCAGGTCCCCGGTCTCATCAACCACCAACAGCCCACCGGCGCTGCCGAGGTGCTCCACGACGTAGCTGCGCAGGTCATGGCGCACCCCATCGTGATCCCAGACCGCCTTGCGCAGCAGGTGCTGCAGACCGTCTGGCCTGGCGGCTCCGACGTGCTCGCCGATGGTCCAACAGTTCTTAGTCGGCAGGTCAGACGCCAACCCCTGCACCAGCTCCTCTGCGCGCCGACGCGGCTCCACCCGACCAAACCGGCAACAGATCCGGCCCATCAGCTCTCGCCATCGCGACCCGAACACGCCGGGATTTACACTGGCCGCTGCGGCCATCGCAAGATCAACTTGTTCCACACAAGCCACGGATGATCATGCGGTGGCCGTTCTACGTCACGCCGCCACGCCCAAGATCACGAAGTCCGGCTGTCGTACTAGAGAAGGGAAAGGAAGGCCGTCGTGATCGCCTCCGGGAGCCCGGACAGCCCGTCACAGCAGTAGATCAGGATGTCGCGCGGTCCCCAGTTGCGCAGCTCGGTGAGCACCGACAGCCAGAACTTCTCCCCCTTCCAGCATCCCAGGGCGCAGCTACTTGTTGGAATTAGATGTTATTCCGGTGCGGAACTCGACCACGTCGCCGTCGACCATCACGTAGTCCTTGCCCTCCATCCGGACCTTCCCGGCGGCCCGGGCCTGCGCCATCGACCCGGCCGCGACCAGATCGTGGTAGGACACGATCTCGGCCTTGATGAACCCTCGCTGGAAATCGCTGTGGATCACGCCGGCGGCTTCGGGCGCGGTGGCTCCGGTCCGGATCGTCCACGCCCTGGCCTCCTTGGGCCCGGCGGTGAGGAAGGTCTGCAGCCCCAGGGTGTGGAAACCGGCGCGGGCCAGCGCGATCAGTCCCGGCTCAGCCTGCCCGATCGAGTCCAGCAACTCTCGGGCCGACTCCTCGTCGAGTTCGAGTAGCTCGGATTCCACCTTGGCGTCCAGGAACACCGCATCGGCCGGAGTGACCAGCTTGCGTAGCTCAGCTTGGCGCTCCGGATCGCCGAGCACGCCCTCGTCGGCGTTGAAGACATACAAGAACGGCTTGCTGGTGAGCAGGCTGAGCTCCGCGAGCACGCCCACGTCCAGCTCCGCGCCGGCGGAGTGCAAGGTACGCCCAGTGTTGAGGACCTCCCGGGCGGCCTGCGCGGCGGCCAACGCGGCACCGCGTTCCCGGGGTTGGGTGCGGGCCTCCTTCTCCCACCGGGGCAGCGCGCGATCCAGCGTCTGCAGGTCGGCCAGCACCAGCTCGGTCTCGACGGTGGCGATGTCGTCGGCCGGGTCGACCTGCCCGTCGACGTGCAGCACATCGGGGTCATCGAAGGCCCGCACGACCTGGCAGATCGCGCTGGCCTCGCGGATATGGGCGAGAAACTTGTTGCCCAGCCCGGCGCCCTCGGAGGCACCCGCGACAATCCCGGCGATGTCGACGAACGACACCGTCGCCGGCACCACCCTGGCGCTACCGGAAAGCTCGGCCAGCCGCACGAGACGATCGTCGGGCAGCGGCACGACCCCGACGTTGGGCTCGATGGTGGCGAAGGCGTAGTTCGCCGCGAGGACATCATTGCTGGTCAGCGCATTGAAAAGGGTGGACTTGCCGACATTGGGCAGGCCGACGATGCCAAGGGTGAGGCTCACAGGGTGTCAAGTCTAGGCGACGTGGCCCGATCGCCCCGGAGCCGGCAACCCATCACAACCCGGTAGCCGCGCCACATGGCCCACCTACACCAACGTCGATCAGCTCACTTGTGATGTCCGATTCCCGCCAGAGTCGAGCCCGACCGGCTGGCAGGATCGGATCGTGCTCCTCGACCACGACCACTGCTACCGGGCGGTTTCCTCCCGCGACGCCCGGTTCGACGGCTGCTTCGTCGTCGCGGTGCGGACCACCGGCATCTACTGCCGGCCCTCCTGCCCCGCGGTGACGCCCAAACCGCAGAACGTCACCTTCCTGCCGACCGCCGCGGCGGCCCAGCTCGCCGGCTATCGGGCCTGCCGCCGTTGCCTGCCCGACGCCGTGCCGGGCTCACCGGAGTGGAACCTGCGGGGCGACCTGGTGGCCAGGGCGGTACGGCTGATCGCCGACGGCGTGGTCGAGCGCGAGGGCGTGCCCGGGCTGGCCGCCCGGCTGGGCTATTCCACCCGCCAGCTCAACCGGGTGCTCACCGCCGAGCTAGGCGCCGGAGCGCTCGCCCTGGCCCGGGCGCATCGGGCACAGGCCGCGCGGGTACTCATCGAAACCACCACGCTGCCGCTGGCCGACGTCGCATTCGCTGCCGGGTTCGCCTCGGTCCGCCAGTTCAATGACGCGGTGCAGACGGTGTATGCCACCACTCCTACCGACCTTCGCCGGCACGCCGCGCCCCAGCCGATGCCGGGTGCCCTCACCTTGCGGCTACCGTTTCGGACCCCGTTGGACGGCGCGGGCTTGCTGGACTTCCTCGCGGCCCGGGCGGTTCCGGGCGTGGAGTGTGCCACCGACGGCGGCTACGCCCGGACGCTGCGGCTCCCGCACGGGCCCGGCGCGGCAGCAGTGCGCCTGACGCCCTCGCACTGGGACTGCACCCTGCGGCTGGGTGATCTGCGGGACCTGCCGGTGGCGGTGAGCCGGCTGCGCAGGCTGCTCGACGCCGACGCCGACCCGTGCGCCGTGGACCAGGTCCTCGGCGCCGACCCCGCGCTGTCGACCGCGGTGGCCGGGCAGCCCGGGATCCGGGTGCCGGGCACCGTTGACGGCGCCGAGACGGTGCTGCGCGCGGTACTCGGGCAACAGGTGACAGTGGCGTCCGCGCGGACGTCCGCAGCCCGACTGGTCGCGGCATTGGGCGAACCGATGCCGGGTGAACCGGTGTTGGACAGCCCGTCTCTGCTGTTCCCGGCACCGGCCCAGATCGCCGAGCACGCCGCCGAGTTGCTCACCGGCCCGCGCCGTCGAATCCAGACAGTCCGGGCCGTCGCGGCGGCGCTGGCCGCCGGCGATCTGGTCGTCGACCCGGGCCGCGATCCGGAAGAACTCCGGGCGGAGCTCGAAGCGATCCCCGGGATCGGCCCTTGGACGGCAGGCTATGTGGCGCTGCGTGTGCTAGGCGCCACCGATGTGCTGCTGGATACCGATCTCGCGATCCGGCACGGCGCGGCCGCACTGGGGCTGGCCGGCGATGCCGACGAATTGCGGCGGCGGGCCCGGCGCTGGCGACCTTGGCGGTCCTACGCCGGGATGCACCTGTGGCGGGCCGCCGCCACCCGACCACGACGAACGGAGCGCACCGCATGACTTCCACCTCTACTGTGTCCATCACCCCCGGGTCCACCACCACCGGATCCACCTCCACTGTGGACACCGTGATCGGTCCCTTCACGACCCTCGTCGACAACGACGGCGCGGTGCTCGCGGCAGGCTGGACAGCACAGCTGGAAGACCTGCTGCCGCTGGTGGCGCCCGCTCTGCGCCCAGTCTCTGTGGTTCACCGCATGGACCTGGGGGCGGTGACCGCCGCGGTGACCGCTTACCACCGGGGTGACCTCGCCGCGATCTGCGACGTGCCGGTGCGCCAACGCGGTGGTGAGTTCCTGGAGCACACCTGGCAGGTGCTGCGAGCGATCCCGGCCGGCGCCCCGGTGAGCTACACCGAACTGGCCGCCAAGTCCGGGCGGCCGCGGGCGGTGCGGGCGGCGGCAGCCGCCTGCGCGCGCAACCCCGCAGCCCTGTTCGTCCCATGCCACCGCGTGCTGCGCGCCGACGGCTCCCTAGGCGGCTTCCGCTGGGGCCTACCCACCAAGCGCTGGCTGCTCACCCACGAGTCCCCGCCTGCTTGACGCAATGGGCTGGGGGCGGCGCGCCTTCGCGGTTCTGTCGGGGGGGTGTTGCAGGGTGTGACGCGTGGATTACTCCGTGCTTATCGCTTTGCTGGTCGGGCTTGGGGTCGGGGGGCTGATCAGCTGGCTGGTGGGCGCTGCCAGTCGCCGTGCCGCGGTGGCCGAGACCGGCCGCACCGCGGACGCCGCCAGAGCCGCCATCGAGGCCGAGCTCGCCGCGGCTCGCCGTGACGGTGACAGCGCCGCAGCGGCCAGGGACGCCGAGGCTGCCCGGGCCGAGCTGTTCCGCAAGCGTGCCGAGGAGGCCGGTGAGCGGATCTCGGCGGCGCAGGCGGAGCTGGCCGGCACCCGCGCCGCACTGGACACCGAACGGGCCGCCACGGCCGATCGGGAACGTCTGCTGACCTGCCGCGAGGCTGAGCTCAAGGACAGCTTCCAGGCGCTGTCCGCCGAGGCACTGTCCCGCAACAACGAAGCGTTCGTACAGCTCGCCGAGGCGCGGCTGGCCACGGTCACTGCGGCCCTGTCGGCGAAGTCCGACGGCGACGCCACCCAACGCCAACAGGCCATCGAGGCGCTGCTCGGCCCGGTCAGCCAGACCCTGCACCGGCTCGACGGTCAACTGCGCACGGTGGAGAAAGAGCGCGAGGCCGCCTACGCAGGGCTGCGCGAGCAGGTGGGGGCGATGCACCGCACATCCGAGCAGTTGCAGAGCGAGACCCGGCAGTTGGTCACCGCGTTGCGTGCCCCGCAGGTCCGCGGCCGGTGGGGTGAGTTGCAGCTGGAGCGAGTAGTGCAGCTGGCCGGCATGGTCGAGCATTGCGACTTCTCCCGGCAGGTCACCGCTACCGACGCCAGCGGCGATGACGATGCCCTGGTCCGCCCCGACCTGGTCGTCCACCTCGCCGGTGACAAGCACATCGTGCTGGACGCCAAGGTGCCCTTTGGCGCCTACCTGGAGGCCGTCGACGCCACCGATCCGGACCGCCGGGCCGACCGGCTGGCCGCGCACGCCCGGCACCTGCGGGCGCACGTCGATTCGCTGGCACACAAGTCCTACTGGCAGCGGTTTGAATCCACCCCGGAATTCGTCGTGCTGTTCGTCCCCGGCGACCCGTTCCTCGAGGCAGCGCTGCAATCCGACCCCGCCCTGCTCGAGCACGCCTTCGAGCGCAACGTCGTGATCGCGACACCGACCACGCTGATCGCGCTGCTGCGGACGGTGGCCTACACCTGGCGCCAGGAGGCGCTGGCGCGCAACGCCGCGCGGGTCCACGAGCTGGGCCGGGAGCTGCACCTGCGGCTGGCCACGATGGGTGGCCACGTGACGAAGCTCGGCAAGGCGATCGGTGGAGCCGTTGACGCCTACAACAGCACAGTGCGATCGCTGGAGTCGCGGGTACTGGTGACCGCGCGGCGGTTCGTCGAGCTCGAGGTGGTCTCCGAGCCGCTCGACACGCCCGATCAAGTGGAGCGCAGCCCTCGCACCGTGCAGACGGTGGAGCTCGTCGCGTCCGCAGCGGACTCGCTCGTCGCGCTGGAGCCCGGTCGCCAGGAGCTGAACCCGGGCCGGTCCAGCGCGGGGGACCCAAAAGAGGAGGGCAACGGTGAGGACTGGAGGTGGGCCAGCGAGGTGCTGCACCAGGGGCGGGGCGAGGATCCGCAGCGGTCTACTGTGAACGAGTGACGACGACCCTGACCCGAAGCGCTTCCCGCCGCGGGCGCTGGGACGAGTGTTCACTGCTGATCGACCGCCCCGGGGTGCCTTGGTGGACGGCCGTCGGGTGCGCGTTGGGGCTCACCGCGCTGGGCGTGTTCGTCGATATCGAACGGCTCAACCGGCTGGGCATCGTGTTTCAGGCCTGCTATTTCCTCGGCTGCCTGCTGGCAGTGGTGGCAGTACAACGCAAGGGGCTGTTCGGGCCGTTGGTGCAACCTCCGCTGATCCTGGCGGTGGCGGTACCCGGTGTTGTCCTGGCGATCGGCTCCCTGCCCACCGGCGGGGGGGTCGTCGCCGCCGCGCTCACGGTCGGCACTCCCCTGATCAACGGCTTTCCCACCATGGCGATCACCACTGGGGTCGTCCTCGCTATCGGAGTCTTCCGGCTGGTCACCCAGCGACGCCCGACCGCGCGCCGCATCACCCCACGGCCCTGAGCGTCAATCGGCGCCGGATGATGCGACGCCGGAGATCGAGCGCTTGAGCTCGCGCGGCAGCGAGAACACCAGCCTCTCCTCGGCGGTGGTGATCTCCTGCACGTGGCTGTACCCGTACTCGGCGAGGAAGTCCAGCACGCCACGGACCAGCACCTCGGGCACCGAAGCGCCGCTGGTGACACCCACGGTGTGCACGCCCTGCAGCCACGCCGGATCGATCTCCCGCGCATAGTCGACCAGGTGGGCCGCGCGGGCACCGGTGGCCAGCGCGACCTCGACCAACCGCACCGAGTTGGACGAGTTCCGCGACCCTATGACGAGGACCAGATCGCAGTCGGCAGCCATCGCCTTCACCGCCACCTGCCGGTTCTGTGTGGCATAGCAGATGTCGTCGCTGGGCGGGTCGGTCAGCTCAGGGAAGCGCTCCTTGAGCGCCGCCACCGTCTGCATGGTCTCGTCCACCGACAGCGTGGTCTGCGACAGCCAGACCACCCGGGACGGGTCCCGCACGGTCACCGAATCCACCGCGTCCGGCCCGTCGACGAGCTGGATCTGCAGGGGCGCCTCACCGGCGGTGCCCTCGACCTCCTCGTGGCCCTCGTGACCGATCAGCAGGATGTCGTAGCCGTCGCGGGCGAACCGCTTGGCCTCCTGGTGCACCTTGGTCACCAGCGGGCAGGTGGCGTCGATGGTGTGCAAGCCGCGCGCAGCGGCCTGGTCGTGCACGGCCGGCGACACTCCATGCGCGGAGAAGACCACGATGGCGCCTGCAGGCACCTCGTCGGCTTCCTCGACGAAGACCACCCCGCGGTCCTGCAGGGTTTCCACCACGTGCCGGTTGTGCACGATCTGCTTGCGCACGTACACCGGCGGCCCGTGCGCCTCGAGGGCCTTCTCGACGGTGACCACGGCGCGGTCGACCCCGGCGCAGTAGCCACGGGGCTTGGCGAGCAGCACACGCTTGGTCATACCCCTACCCTACGGGCGGCGTTGCCGCGCAAGCCCGGGTAGGCACAGACCCGGTGACTGCGGCAGGCTTGACGACCATGAGTACCTTGCCGTTGCCGGTCCGGGTCGCCGTGGGCCTGGCGGTCACCGCCGTCGAACAGGCCTGCAAACTCCCTGAACAGCTCAGCGAACTACCTGTCACCGCGGCCAGCCGTGCCGTCCAGACCGCGATGCGGGTACAGCAGCGGGTCACCGAGCTGGCCATCAAGGGCGACCAGGTGTGCGCGCTGTTTCAGCCGGTGGAGGACACCCCGCCGTGGGCCCGGTTCGATGAGGACGACGAGCCCCCTGCGCCTGGTACCAAGACGACCTCGAGCGAGTTCGGTAAGGCCACCGGTGTCGCCGCGCCCGCTGCGGTAGTCCCCGGTCCGGGCGCTGGACACGGCACCGCGGCGGGAGGGTCCGGCGAAGTCGATGAGGCCGACGTCGCCCGCGCCATGACACCCGTGCGCCCGCCCGCGACCGGCACCCAAACCGGGAACAGCAAACCCGAGGACACCATGGTGGCCCGGTTCGGGGCCACGCCGCCGGCGCTGCCCGGGTACGACGGGCTCTCGTTAGCCCAGCTGCGCGGCAAGCTGCGGGCGCTGTCGCTGCCTGAGCTCACGGAACTGCTGGCCTACGAGCACGTCCACCAGGACCGCGCTGCGTTCGTCACCATGCTGTCCAACCGGATCTCCACGGTCCGCTCCCATATGACCGATTCGCAGTGACCGATCCGGCCACCACGCCGGAGCAACCCTGGCCGGTCCGCACCGTCGCCCGCAAGATCGCGGCGTGGATCGACCGGCTGGGCGCCGTCTGGGTCGAAGGGCAGATCACCCAGCTATCCGCCAGGGCGGGCACCGGCACTGCATTTGTCACGCTGCGCGACCCGGTGGCCGACGTCTCCCTCACCCTGACCTGCCCCGCCGCGCTGGTGCGTGACCGCCATCCGCCGCTGGCCGACGGCAGCCGGGTCGTGGTGCACGGCAAGCCGTCATTGCACCTGTCCCGCGGCACGCTGAGCCTGCGGGTCGACGAGATCCGGGCGGTCGGCATCGGCGAGCTGCTCGCCCGTATCGAGCGGCTCCGGCGTCTGCTTGACGCCGAAGGTCTGTTCGATCCCCGCCGCAAACGCCGGTTGCCCTTGCTGCCCGGCTGCGTGGGGCTGATCACCGGCCGGGCCAGCGCGGCCGAGCGCGACGTGCTCAGCAACGCCACCGCCCGCTGGCCCGCGGTGCGTTTCCGGGTGCAGAACGTGGCGGTGCAAGGCCCACTTGCGGTCGGCCAGATCATCGACGCGCTCACCGTGCTGGACGCCGACCCGGGGGTGGACGTCATCGTGCTGGCCCGGGGCGGCGGCAGCGTGGAGGACCTGCTGCCGTTCTCCGACGAGGCGCTGTGCCGCGCGGTGTCGGAGTGCGCAACCCCGGTGGTCTCGGCGGTCGGCCACGAACCGGACACCCCGCTGGTGGATCACGTTGCGGACAAGCGCTGCTCCACCCCGACAGATGCCGGCAAGTGCGTGGTGCCCGACGTCGCAGAGCAGACCATCGCGCTGCAGCAGCTGCGCGACCGCTGCCGGCGTGCCCTGCACGGCTGGGTGGACCGGGAGCGGCGGCTTCTTGACGCGCTGCGTAGCCGTCCGGTGTTGGCCGACCCGGTGCGACCGCTGGACGAGCGCGGCCGGGTCGGGACCGACCTGCGCGCTCGGGCGGACCGGGCCGTGCTCGGTGGGCTGCGAGCGGCGCAGGAGCGCCTTGAGCACACCGCGGCACGCCTGACGACCCTCGGACCGGCGGCCACCCTGGCGCGGGGCTACGCAGTGGTCCAGCGGGCGGATGGCCCAGCACAAGGCCAGGTGCTCCGGTCTGTGGCCGACGCACCGGAGGGCACCGGGTTGCGGGTGCGGCTGTCCGACGGGGCCCTGCATGCGGTGGTGGCCGGTGGCCGATGATAGCGGTGTGAGTGATGGTGGCGTGAACCGCAAGGACGATCCAGCCACGCTGGGCTACGAGGCCGCCCGGGACGAGCTGGCCGAGGTGGTGTGCGCGCTGGAGGCCGGTGGGCTGACGCTGGAGGATTCGCTGGCGCTGTGGGAGCGTGGCGAGCAGCTCGCCATAGCCTGCGAGCGACACCTCGCCGGCGCCCGGGAGCGGATCGAGTCCGTGATCACCGCTCGCGAGCAGCAGGGAGCACAACCGATGGCGCAGTCCGAAACCGACGGCTGATGGCAAGATCGGGGTGTTGCGCAGTCCACTTCGGGAGGGCCCATGAGCACATTGCCGACTCCGCGCCAGAACCCGACGCGGGAGGAACCTGACCGCAACCTCGCCATGGAGCTGGTGCGGGTCACCGAGGCTGCGGCGATGGCCGCCGGCCGCTGGGTCGGCCGCGGTGACAAGAACGGCGGTGACCAGGCGGCGGTGGACGCGATGCGCAAGCTGGTCGGCACGGTGTCGATGCGCGGCGTGGTGGTGATCGGTGAAGGGGAGAAGGACGAAGCGCCGATGCTGTTCAACGGCGAGGAGGTCGGCAACGGGCAGGGCCCGGAGTGCGATGTCGCGGTCGATCCGATCGACGGCACCACGTTGATGGCCAAGGGCATGCCCAACGCGCTCGCGGTGCTCGCGGTGTCCGAGCGGCGCTCGATGTTCGATCCCTCCGCGGTGTTCTACATGGAGAAGATCGCGGTCGGGCCGGAGGCGGCCGACGCGATCGACCTGTCCGCACCGGTGGCCGAGAACATCAAACGGGTCGCCCAGGCCAAGCAGATGGACATCTCCGATATCACCGTGTGCATCCTGGACCGGCCGCGACACGACGCTCTGGTGCGCCAGGTCCGCGAGGCCGGCGCCCGGATCACGTTCATCACCGACGGGGACGTCGCCGGCGCGATCGCCGCGGCCCGCCCGGGCACCGGCGTGGACCTCCTGATGGGCATCGGCGGGACCCCGGAGGGGATCATCAGCGCGGCCGCGTTGCGCTGCATGGGGGGCGCGATCCAGGGCCGGCTGTGGCCCCGCGACGACGCCGAGCGCCGGGGGGCGCTGGACGCCGGGCACGACCTCAACCGGATCCTCACCACCGAGGACCTGGTCTGCGGTGACAACGTGTTCTTCTGCGCGACCGGAATCACCGACGGGGAGCTGCTGCGCGGGGTGACCTATGGCGCAGGTGGATGCAGCACCCAGTCCATCGTGATGCGCTCCAAGTCCGGCACCGTGCGGATGATCGACAGCTTCCACCGCCTGACCAAGCTGCGCGAATACGCCTCGGTGGACTTCGGCCAGCTCCCCCGGATGGTGGAGTAGTCGGCGGGGGTCACCCTGCCGCTATGACCGACACTGCCGTTATGACCAAGACTGGGGGCATGACCGAGACTGCGTCCATGACCGAGCACGGCGCCACCGAGCAGCAATACCGGATCGAACGCGACACCATGGGCGAGGTTGCGGTGCCCGCCGACGCCTTGTACCAGGCGCAGACGCAGCGCGCCGTGGACAACTTCTCGATCTCCGGGCGCAGCCTGGAACGTTCCCAAATCCGCGCTCTAGGCCTGGTCAAGGCCGCCTGCGCGCGGGTGAACGGCCAGCTCGGGGTGCTCGAACCTACGCTCGCTGAGGCGATCGCCTCGGCCGCCGACGAGGTGGCGGCCGGCGGGCACGACGCACAGTTCCCGGTCGACGTGTTCCAGACCGGCTCAGGCACCAGCTCGAACATGAACGCCAATGAGGTGATCGCCACGCTGGCGAGCCGGGCCTGCGGCTCCGAGGTGCACCCCAATGACCACGTCAACGCGTCGCAGTCGTCCAACGACGTGTTCCCGACCACGATCCATCTCGCCGCCACCGAAGCCATCGCGCACGACGTGATACCCGCGCTGGTGCACCTGGCCTCTACCCTGAGCCGGAAGTCGCAGGGCTGGCGGGACGTGGTCAAAGCGGGTCGCACCCACCTGATGGACGCGGTGCCGATCACGCTGGGCCAGGAGGCAGGTGGCTGGGCCTCGCAGGCCCGGTACGGCGCCGAGCGGTTGTCAAGCTGTCTTCCCCGGCTGGCCGAGCTGCCCATCGGAGGCACCGCGGTGGGCACCGGGCTGAACACCCCGGAAGGCTTCGGTACGGCCGTCGTCGAGCAGCTGCGCCGGTACACCGGCCTGGATGTACTCACCGAGGCCCGAGACCACATCGAGGCGCAGGGCGCCCGGGACAGTCTGGTGGAAGGCTCCGGCGCGCTGCGCACCACCGCCGTCTCACTCTTCAAGATCGCCAACGACATCCGGTGGCTTGGCTCCGGGCCTCGTACCGGGTTGGCCGAGCTGCGGCTGCCCGATCTGCAGCCCGGCTCGTCGATCATGCCGGGCAAGGTCAACCCGGTGATCTGCGAGGCGACCATGATGGTCGCTGCGCAGGTGATCGGCAACGATGCGTGCGTGGCGTTCGCCGGCTCGCAGGGCAACCTGGAGCTCAACGTGATGATGCCGGTGATGGCGCGCAACCTGCTGGAGTCGGCCCGGCTGCTCGCCGCGGCAGCGCGGTTGCTCGCCGACAAGGTCGTCGAAGGCGCCGAGGTCGACGCCGAACGCTGCCGCGAGTACGCCGAGTCCTCGCTCGCGATCGTGACCCCGCTCAACCGATACCTCGGCTACGAGGAGACGGCCTCGATCGCCAAGCAGGCCCTGCGCGAGCGGCGCACCATCCGCGACGTGGTGCTAGCGCGCGGCCACGTAAAAAACGGCACCCTCACCATCGCACAACTAGACCAAGCCCTAGACGTCCTGCGCATGACCCGCCCGCACTGACCTCCCTTTTCCCGCGTTCTGGATGCAGACTGCAGTAATTGGGGACATCTTCAGAGGAGCTGCGATGACGAGCACCATGCGCAAGACACCCACGGCTGCGGGCCGGCCGACGAAGCGTCCCGTCTTCATTGGCAGTTCCTCAGAGGCTCGCGACGTCCTCAACCGTCTCGTCGTCGCCATGAGCCCGTACTTCGAGCCCCGCCCGTGGACGACCGTATTCACCCCTGGTTGGACCACCCTCGACATCCTCGCGGCTGAGCTTGGCAACGTTCACGCCTGTATTCTCATCTTCGCCAAGGACGACAGGCGGGACTTCCGGGGTGACCGAGTGGAGGCAGCGCGCGACAACGTCGTGTTGGAGTACGGCTTCTTTGTCTCCCAACTCGGAGCGCAGCGGGTCTGGATCCTTGAAGAAGACGGCGTCGGGTTACCGTCCGACGTCCTCGGCCTTACGACTTTTAGTTTCAGCCGAGAGTCCGACGCAGCATTGCGCGCTAGCATCGATATCTGCGTCGACGAGATGCGTAAGGCTTGGCTGGGGCTGCCGCCGCCCACTCACGGCGGCGACCGGGGTATCGAAGACTCCGATCTGGGCTTCGCCAACACTCTCCAGGAGGAGAGCAGCCGCCTCACTAAGACAATCGAGCGGCTACGTGCGTACGCAGAAGACAACAGACCCCGAATCCAGGGCCCCTTGACGTTCGACTCCTCGCGCAGCGCCATCTCGACCTACTCGGAGGCACTCGATCGGGTTCAACACCGGTTCTGGGCGACGACGTTCCTCTCTTCCGGGTTCTGGATCCAGGCCGAAGTGGGCATCATCGAGGCCAACGTCCGGATGCTGAGGCGCCTAGACGGCACAGGTGGACAGGCCCGGCGCCTTTTCCTGCTCGACCAGCCGCCATCCATGGTCGCTGAAGCCCACCGGCAGCTCCGGGTAATGCAGCGGCAACTTGAGAAGAGCGATGAAACAGATCGCTTGAACAGGCAGTTCGAGAACCTGAAGACTAACGTCCGGAGGATGATAGAGGAGGGTTTTCAAACACGTGTCGCGTTTGACGTGAATCAGCTCTTCCGTAGCGTTTCTGGCATGTTGCCGGACCCTGCCGACAACGAGTTGGCCATCTATGACGATTTCCGGGTCGACGTTTTCGAAGGAGGCCGTCCTGGAGTCATTGGACGCGTCATGACATACACGCCCCTGGTACAGAACTATGCGGGTTACCTTCGGGCGGCTGAGCAGTATTTTCATGACCTGTGGGAATCCGCCGAGCCGTTGCAGTCATTCATTGATCAGCTTCAACAGGCGGCGGACTCGGCCAACGTGAAGATCGACTACGAGTCCAACTGGTTGGCTGTCTACGAGTTCGGTCTCGACGCCGAAGACCAAGCCCTGAAGACTGTGGAGATCGAGCGCGTTAAGGAGGTCCTGCGCGGGCGAAGTCGGTGGGGTAAAATCCGACGGTACCTTGACGTAGGCACATGCACCGGACGATATCCGATCCAACTACGTGACGCAGTTACCTCCGACGGTGAGATCATTGCACTCGACGAAGACTACGACTGTTTCCGCTTCGCTGCGGCCAGCCGTGAACGTCAGTGCCCGAAGGACCATCGAATTAAGATGATGCTGGGCGACTTCGGCGCTGCCCACCTTCAGTTCGACGGCCCGTTCGACCTTATCACGTGCATGCTCGGCACTCTGTCACATTTTGGTTGGCAGAGGAATGCGGCCAAGCCATTCGCCGACATGCTGCAGACAGCGCTGGTTCGGATGGCGTCACTTCTGTCCGATGACGGCCTCTTGATCTTGGGGACGTGGTCTGAGCATGCCAAGCGCGAAACGAGAATGCTGAAGATTTACCGGCAGATGGACCGGCGGCGATTGGCGCAATGGACCCCAGGTCTCAAAGAGCTCAACGAGCGCCTGGAACAGGCCGGCTTACGCGTGACGGAGGCGTCGCAGCCCGAGGTACGGCTCGACTTCATCGTGTGCGTGCGAGCTGGTAGGGAGTAGCCGTGTGTCGGCGCTCGTGGTCTGTGGTGCTGGTGGCCTGGCGCCATGAGTCGCCGTCGATGTCTGGCGTAGCCTTCCCGACTTGTGAGGCTGCAGGACCTCGTCTATGCCGTCTACGAGCGCAGGCTGCGACGCCAGCTCGGCACCGCCAACCGTCCCCGCCATGTTGCCGTGATCATGGACGGGAATCGGCGCTGGGCCAAGGAGCTCGGGTTCGCCGACGTCAGTGACGGTCACCGGGTCGGTGCCGCCAAGCTGATCGAGCTGCTCGGCTGGTGTCGCGAGACCGGTGTCGAGATCGCCACATTCTGGCTGCTGTCTCCGGACAACCTGCGCAACCGGCCGCCCGACCAGGTGGAGCCGTTGCTGGAGATCATCGCTGATGTCGTCGACGAGCTGTGCGCGCCGGACAGGCCCTGGCGAGTGCGGGTCGTGGGCGCGCTGGACCTGCTACCGCCGGAGATGGCGCAGCGGCTGACCACCGCAGCAGCCCGAACCCGGGACCGACCCGGACTATCGGTGAATGTGGCAGTGGGTTACGGCGGTCGACAGGAAATCGCTGACGCGTTGCGCAAACTCCTGCTCAAACACGCCGAGGCCGGGACCACCATGGAGGAACTCGCCGAGGTGCTTGATGTCGAGCAGATCGCCCAGCACCTTTACACCTCCGGGCAGCCCGATCCTGACCTGGTGATCCGCACGTCGGGGGAGCAGCGGCTGTCGGGTTTCCTGCTGTGGCAGTCAGCGCATTCGGAGTTCTGGTTCTGCGACGCCTACTGGCCAGCCTTCCGGAAGGTGGACTTTCTGCGCGCCCTGCGTGACTTCACCGCACGGCATCGCCGGTTCGGCTCGTGAGGGCGAGCTTATTCTCGTGGCCATGAACGGTAGCGCCACCGACGTGGTCCGCGAGTATCTGGTGCTCGGCCTGCGGTTCGACCGCCTGGTCGAGGGTTTCGTCGACGCCTACACCGGTGATCCGGCGCTGCGCCGCCAGGTCGACAACGAGCCGCGACCGGATCCGGCGATGCTGGCCCGGCGCGCCGGCGAGTTGCGGGCCGAACTCTCCGCGGCGGGTCTGTTCGAGCCACGGGCCCGTTTCCTGGACGTCCACCTCGCCGCCTTGGAATGCAGTGGGCGCG
>JBOHGH010000053.1:0-28461 GCA_050699975.1 Pseudonocardiaceae bacterium | reverse complement strand
GCGTCAAGCCGCCGGCCGCGCCGTGCAGCTGGGCTGCGCCCCCACCGACGTGTGGCGCGACGGCGTCGCCGACCGCACCACCGACCGCTGGACCTGGTACCGGCACACCCAGGACTGGCAGCTCATCCAAAGCTGACACCCCGGCGTGTCCGGCGCGCATGCCCAGTGTGTCGCGCCCTCGTGCACGGTCGCTCCGGGGTCAGGTCAGTCCAGCCCGAGGGCATCGGCCGCGGCCGGATCGCATTCGTCGAGGAAGTCCCGGCACCTCCGATCCTCGGTGTCCTCGCCGATCTCGGCGGCCGCTCGGGCCAGCGCGGCCAGTGCTCGCAGGAAACCCCGGTTGGGGACATGTGACCACGGCACCGGCCCGTGACCATTCCAACCGGCGCGGCGGAGCTGGTCCAGGCTGCGGTGGTAGCCGGTCCGGGCGAAGGCGTAGCCGGCGACAGCGTCGCCCTCGTCGAGGGCCCGTTCGGCCAGCGCCGCCCAGGCGGCGGGGAACTCAGGGTGGGCGGCGGCCGCCGTCGCCGGGTCGTTCGCCGCTGCGAGAGCCGCCTCGGCGTCGGGCTGCTCGGGCAGCAGCGTCGGGTTGGGTCCCAGCAGGTTGCCGTGCACGCTCATCGCTTCGTCCTCCTGTGGTGCCGCAAGCCCCTCGGCCGGGGGTCCGCGCGCCCGTCGGCCGGGGTTGGTAGTCGTTAAGTGCAGTGGTGAAGGGGGTTGGTGGCTCTTGAAGAGCCCCTAACCGGCCAGCGTGCGGCCCGCGGAGCGGAGGTCCTCGCAGGCCTGCGCGACCCGGGCGGCCATCGACTGCTCGGCCACTTTGAGGTAGGAGCGTGGGTCGTAGACCTTCTTGTTGCCGACCTCGCCGTCGACCTTGAGCACCCCGTCGTAGTTGGTGAACATGTGGGCTGCGATCGGGCGGGTGAAGGCGTACTGGGTGTCGGTGTCGATGTTCATTTTGATCACCCCGTACGAGAGTGCCTGGTGGATCTCCGCCAGCTGGGAACCGGATCCGCCATGGAATACCAGGTCCAACGGCTGGGAGCCGGCGGGCAGACCCAGCTTGCGGGCGGCGACCTCCTGCCCCATCTGCAGGATCTCCGGGCGAAGCTTCACGTTGCCCGGTTTGTACACACCATGCACATTGCCGAATGTCGCGGCCAGCAGGTAGCGGCCCTGCTCGCCGCCGCCGAGGGCATCGACGGTGTGCTCGAAGTCCTCAGCCGTGGTGTAGAGCTTCTCATTGATGTCGTTGGCGACACCGTCCTCCTCACCGCCCACGACACCGATCTCCACCTCCAAGATGATCTTCGCCTTGACGCAGGTCTCGAGCAGCTCCGCGGCGATGGCCAGGTTGCGGTGCAACTCAGTAGCCGAGCCGTCCCACATGTGGGACTGGAACAGCGGGCTCTCGCCACGGGCCACCCGCTCCTGGGAGATCTCGATCAGCGGCCGGACGAAGGCGTCGAGCTTGTTCTCGGGGCAGTGGTCGGTGTGCAACGCGACCTTGACCGGGTACTTCGCGGCCACCACCTGCGCGAACTCGGCCATCGCCACCGAGCCGGTGACCATGTCCTTGACCTTGCCGCCCGAGGCGAACTCCGACCCGCCCGTGGATAGCTGCACGATGCCGTCACTCTCGGCCTCGGCCAACCCGCGCAGTGCCGCGTTCAGCGTCTCCGATGAGGTCACGTTGATTGCCGGGAAGGCGAACTGGTCGGCCTTCGCGCGGTCCAGCATCTCGCTGTAGACCTCGGGCGTCGCGATGGGCATTGTGGCTGGCCTCCGATTACTCGTTACGTGTCGCTGGGGTTGTGGCGCAGTATGGCTCACCCGCCCGCCCAGAAGCGATCGGACGGGCGCGGTGTCTGCCTCGCGTGCCCGCAAGTACGTTTCTGGGGTGGCCCCCGACGAATCGCTGGACCGTGCGACTGTGCAGCAGTCGGTCGAGACGACCCTCGGCCACCTGCGGGTGCTGGACGCTGGGCCGGACACCGCGCCAGCCCCTGCCGTCGAGGCACCGCTAACCCTGGAAGATCTCTATCGCCAGCACCGGATGCGGCTGGTTCGTCTGGCGATCCTGCTGGTGGACGAACCGGCCACCGCCGAGGACGTCGTGCAGGAGGCCTTCACCGGGCTGCACCGGCACTGGTCGGGACTGCGCGACGAGGCAGCGGCGCTGGGTTACCTGCGCACCGCGGTAGTCAACGGCTCGCGTTCGGTGCTGCGCCGTCGTAAGACCGCTCGCGGCTACGTCCCACCACACCAGGCCAACGCGCGCTCGGCGGAGTCGCTGGCGATGCTCACCACCGAGCACCAGGAGGTGGTGCTGGCGCTGGGTCAGCTGCCGCCGCGGCAACGCGAGGTGCTGGTTTTGCGCTACTACGGGGGGATGAGCGAGGCGGAAATCGCGGCGGCCACCGGAGTGAGCCGCGGCACCGTGAAGTCCAGCGCCAGCCGCGCCCTCGATGCTCTGCAACGGATCCTGGAGCAGCGGTGACGGTGGATCGGCGGTTGGCTGCGGCGCTGCGGGCTCAGGCCGCCGGGCTGGGCACGGGATCACCGATACCGCCCCGTCGCCGACCGGCACGACACCGGACCGGGTTGCCGGTCTGGGCGGTGCTCGCCCTTGCGGTGCTGCTCGGGGCCATGGCAGGCGGGCTGGCGGGGGTGGTCAGCGTCTGGTGACCGGGCCTGGTAACCAGGTCCGGAACGCAACCCGGTGACAGTAGGTGCACAGTCGGTCACAGGTGGTTGCCCGGTACCGTGTCACCGTGCCGCTCCCCCTTGCCGCCACGTCGCTGGCACTCGGCCCGTCCTGGCTCGATCCCGAGCAGTTGCTGCGGATGCTGGGCCCCTACGTGCTGGTCGGGCTATGTCTGATCATCTTCGCGGAGTGTGGCCTGCTCATCGGGTTCTTCCTGCCGGGCGATTCGCTGCTGTTCACCGCCGGGCTGTTCGTCGCCAATGGCATCATCGGCGCCCCGATCTGGCTGGTCTGCCTGCTGCTCACGGTGTGCGCGGTGGTGGGCAACGCCGTCGGCTACTTGATCGGCTTCACGGTCGGGCCGGCGCTTTTCAACCGCCCGGATTCCCGGCTGTTCAAGCGTGAGCACGTGGACAAGACGCACGCCTTCTTCGAGAAGTACGGGCCGCGGGCCATCGTGCTGGGCCGTTTCGTGCCTATCGTGCGGACCTTCATCACGGCGATTGCGGGGGTGGGCCGGATGGATCCCCGCAAGTACTTCACCTACTCGGTCATCGGTGGCGTCGCCTGGGCCACCGGAGTCACCCTGCTCGGCTTCTGGCTGGGCCGGATCACCTTCGTCAAGGAGAACGTGGAGCTGATCCTGATCGGCATCGTGGCGCTGTCTGTGCTGCCGATCCTCATCGAGGTCGTCAAGGCCCGCAGGCAGAGCCAGCGGGCCGCGGGCACCGGGCGGTGAACCCTGGCCAGCACCCAGGGGCCCCGGCTAGGGTGGCCGGCGCTGGCCGAGACCCTCGCGGTGCCCTGCCGCACGATCACGTTGGTAGCCGGGCAGAGGCGCTACTACCCGCGCAGCGGCGCTACCACGATCAAGTAGGCGAGATGGTGCGGATGCCACGGCACGATGCCACGGTGACCCCTGCCCCGGACCGCCCCCGTCGTAGCATCAGGCTGATCGCTGCCGGAGCAGTGCTGGGCGCGCTGGCGACGCTGGTGGTGGCCGCGCTGCCGACGAGGCCGAGTGCCCTGCTCACCGTCGCTGCGCCAGGTCCGGTCACCACCACCAGCCCGCAGCCGCTGCGCGCTCCGGTGCACACCTGCCTGACCTGGCGCAACCCCGACGCCGCCGACGCGAGCCAGGTGAGCTGCCAGCAACCGCACCTGTTCGAGGTCACCGGGACGCTGGAGCTGCTCGACTTCGACGCCGACGCCGCCTACCCCGACCCGGAGCGCTGGCAGCAGCTGGTGACCGAGCGCTGCACTGAGCGCACCACTGCGGCGCTGGCCGACCGCTTCGACCCGTTCGGCCGCTTCACCGTGGGGGCGATCAAACCAAGCGAGGCGGGCTGGCTGCGCGGGGACCGGACACTGCGCTGCGGGGTGCAGACCGCCGGCCGCACCGGAACGCTGTTCGCCTCCACCGGCAGCGTGCTGCAGCAGGACCAGTCCGACGTGCATCCCCCCGGCGTCTGCCTGGGCAACGACGGCAAGGCCGTGGGCGACCCGGTCGATTGCGCGGATGCCCATGCTGTGGAGATGGTCGGCGTGGTCGACCTCAAGGACGCTTTCCCCGATGGATACCCCGACGAAGCCGCGCAGGACCGGGTGTTGAACACGGAGTGCACCCGGCTGGCGAAGGACTTCGCCGGCGGACCTGCCGAGGCCGCGAACAAGGGACTCACGCTGTTCTGGGAGACCCTGCGGCCGGAAAGCTGGCAGGCTGGGAGCACCCGGGTGGACTGCCGGCTCGGCGCATTCCTGCCGGACCGTTCCGGATTCGCCCCGGTCACTGGCAGCGTGAAGGGGGAGGTAAAGGTGGGCAAGCAACCTGCCCCGGACGCTCCGATAACCAGCGGGCCGCCGGTGGAGGGTTCTCCGGTGGCCCCGGCCGATGCTTCGGGCCCCCCGCCGCCCTGATGTGCACCTGGTCCTCAATGGCCACCTGGTGCAGTGCCGACAGGTTCGACGAGCTTGTGGCTGAGGCTCTGGACCTCATCCCGGCCAAGCTCGCCGAGGCGATGGACAACGTGGTGGTGCTGGTAGAGGCCCGCAATCCGGACGATTCCGGGCTGCTCGGCCTGTACGAGGGCATCGCGCTCACCGTGCGGGACTCGAACTACGGCGGGGTGCTGCCCGACCGGATCACCATCTACCGCGAGGCCCTGCTCGATGTCTGCAGCGACGAGCAGGAGCTGGTGGACGAGGTCGCGGTGACCGTGGTGCACGAGGTGGCGCATCACTTCGGGATCCCCGAGCACCGGCTGCACGAACTTGGCTGGGGCTAGAACCAACTGCTGGCCTGGCTGAGCACGCTCACGGATCGCAACCGATACCGTCTGGGAGGTGCTCGACGGTCCTGGCTCGGCGCGGATCACCGCGGCGGTGGACGCCAGCCGCAGCGACGACGAGACGGTCATCGCCCAGGACGAGGAGCGACCCGCCCGCCGGCTCACCGGCCCGGTTGCCGCCGGGGTCACCGGGGCCAGCGCGCTGATCGCGGTGTCCGTGCTCTACCAGGTGTTCTGGCCGCTTGCCCAGGGCAACCAGTTCTCGCTCATCCTGTTCCTGGCCTCGACGCTGCCGCTGGTGTTCCTGTGCTACCGCTCGGGCATCCGGGGACGACCCGGGTTCTCCGGCAGCGACAACCCCACCGTCGCGGACTTTGTGCTCGCGGCGCTGGCCTTCACGGTCTGCCTCTACCCCGTGCTTCCGGTAGACCTCGGGACCGGCGGTGGCGGCTTCGACGCGTTCCTGGACCGCCAGGGCATCCTGGCCGCACCGGACGTGCTGGCCGGGGCCGTGCTGCTGCTTCTGGTGCTGGAGGCCTGCCGACGGACCACTGGGTGGGTGCTGCCCGCCGTCTGCCTGCTGTTCCTGGCCTACTCCTACTACGGCGGCCTGGTGCCGCAGAACTGGTCGATCGCACACCAGGGCCTGAACTTCGACGAGATCGTCAACGCGCTGTACAACGATGCGTCCGGCTTCTACGGCGTGCCGCTGGACGTGGCGGCGAGCTACATCGTGCTGTTCGCGATCTATGCCGCATTGTTGGATCTGTCCGGGGCGGGCCGGTTCTTCATCGAGCTCTCGCTGGCGGCGTTCGGCCGCTCCCGCGCCGCGCCGGGCCGGACCGTCGCACTGTCCGGGTTCCTGCTCGGCACGGTGTCCGGCTCGGGCGCGGCGACGACGGTCAGCCTCGGTTCGGTGACCTGGCCGATCCTGCGCCGCGCGGGCTACCCAGCCGAGCATGCGGGCGGGATGCTGGCCGCGGCGGGAATCGGCGCGATCCTCTCGCCGCCCACACTCGGCGCTGCGGCTTTCATCATCGCCGAGTACCTGCAGGTGTCCTACCTGCAGGTACTGCTGTGGGCGATCATCCCGACGCTGCTGTATTACCTGGGCATCCTGCTCGCCGTCGAGATCGACGCGCGGCGCCTCGGGACCGAGGCGGTCGACGTGACGACCGCCTCGCCCTGGCGGTTGCTCGGTCGCTTCGGCTACCACTTCATCTCGCTGGCCGTGATCGTGTTGTTCCTCGCGCTGGGCATCCCGCCGTTCACCGCGGTGGTCTATGCGTGCGGGGTGCAGCTGGTGCTGTCCTTCCTGGACCGCCACCACGCGCTCACCCCACACCGGCTCTACGCCGCGCTGGCGGCCGGGGTGCGCAGTGTGCTGCCGGTGGTCGCGGTCTGCGCCGCCGCCGGGATCATCACCTCGACCATCGCCAAGACGGGCCTCGGTCTGCAGCTGTCCTCGGTCCTGGTCGGTACCGCGCGGGCCATCACGGACAACCCGACCGGCACGCTGATCGTCACCGTCGTACTCGCCGCGGTGGCCGTCGCCCTGTTGGGGTTGGCGGTGCCGGTGACCGCGTCGTTCATCATCGCCTGGGTGATCATCGGCCCGGCGCTGATGAACCTGGGGGTGGCGCCACCCGAGGCGGCGATGTTCCTGTTCTACTTCGCGGTGCTCTCGGAGGTCACCCCGCCCACCGCGCTAGCCGCGGTCGCCGCGTCCGCGATCACCGGGGGCCGGGTGATGGCCACCATGATGCAGGCCGCCAAGTACGCGTTGCCGGCGTTCCTGGTGCCCTTCGCCTTCGTGCTCACCGGAAACGGCGCCGCCCTGCTCACCCGCGGCTCACCAGGGACCATCCTCTGGACGGCCGCGATCTCGGCGGTCGCGGTGGCCGCATTGGCGGTGGCCACCGGCGGCTGGCTGATCCGCCCGGCCGGGCCGGCGGAACGGGTCCTGTGCTTGGCGGCCGCGCTGTTGCTGCTGTACTTGGAGCCGGCCACGATCGCCGTCGGAGCAACCCTGCTGGCCGCCGCCGTCGTGATCCACCTGCTGACGTCCCGAGCACCTAGGGGTACTGGATGACGCTGCACCGATCTGCGTGGGCATTGCTCATCGCCGCGCTGACCATGACCAGCCTGCTGGCCTGCGGTGGCCGCCAGCAGATCGCCGCCCCGGGTGACGGCGCTGGCTGCGAGATCACCGCGGACAGCCGGATCAGCATCGCGACCGGTAACACCGGCGGCGTCTACTACGTCCTCGGCGGCGCGTTCGCCGAAGCGGTGAATTCGGCCACCGCTGGCAAGCTCAAGGCCACCGCCGCCGAGACCGGCGCATCGGTGCAGAACATCCAGCAAGTCGTCGCGGGCACCTACCAGGTGGCGTTCTCGCTGGCCGACACCGCCGCCGACGCGGTCAACGGGACTGGATCCTTCGCCGGCACCCCGCAGCCGATCAGGGCGCTGGCCCGGCTCTATCCCAACTTCAGCCAGGTCGTGGTCCGCTCCGACGCCGGCATCACCACCCTGGCCGATCTGCGCGGCAAGCGGGTATCGACCGGATCACCGAAGTCTGGTACCGAAGTGATCGCCAACCGGATGCTGGCCGCCGCCGGGCTGAATCCGGACACGGATCTGGCCGCCCAGCGGCTCGACATCGGCACCAGCGTGGACGGGATGAAGGACGGCACGATCGATGCCATGTTCTTCTCCGGGGGGCTGCCCACACCCAACATCACCGACCTGTTCACCAGCCTCGGGGACAAGATCCGGTTGCTCGACACGTCCGCCGTGCTGGGTGCGTTGCGGGAGATCAACCCCGTCTACGACGTCGCCACCATCCCCGCTTCGACCTACCCGAACGCGACCGATACCCAGACCATCGTGGTGCCGAACCTGCTGGTCGTGCCGGAGAACCTGGACGAAGCCACCGCGTGCGTGCTGACCAAGACCCTCTTCGAGCGCCAGAGCAACCTCGTCGCGGTCAACCCGGCCGCCGAGAACATCACCCTGCAGCAAGCCCGCCAGACCGGCCCGGTCCCGCTGCACCCCGGCGCCAACCAGGCCCTGGACACCCTCGGCGCCCCCTAGCCCCGCCGCGAACCCCCGGCGTGTCCGTCTCCCGTGCACGCTGTGTCCGTCTTTTGTGCACGGCGCATTGTTCGGCTTGGCCAGTTGCGACCGGTCCGGGTGCCGGGCACTCCCTGGGTGAGTCGACCGAGCAGCGTGAGCCCGGCGATTGAGGCGGTATCGCATAACCTTGATGGTGCGGCACGGGTTCGTCGTCGAGCGGAGCGGCCGGGAGGCGACTGTTGATGAGCGGCGTGAAGCATCGGTGGCGGTGGGCGCTGGTCTTCGTGGTTGTGCTGCTCGCGGTGATCTCGGCGGTGACCAGCTTCATGTCTGGGGACTTCCACTGGGAGTGGACAGATGAGCACCGAGCTTAACGGTTCCACAAAGCGGATATCGGAAGGGCACAGAGGCGCTTGCCAAAGGGCAGTGCTTGTCGGCCGGCGTAGAGTACGATTCCGGCGAGCAGCTGGTCGCCAAGTCGACGCATGAGGTGCTGGATGCCGCGGAAGTCCTCTCGGCGGACTGTCTCGGCTGCTTTCACCTCCACTGCGACGACCTCGCCCGAGGCTCGCTCGAGGATTGCATCGACTTCGTTCTTGTCACGATCACGGTAGTGATAGAGACGAACTGGCTCATCGGCCCAGCTGAGCTGGCGGGCCAACTCTCCGAGGACAAAGTTCTCCATGATCGGGCCCACCGGTGCGGTGGGATGCTTTGCTCGCTTCGGTGTCATGCCAACGAGGTGACCGGCGAGCCCCGAGTCGATCACCATCAGCTTAGGTGTCGCCACGGCTCGGGTGGTCAGGTTGGTTGACCACGCGGGAATTCGGCGTACCACGTACAGCAACTCGAGTAGATCGAGGTATCGCTTGACCGTGCTGGCCGGAAGTCGCAAGTGATTGGCGAAGGCAGCAGGAACGGCGAGGGTGGCCATCGAGGCGGCGATGAGGTTGAGCAATCTCCGCATGTCTGCCGGTCGCTCGATCTCCGAGACCTGCCGGACGTCCCGGCTGATCAGATCTGACACGTAGGACTCGAAGAAGCGCGCGCGTCGGCCAAGATCTGTGCGGCGTATGGCCTCGGGATAGCCGCCCCGCAAGGCCCGTTCGAGGTAGTCCTCGCGGCGCAGCGGCGAGTGGGTAACCGTTCGGGCCACCATCAACTCGGCGCCGTGTTCGAATACCGCATCGACGAAGCCATCGTCGGTGCGGTCGGTCTCACCCTGCGATAGCGGCCACAGCTCGATGGTCTCCGAGCGGCCAGGCAACAGGTCGGGGATGTCTCGCAGGGCCAACAGACGCGCTGAGCCGGTGAGCAGGAAGCGGCCCGGACGTGGGTCCACGTCGACCTCGTGCTTGATCGCAAGGAGGAGATCCGGCACCCGTTGCACTTCGTCCAAGACCAGCAGACCGTCATGACGAACGAACAAGGCCGGATCCGCTTGCGCTGCGGAACGCACCACTGATTCGTCGAGATAACGTAGTTCCGCGCCAGGAACGCCGTCCATGATGAGCCTCGCCAGGGTGCTCTTCCCGGTCTGGCGGGCGCCGTTGATCACGACGACCCTGGTGTCCGCCAGCGCTGCTCGGACGTTCTCGTGTGCTCGTCTCGGTAGGAGGTCGTTCAGTCCCGGCATTCTGGGAACCTAGCACTTCAGAGGTGCTACGTGGTTGATCTGCCGAATCTAACTTGGTTGTCTCGCCGTAGCTACGGTGGTTGTTTTGCCGCTATGTTCATGGTGGGCCAGCCAGACCTGTGGTGATACCCTCGCGCAACTGATGCCCGCTGGTGGTGGGTGGCGCCCGTGAACTCGACACCACGGACGTTTCGACGAGGCGGATGTCGCTACTGTCGAGTTCACGGCGTTACGTCTTGGGGACATGGGTATCGGTCGCAGGCGCTCTAGCCCAGCTCGATGTCGTCCCAGCGCAGGCAGCGCCAGCTATGCCCGTCGGCCTCCAGCAGCACGGTCGCGACGTTGGGCAGGTGACGCGGTTCGGCGAACACCCCGTCGATGTTTATCGCCAGCGCCACGATGGCCAGCCGGGTCGCGGCGCCGTGGCTGACCAGTACTGCGGTGCCGCCAGGATGCGCAGCGCGGATCGTCGCGACGTCGGCGAGGTAGCGGTCGAGCACCTGCTTGCCCGACTCGCCATCGGGTCGCGCCGCCTCGAGGTCACCGCAGTGCCAGGCGCGGTACATGTCATGCAGCGCGCGGTGGTCGTCCGGCGCCTGCCGTCCTTCGAGATCACCGATGGCTACTTCGTGCACCCCGTCAAGGACCTGCGCGGTCAGGCCGTGCCGCGCCGCGACGGGTTCCGCGGTCTGCTGGGCCCGCAGTGCCCGGCTGGCATACACCGCGACCACGGATTCGCCGGCCAGCCGCTCGGCCAGCTCCGCGGCTTGCCGGTGACCCCTCTCGGTCAGTGGGTGCCCCGGCAAGCGGGTGTCCAGGATGCCCTCGGCGTTGGCCGTGGTCTGCCCGTGCCTGGCGAATACCAGACGCAGTGGCGTCATGCACTCCGCCCGGCGCGCACCGCGGTGAGCCACTCGCGGGCGGCGGCGAACCCGGCTGGGTCCGGGCCGGGCCGGGATGCACCGGTCCGAGGATACGAGCCCAGGAAGCGGACCCAGGTGCACCGCCGGTGCAGCTCGGCCAGCGCGTCCCCGACCGCGTCCTCGGCCACGTGGCCCTCGCAGTCCAGGAAGAACTGGTATTCGCCCAGCTTGCATTTCATCGGCCGGGATTCGATCCTGGTGAGGTTGATCCCGCGCAGGGCGAACTCGGCGAGCACTTCGAGTAGCGCCCCAGGCCGGTCGACGGCCACCGCGACCAGCGACGTGCGGTCCGTGCCGGTGGGCGCAGGCACCGCTCCGGGATGGCGCAACAGCAGGAAGCGGGTCTCCGCGTCGTCCTGGTCGTGCACTCCGCTGGCCAGTTCGGCCAGCGGGTAGTGCCGCACCGCGACGGGGGCGCACACCGCGGCGTCGGCCTGGCCGTCGAGCACCGCGATCGCAGCCGCCGACGTGGAGGGGGTCAGCACCGTCGCCGCGCTCGGCAGGTGCGTGGCGACCCAGGTCCGGACCTGGGCAGCGGCGTGCGGGTGGGTGGCCACGGTCCGGACGTCCACCGCGCCGGTACCCGGACGGACCAGCACGCTGAACCGGATCGGCAACACGGTCTCTGCCACCGCCAGCACCGGCTCGCCCTCTGCCATCGCATCGAGGGTGGCCGGCACGGAGCCCTCCACCGAGTTCTCCACCGGCACGCACGCCGCGTCCACCTCACCGGCCCGCAGCGCGGCGATCGCCGCGTGCACCGACACCGCGGAACGCAGGTCGTCACCTGGGGCCAGGACGTGAGCTGCCTGCTCGGCGAAGGTGCCCTCGGGCCCGAGGTAGGAGGTGACGGCCATGGCGCGAGCCTACGAGGTGCCCGGCAGACGTACACACCGTGCACCAGGAGCGGACACGCCGGGGAGGGGGTTAGCCGCGAGACGCGCGCCGGGGTGTGGGGTTGGGGAGCAGTCCCAGCCGGACCAGGTCGGCTACCGGCCCGGTCAGCGACATCGACCCGTAGCAGGCGAACACGTCGCGGACGATCCGCGAGCTGTCCTGGGACAGCGCGCCGGCCTCGGCGGCCAACGCTGCCGCGTCGGTACAGCGCAGCGCCTCGTGCACGTCTGCGCCTGATATCGAGCGGGCGGTGCCGACCAGCACGTTGAGCAGCCCGTGGTGGGTCAGCCCGGTGCGGTCGTCGTAGTGGCGGACCGCATGGTGCAGCCCGGCGGTGGCCTTGAACGGCTGGCCGGTGCCGGTTGCGATGGCCAGGAAATCAGCCACCTCGTCGATGCTGGGGAACGACTCCGCGGAGGCGCCGCCACAGCGCAGCTTGGGCCAGCAGCCGGCCTCCGCGACCCGGCGCACGCCGTCCAACCAATCTGGCCGTCCGCGGCGTGGCTCCACCACCCGGACCACGTCGTCGGGCACGAACTCGGTGAGCTGCACCAGCCAGTTGGCGTCCACATCCGACGGTGCCGGTACCTCGATCATCCGGAGGTCCAGGAGATTGCCGTTGTCCAGCGCGGTGGAGATTGCCTTGGGCAGGCCCCCCAGCCCGGTGTTGGCCACCAGTGACAAGGCCACCGGTTGCGCGGGCGGTGCTTTGCGCAGGGCGGTGACCAGTGCGCCGAGCCGTGAGGTCGGGCAGAGCAGGAAACCGACCACCCCCGCGTATGGCTCGCGGCGGGCGGCGAGGTGCGTCGCAACGACATCGACCAGGCTCGTCACCGACGGAGGGAACAGCGCCGCGTCATCGACCAGCCTGGCAAGCAGGGGTGGGACGCCTCGCGGGCCGGAGGCATGCAGCTTCAGCACCGTTGACACCCGTCGCACCTTAGTGGCGGTCTATTCGGCGCCTGTCACGGCTACCGTGACGACGTCGGTTTGACCAGGCTGGCCCGCACCTCACGGGTCACGCTGCGCTCGGCGACGAAGGACATCAGTGGGATCGTGCCGGCCAGCGCGACCAGCACCATCCGCCCCGGTCGCCACCGCATGGAGGTACCCAGCAGCACCGTGCTGACGAGATAACCCATGTAGAGAAATCCGTGCACCGGTCCGCTCCAGACGAGCCGCTCGTCGGCGAAGCCGTAGCGCAGCACCATGGACAGCGTGAGCACGAGCAGCATCACACCGGTGGCATAGGCAGCGATCCGGTAGCCGATCAGCCAGGTCCCGACCCGGTGGCTAGGACTGCCGGTCCTGCTCGGCGAGCCGGGCGAGGTAGGCGTTGTACGCGGCGAGCTCATCGTGGGGGTCGTCCTCCGGGATCGGTCGGTGCCCAGGGCGTTGCGCAGGGTGTCGAGTAGCCGACGGGGTCAGGTTCGGTGGGTCCGGTGCGGGGCCCGTCTCGGGGGTGCGACGCTGCTCCAGCCACAGGAACCGGGCCCAGGCTGCGACCAGCACGACCGCGAACAATGGCCATTGCAGCGCGTAACCGAGATTCTGCCAGTCACCCGAGGCCGACTCCGCCCGGTCCCACTGCCAGCGCCCCAGCCGGATGAACAGCCCACAACACAGGGCGACCAGCAGGTGCCCGGCCCACCATCGCCGGGAGAGCGCGAACCGCCACACGCGGCCACGATACGCGGGACCGCGGGCAGCCGGATAGCGTCGCGGGGTGCGCGCACGGGCCGGATGGCTGGGGGCATGGCTTGCCCCGTCGCGACCGGAGCAGCCGGCGCTGGTCACCGATCCTGCGCAGCGCCGAGCCCTGGTCGTCGAAATTGTCCTGGTATTGGCGGTGACGCTGGGACTGTCCGGGCTGCGCAGCCTGCTGGCGCTGCTGGATGCGTTGCTGGCTCCGGAGTCACTCGCGGACCAATCGGTGGCGATCAACGCGCCCGGCCGAAAGGCCGAACTGCTGGATCTCGCCTACCAGCTCACTGGGGTGATCCAGCTGCTGGCCTGGGGTGGGCTGGCCGGCTACCTGCTGTGGCGCAGCGGGATCCCACTGCGCAGCCTCGGCCTGGACCATCGGTTTCGCGGACGGGATGCTGGACTTGGCCTCGGGCTGGCTGCGGTGATCGGCGTGCCGGGGCTGGGCCTCTACCTCCTGGCCCGCGCGGCCGGTCTGAACCTGACCGTGTTGCCCTCCGCGCTGGACGACACCTGGTGGCGCGTCCCGGTACTGCTCGCTGCAGCGGTGGCTAACGCGCTGGCCGAGGAGCTGCTGGTGGTCGGGTACCTGATCACCCGGTTACGCCAGCTGGGATCAGGGGAGGGCGGTGCTGTGCTGGCCAGCGCGGTGCTCCGCGGCTCCTATCACCTCTACCAGGGATTTGGCGGGTTCGTCGGAAATCTCGTGATGGGGATCGTGTTCGCTCGGGTCTGGCAACGAACAAACCGCCTGTCGGCCCTGATCATCGCCCACGCCCTGATCGACGTAGTCGCCTTCATCGGCTACGCCCTATTACACGGCCGCCTCACCTGGCTCCCCTAACCCGACCTTCCGAACCGGAGGTGAGGGGTCAGCGCAGGGTGAGTTGGCGGCCGCGGAGGCCGCGCAGGGCGCGGCGTTCGGGGTCGGTGAGTGGGGTGGCCTCCAGTGACGCCAGTGCCTGCGCCAGGCGGGGGGCGAACGCCTCCGCGGGGGTGACCCACTCCCGGGCGTGCTGCTCGCGGTCGAGGTCCCAGACCGGCACCAGCACACCGTGCGCGCGGAACGAGCCTGCGTAGCGGGAGCCCTCGCCGAGGTCCAGCTCATCGCGGGCAGCCAGCCGGGCCAGGGCGGCGAGCAGCTGTTCCTCCGGCTCCGGGCGGACCCAGCGCAGGTGCGCCTTGTCACCGGCGTCGACCCAGTAGGCGGCATCGACCCCTGCTCCGGTGACCGCTTCGGTCGGCATGATCGCGGCGTTGGCCCGCTGTATCGACAGCGCCGCCTCTTTGGACGGGGGTTCCTCGCTGGGGATCCACCAGGCGAAGTCGGAGTACATGGTGACGTAGAGCGGCGTGTCAGGGGCCAGCAGTTCCTGCAGCCGGATCTGCTCGCCCTCGGCGGTGGTACTCACTTTGGCCAGCACTGAGCCGGGCTCCGCGGTCAGTGCCCAGGTCACCGCGCGGCCCAGGTCCCGGGACAGGTCGCCGGACCGGGTCAGCACCTGCAGCCCGACCAGCGCGGCACCGTCGGGCCGCACGATCGCCGCGGCCGCCGTCGGCAGCACGGTGGCCAGCGTGACGTCTCGCCCGGGCGGCTGCGCCAGGGGTAAGGGCGCGGTCGCCGACGGCACGAACTCGCGCAGCGCGACGAGCTGGCATTCCCCTGCGAGCCCCGCGAAGGGACGGCTGACGATGACGTCCTGGGCGCCGCCCGGGTCACCGTGACAGGCCTTATACCTCTTGCCGGAGCCGCACGGGCACGGCTGGCGGGGGTTGTGCTCGCCGTCTGGCCGGCGGGCCTTCGTCATGCTCCGTTTGGACACGGCGGCCACGCTATCGCGTGGCCCCGCGAGTGAGTAACAGTGTTCCCGCGTCGAATGCCGCTCACGAGCGGGTGGCGTCAGGCACCCGCACTACCAACATCCGGCGGGCGCCGGCCAGTTTCGCCGGGCTGAGCAACCGGGTCAGCCGCCGCACCACGACGATCGTGGAGATCGCGACAACTCCGGCCACCAGGTCGGTGGCCGCGTGCAGCAGCACTCCGTCGGCGCGGGCCTGCACCCCGTCGCGCAGGTCCCACAGCATGGTGGTGCCGGCCAGCACCAGCCCGGTCGCCCAGACCACCCACCATCCGACGACCAGCCGGGACGGGCTCGGTCGACGGCCCGGATCCCGGCCCAGCGCCGCGTGCTCCAGTTCGGCGAGCACCGCACCCGGCACCACCAGGTTTACCCCCGGCACCAGTACACCCGCGATCAGCTGCCAGGCCCGCCGGGCCGGTGTGACCCCGGCGGCCCGGGCTGCGACCGTGCAGGCGCGTACCAGCCACCCCACCGTGACCGCGCCGGCCAGGACGCCGGCGAGCAGCGAGATCACCCCACCGGTGATCACCAGCGCGTCGCTGGTGTGCAGCGGTCCGGCGGGCACCGCGTCGGTACGGCTGTCCAGCAGCAGCGCGTAACGCCACGCCTCGGCGCCCGCGGTGGCCAGCATGAGCATGGCGGTCAACCCGAGCAGCGGGACCGCCGCAGCGGCCAGCGCGCGCATCTGCTCCACGGAACTCACCGCGGGGGAGGTCCCCGCCACCGGCGACCGGTGGCCCAGCCGCGGGAAACCCCAGCGTGGCGGGATGGGATAGGACGGTGGGCCGGTGTAGCGCGGCTGCGTCGACCTCTGCTGCTCGGGTTGGGCGGGCACGCCGGACCTACAGGACTCTGGGATCCGCGGTCGACTCGGTCACCATCGGGCGCCCAGCAGCAGCCCACGCGCGCATCCCACCGTCGACGTTTACGGCGTCCCACCCCGCCTGCATCAGGTAGGTGGTCACCCGTGCCGATCGCGCTCCGGAGCGGCACACCACGTGCACCGGGCGGTCGGGGAAGGTGGTGGCGAGCTCGTCGAGCCGCTGCGGTATCTGCCCCATCGGGACGTGCACGGCCCCCGGCGCGTGCCCGGCGGCCCACTCGTCGTTCTCACGGACGTCGAGCAAAACAGCGCTGTCGGGCACGTTGGGCACGGGCACGGCCGGGACTGGGGACGTCATAGCCGAATCGTGCCACAGCTAACCCCAGCTAACACTGTGGCGTTGGTGGTCAGGCCTTGCCGCCCCTCACCAGCGCCTTCTCGGAACCGGCACCGGTCAGCGCCCGCACCTCCATCTCGGCGTACTTCGCCTCGTCGGCCTCGTCCTTGCTCAGCACCGAGGCGAGGTAGCCGAGGAGGAAGGCCAGCGGCACCGAGACCAGGGCCGGGTTCTTGAGCGGGAAGATCGCGAAGTCCACGCCGGGTACCATCGAACTCGGGCTGCCGGACACCGCAGGTGACAAGATGATCAGCAGAACACTGCTGATCAGGCCGCCGTACATGCTCCACAGCACACCGCTGGTGTTGAACCGCTTCCAGAACAGCGAGTAGAGGATGGTCGGCAGGTTCGCCGATGCGGCCACCGCGAAGGCCAGCGCCACCAGGAAAGCGATGTTCTGGCCGAGCGCGACGATGCCGCCGAGGATCGCCAGTGCCCCGATGACGCAGGCGGTGATCCGGGCGACCCGCACCTCACTGTCCGGCTCCAGCTCGCCGTGCTTGATCACGTTGGCGTACACGTCGTGTGCGAAGGATGCCGACGCGGTGATCGTCAGCCCGGCCACCACCGCGAGAATGGTGGCGAAAGCCACCGCCGAGATGAAGCCGAGTAGCAGCTCCCCGCCCAGCTGGTAGGCCAGCAACGGAGCCGCCGAATTCTCCTCACCGGGCATGCTGGCGATCCGCTGCGGACCGCCGTCCACCAGCGCCGCCGCGCCGTAGCCGATCACCAGGGAGAACAGGTAGAAGGCGCCGATCAGCCAGATCGCCCAGACCACGGTGCGGCGGGCCTCCTTGGCCGTCGGCACGGTGTAAAAGCGCATCAGGATGTGCGGCAGGCCCGCGGTGCCCAGCACCAGCGCGATCGCCAACGACACGAAGTCGATCTTCGTTGTGGTGTTAGCTCCCCATTGCAGGCCGGGTTCGAGTACGGCCGTTCCCTGCGCTGACTTCGCTGCGGCCTCGCCGAGCAGGGCGGACAGATTGAGCCCGAAGGCACCCAGCACCCAGGCAGTCATCATGCCCGCGCCGATGATCAGCAGGGTGGCCTTGACGATCTGTACCCAGGTGGTGCCGCGCATCCCGCCGACCAGCACATAGATGATCATCAGAATGCCGACGACCGCGACCACGATCGCCTGGGCGCCGCGGCCCTGGACGTTGAGCAGCAGCGCGACCAGACCACCGGCGCCGGCCATCTGGGCCAGCAGGTAGAAGAACGACACCGCGAGCGTCGATACCGCCGCGGCAGCCCGCACCGGTTGCCGGCGCATCCGGAAGCTCAGTACGTCACCCATGGTGAACTTGCCGGTGTTCCGCAGCAGTTCGGCGACCAGCAGCAGGGCCACCAGCCAGGCGACCAGGAAGCCGATCGAGTAGAGGAAGCCGTCGTAGCCGTAGATCGCGATGGCCCCGGCGATGCCCAGGAAAGACGCCGCGGACAGGTAGTCGCCGGAGATCGCGACACCGTTCTGCGGGCCGGTAAACGATCGGCCCGCGGCGTAGTAGTCAGCGGCGGTTTTGGTGCTGCGCGAGGCCCGGACCACGATCACCAGGGTCACCAGGACGAAGAACAGGAAGATCCCGCCGTTGAGCAGCGGCTGCCCCACCGTCTCCTGGGCTAGCCAAGCTGGGGTCGACGGAGCCGGTGTGATCGAGTCGGTCACCGGGCCGCTCCTTCGATCTGTTCGCGGATCCGGTCGCCCACCGGATCCAGATGCTTGTTCGCGAACCGGACGTACACCGTCGTGATCGCGAAGGTGGTGACGAACTGGAGCAGACCGATGATCAACCCGATGTTGATATTGCCGGCGACCTTGATGGCCATGAACTGCGGGGCGAACGCGGCCAACAGCACGTACAGGAAGTACCAGGCCAGGAAGAACGCGGTCATCGGGAAGACGAAGCTGCGGAGCCTCCGGCGCAGAGTGATGAACTCGGCGCTTTGCTGGGCGGCGGTCCAGGGGTCCACAGGCGGCGGGGCCTCGGCACCGCCGAGGCGCTCGGTGGTGCTCATGTAAACACCTCCAGGACAGTCATCATGATCAGGCTGCCAGTGCTTCGTGCCTAGCGAGCCCAGGGTTGAACCTTAGTCGCCGACCGTGCGCAGAACACTGGCCGATCGGAGCAGCTACCGGCGATGCCGACCGCTACGCGGCCGCAGCAGGGTAGCTGCCATCCCTAACCTGGCGATGTCCCGGTCCTCGGCCAACCCTAGCCGGTCCGGTGCATGCAGCCGCAGCAGGATGCGGGTGACATCGATCGGGACCCGATCCCTCGTCCGGCGGCTCACCACGACCATGGTCAGGAACGCCAGCGGGACCGTGAACACCGCCGGCTGGGCTGCCACTTCGTGCCACCCGGGTGGGAGCATGCCGGCCGCGGCGGGCAGGACCGCAGCGAAGGCCAGCCCGCCGCCAACCAGGAGGCCGGCCGCCGCGCCGGCATCGGTCAGCCCGCGCCACCAGATACCCAGCACCAGCAGCGGGCAGAACGAGGAGGCGGCCACCGCGAAAGCCAGCCCCACGCCCTGGGCCAGGTCCAGAGATGACACGGCAAGCGCGAAGGCCAGTGGGACCGACCAGGCCGCCAAGGTGGCCACCTTGAAGCTCCGGAGCCGGCCGGGCAGGACGTCGCTGGACAGTGCCCCGGCGACGCTGACCACCAGCCCCGATGCCGCGGACACGAAGGCAGCGAACGCCCCGGCGGCGATCAGCGCTCCGAGCAGCTGCCCCAACCAGCCGCCCAGCGCCGCAAGGGGCAGCAGCAGCAGCGCCGCGTCGGTGTTCCCGGAGACCAGCAGATGCGGGACGTAGAGCCGGGCAAGCCACCCGGAGATCATCGGGAACAGGTAGAAGACGCCGAGTAGCGCCAGCACCACCAGCGTGGTCTTGCGGGCCGCACGGCCGTCGGGATTGGTGTAGTAGCGACCCAGCACATGCGGCAGCCCCATGGTGCCCAGCATCAGCGCCAGCACGAGCGAGTACGTCGCCAGCAGCGGACTGTGCACCGGACCGCTGAGCTCCGCACTGTTGAACGGAAGCAACCAGGCATCGTTGTCCGCTGCGGCACCCAGCAGATCCCGGGCCCCCTGGCCCTGGCCGGCGTAGTGGATCAGCAACACGAAGACCGGCACGGCAAGCGCCGTCAGCTTGATCCAGTACTGGAAGGCCTGCACGACGGTGATCGATCGCATCCACCCGGTGTAGATGTTGATCGTCACGATCACCATGACCACCGCCGCGCCGACCCATGGCGGATACTTCGAGTTCGACACGGTGGCGACGGTGAGCCCGGCGCCCTGCAGCTGCGGTACCAGGTACAGCCAGCCGATGATGATCACAAAGACGGTGCAGATCTTGCGCAGCCGAGCCGATCTCAACCGCTCCTCGGCGAAGTCGGGAAGCGTGTACGCACCGGATCGGCGCAGCGGCGCCGCCACGAACAGCAGCAATGCGACGTAGCCGGCGGTGAACCCGATCGGGTACCACAACGCGTCCACCCCGCCCTTGAGCACCAGCCCGGCGATACCGAGGAAGGACGCGGCGGACAGGAACTCCCCGGAGATCGCCGCGGCATTCCAGCGCGGTCCCATCGTTCGGGAGGCCACCAGGAAATCGGAGGTCGAACGGGTTCTCGTCCCGTAGAGCCCGGCGACCATGGTCACGGCGGCAACCGCGACCATCGCACCGATGGTGAAGAACAAGTCAACCTGCTCGCGCACGCTCGCGCTCAGTTCTCGACCATCTCGGCGAAGTCCTGCTCATTGCGGTCGGCGCTGCGGTTGTAGGACCACGCCACGGCCAGGAAGAACGGGTAGACCGCGAGCCCGAGCAGCAGCCACGGCAGCCGCAACCCGAGGACACTGATCGTGCCCAGTGATGGTGCCAGCAGGAATGCCAGCGGGATGCTCCCCAACACCACCACGGTGAGCAGCATCAGCCGGATCGCCAGGCTCAGCTGCACCCCCACCAGCTGGCGGACCAGCACCTCACCGACGCCGGTCTGATCCTCCAGCTCGGCAAGCGTGCGCACCACCCGGCGGCCGCTGCGCCGCTTGGCGAGCACGATCCGTTCCCGCTTGCCGAGCTTGGTCTTCCCGCTGGGTGGGGCCGGCCCGCCAGATGGCCCACGGATGGCTTCCTCCAGGGCCGCCCACGGGTCGTCCTGCCGGCCGGCCCCATCGTGGTTCGCGGAGTCGTCATTCATGGGACTCATGAGGACTCACCGCGGCGTCCAGCCCTGTTTGGCCGCGCGCACCAAGCGATCCTTGAGCTCGCGGGTATGCCGCCGGCTGACCGGCAGCTCGGCTGCGTCGTCTCCGTTGCCCACTCGCACCACATAGCCCGACGCCGACATGCGCAGCTCGGTGACCAGTGGCAGGGCGACCAGAAAGGAGCGGTGGATGCGCACGAAGCCGGCATCGGACCAGCGGTCCTCCAACTGGGACAGCGGGATGCGGACCAGGTGGCTGCTGCCCTCGCCGGTGTGCAGCCGCGCGTAGTCCCCCTGCGCCTCCACCCAGCGCACTGACGAGCGCGGCACCAGCTTGGTGGTGCCGGCGAGTTCGACCGGGATAACCTCGTCCTCGGCGGCCTGCTCCTCGACCGGCGCGGCCGCGTTGCGCCGGGACTGCACGATCCGCCGCATCGTGTTGGCCAGCCGTTCCCGGCTCACTGGCTTCTTCAGGTAGTCGGCCGCGCCGATGTCGAACGCGTCGAACGCCTTGTCCTCGTAAGCGGTGACGAACACGACCACCGGCGGGTCGGGGATCATGCCCAGCACCCGGGCCAGCTCCAGGCCGTCCAGCCCGGGCATCCGGATGTCCAGGAACACGACATCAACCCGGGTGGGCGACGTGCCGTTCGCGATGCGTTTGTCGCCCCGTAACGCCTCCAACGCCTCGGTGGCGTTGGAGGCCCGCAGCACTGTGCCGATCCGCGGCTCGGCGTCGAGCACTTCGACCAGCAAGGACATCGCGTGCTTCTCGTCGTCCACTGCGAGCACGACAAGCCCGGGGTTGCTGTCGTTGTCGCTCATCGACCGCCCTTCCGAAGTCCGGTCCCCCCGGACCCAACAATCCTGCCCATGGCCGGTACCGCTGTCCACGGTTGCGGTGACTCCGACGGTGCGGCTATCCGGGTGGTCAGCCAGATCACAGGCCGAAGCGGGACCAGGCCGCGCGGTGTTCGAACGCCTCGAGGACGGCCAGCGCGGAGTCCGGACCGCTGTGCCCGGTCAGCGAAATCGCCGCGGGACGTAGCCCCAGGCGAGTCAGCAACGGCCGGCGCGCCTCGACCGTGGTGATCTCCGCGTCCGGGTAGCGCTTGGCGATCTCCCCGCGCATTGTTCCCAGCCTGTCGACCAGGCCCAGCTCCAGGGCCCGACGGCCGGTCCACACTTCACCGGTGAACAGGTCTTTCTCGTCGGTGGCCAGCAGGTCACCGCGGCGCGAGCACACCCAGTCGCGGAACATGCCGTGCAGCTCGGTCTGCATTCCCTGCAACCACTCCACGTCGTCCTGCCGCTCGGGCAGGAACGGGTCGAGGCGGGCTTTGTTCGCCCCGGCGGTGTATAGCCGCCGTTCCACACCGAAGCGTTCCAGCAGGCCGTGCAGCCCGAAGCCCTGGCTGACCACCCCGATGGAGCCGACCAGCGAGGTGGGATGGGCGACGATTTCATCGGCGGCGCATGCCAGCCAGTACCCGCCGGATGCGGCGATGTCTTCGCAGAACGCCAGCACCGGGACGCCCTTGCTGTCGGCCAAGCCGCGAATCCGATCGGCCACCAGCGCCGACTGGGTGGCCGAACCACCCGGCGAGTTGATCGACAGTGCTACCGCCCGCAACCGGTCGTAACCGAAGGCGCGGGTCAGCACCGTGTCCAGCGCGGCCAGGTTGATCACCCCACGGCTCAGGGGGGCCGGCACCGGGGTGATCACGCCGTGCAGTTTCACCGCGGCCACCACCGGGCCGCGCTCCCGCTGGTTGCCGGGCAACGGCAGCCGCGAGGTCAGATCCTTGACGTCCATTCGGTCAGCGTACGTATGGTGGCGAGGGTTGGTGGGGTTGCTATGCGCTTACCGGCGGTTGCGAACGCGAGGGGCTTGGCGTCGGTGGAGCGGCGGCACGTACCCCGCGGCTGAACTTGGGCACTCGCATGCTGACCTTGGTGCCCACCCCCGGTCCGGTCTCCACGATCAACCCACATTCGTCGCCGAAGGCCGCCCGCAGCCGGTCGTGCACGTTGCCCAGCCCGACGTGCGCGCCGGAAAGGTGCGAGTCGGTCATTTCGTCCCGGAGCCGTGCCGGATCCATTCCGACACCGTCGTCCTCCACGCTGATCACGCACTCCGCCCCGGCGTCCTCGGCCACGACCGACACCGTGCCGCCGCCGGGCTTGCCCGCCAGGCCGTGCCGCACGGCGTTCTCCACCAGCGGTTGCAACGCCAGGAACGGCAGCACCACCGGCAGCACTTCGGGCGCGATCTGCAGCTTGACCTGCAACCGTTCCTCGTACCGGGCCTTTTCCAGGATCAGGTAGCGGTCGATGTTGTTGAGCTCCTCGGCCAGGGTGGTGAACTCCCCGGCGGTTCGGAATGAGTACCGGGTGAACTCGGCGAACTCCATGAGCAGCTCGCGGGCTTCCTCCGGGTCGGTGCGGATGCACGAGGAGATCGTGGTGAGCGCGTTGTAGATGAAGTGCGGGGAGATCTGCGCGCGCAGCGCCCGCACCTCGGCATGGGCCAGCCGGGATCGGGACTCGTCGAGCTCTGCGAGCTCGAGCTGGCTGGAGACGTATCGCGCGACCTCAGCGGTGGCCCGCATCACGCCGGCCTGGGCGGTGCGCTGGCTGACCACCCCGAAGGTCCCGACGACGCTGCCGTCCACTTCCAGCGGGGACACGATCACGGCACGAATCGGGCAGTCAGCGCGCCCGCAGTCCATCTCGCGCTGGTTGCGGACCTGCTGGCGGCCGGTGCTCGCCACCTGGAACGCGGCCTCGGCGACCCATTCGGCGTGATGCTGCGCCTCGCCGTCCCAGGCCAGCATCACGCTCTCGTCGTTGGTCAGCGCAACGGCTGAGCAGTTCAGCAACGCCCGCAGGTGCGGCGCTGCGGAGGTTGCCGAGCTGGCCGACAGGCCGTCCCGCAGTGGCGGTGAGGCCTGTGCCATGGTGAGCAGCGCCGTGTAGGTGGCGCGGTCGGCGTCGGTACCGAACGTTCCCCTGGTGCGCACCCAGTACAGCAACCCGGCAGCGAACACCGCGGAGCCGAGCACGGCAAGCACGGCGAGCACCACCAACGGGTCCACGGGCCCATCGTCGCGGTCCCGGCACCCGCTGGCAACGTCGACGCGCTACCGCGCGGGGTGGATGGCACTGCGCTACGTGGACAGCGCAGCGCCCGCGATCTCGGGCCAGGTGACACCGGCGGTGATCCAGCTAGCCGCCGTGCCGGCCGAGTATCCAGCCTGGATCCATCGGGCGGCGAGCACCATGGGATGGTCCAGACCCTCGTCGAGGGTATCGGCGAGCGTCACCGCCAGCGCGATCACCTCGGGGTCGCGGGTGACGTAGCCGATCAGCCGACGGCTGCGAGCTCGCGGCGCCAACTCGACCGGCTCGACCGGCTCGTCCGGGAACAGCAGCAGGCCACGCTCGCCGAGCAGGTGGACGGTCTGGTGTTCTGGGGCCGGCAGCTGGGTCGGTATCCCGGAGCAGATCCACTCCACCGCAGGACCGGTCAGCGCCGCTTGCTCCACCGGCCGCAGCTCCACCGTCCAGGACATCCCGACCGAGCAGCACCACGAGGCGGCGAACACGCAACTGCTGGTCAGGGTCGAAGCATCAGCTCGGGACCTGCTTGTCAGGGTCGAAGTATGGGACCGGACCACGGCGAAAATCGAACCTCGTCAGGCCACCGCGCACCACCGCCGGAAGGGGGAATCGATTCGTCTGATGCTCAGCGAAGCAGCCGGGACAGCCTGCGATCGGCCAGCGGCTTGCCTCCCGTCTGGCAGGTCGGGCAGTACTGGAACGCGCGGTCGGCGAAGGACACCTCGCGGACGGTGTCGCCGCATACCGGGCAGGGCAGACCAGCGCGGGCGTGCACCGCCAGACCGGCCCGTTTCTCTCCCTTGAGCCGGGCGGCGTCCTGGCCGACGGAGCGGGCCACCGCGTCGTGCAGCACCCGCTGCAGCGCCTCGTGTAGCCGGTCCAGTGCGTCCTCGGACATCCGGCCCGCAGTGGCGTAGGGCGATAGCCGCGCGGCATGCAGCACCTCGTCGGAGTAGGCGTTGCCGACCCCGGCGATCAGCGACTGGTCGGTCAGTGCCGTCTTGAGCCGCTCGGTGCGCCCGCGTAGCGCCTCGGCGAGTCCATCACGGGACAGCGCCAGGGCATCCGGGCCGAGCCGGGCGATGCCGGGTAGTGCAGCCACGCCAGCCGCCCCGTCGACCACATAGACCGCCAGCCGTTTCTGGGTGCCCGCCTCCGTGAGATCGAAGCCTGAGCCCCCGCTCAGGTGCACCCGCAGCGCGATCGGCCCCTTGCCCGGGCGGGGCGGGGCCGGGGCCAGCGAGTCGGACCAGCGCAGCCAGCCGGCCCGCGCCAGGTGGGTAACCAGCGCCGGACCATCGGTGTGCAGCGCGAGGAACTTGCCGTGCCTGCTGGCCGCGGTCACGCGACGCCCATGCAGTGCGCTCACCGGCGGCTGCACGGTCTTGAGCACCGTGAGGGAGGCGACGTCGACCCGGGTCACGGTGGTGCTGACGGCGTGCTGGCGCAGGTGGTGCGCCAGTGCCTCGACCTCCGGTAGCTCCGGCATGGGTTCAGTGTGCGCTCACGGGTGCCCGCACCGCACGATTACGTGACCTGCCGAAGCGGCCCGGTGCCGTCGTCAGGGATGGCCCGCGCCTTCAGGCTCTGGACGACCTGACGAGTGTCCTGCCGGGCCGCCACCATGCCGTGCACGGTGCCCACCCAGTGCTCGGCGGCGGTTTCGACCGGCTCAGGAAGGGTCTTCGCCACGATGGTCCACGGCCGCCGCAGCGCCCACTGCATCGGCAGCAACATCAGCAGCAGCAGGAACAACAGCACCAGCCATGACGGCACGACCACCCCTGCTGGGGTCCAGAACAGCACAAAGAGCACCAGAGCAACAACGACGCCCAGCATCGCGATGCCGGACACATAACCGGCGGCCATATCGTGCTCGAACTGCTCCGCCGTCGCCGGCTGGGACCAGTTGATCCTGCTCTGGACCCGCCAGCTGCGCCCGTCGGCTCCCCGCACCACCCGCGTCATGTCCGACCTCCAGGCGCCTGTCGCTCGACCAGCCCATGCCTTGACCAAGTCAAGGTCTTGGCCGACCAGCGTAACGCCGAGTTGCCGCCGACCACGGCACGGCCGAACGACCCGGTGAACGACCGCAGCATGGGACGCTGGTGTCGATGACGGAAGCCCGCGCGTTCACCCGCCGCAGGGAGGACTTCACCTGCCTGCGTTGCGGTGCGCCGGTGCGCGGCAGCGGTTACACCAATCACTGCCCGCGGTGCCTGTGGTCGCGACACGTAGACGTCAACCCGGGTGATCGGGCCGCCCAGTGTGGTGGGGCGATGGAGCCGGTCGGGGCCTTGTCTGAGAGTGGGGGGATTGTCTTGGTGCACCGGTGCGTGGTGTGCGGGCACACCCGACGCAACCGCAGCGCAGCCGACGACGACCGGGACACCCTGCTCGGGCTGTTCGGCTGGCCGGTCCCCGACCCGCCACGCTGAGGTCAATGAATTAGGTGGGGCGCACCGAGAAATGGGCCGTTTGCGTGCCCGGCAACGGCCCATTTCTCATTCTGGCGATCAGCAGGTTTGGCCGGTGTTGATGCAGTCCGCCATCTGCGCCAACAGCGCTTCAGGCATGATGGCCATGAAATCGGCGTGGTCGGTGGCCGGGTTGTGCCGCTGGTCGGGGAAGGAGTCCAGGGCGAAGTTGCGGCCGGCTGGCTGGTCGTAGGTCAGCGTGATCCGTAGTTGTGGGATGGCCACTGTCTCGCGACTGCATGACCCGTCTCGTCGCGGGAAGGCGATGTGGTCCCGGTGGTTGGCCGAGTCGAGGTTTTGGCCGTCCCAGCAGCTGGGGAAGTCCAGGATGCGCATCAGCTGGCTGCCCTGCGGGCACAGTGGGTACTTGGTGGTGGTGCGGTCCTCGAACCCGGTGCAGGTCCACGCCGCCTTGGCGTTGGTATCGCCGTTGGTCACGGCCTTGGCGTCGCCCATGATGATCGCCAGGTCGTCCGGCATGGGGGTTACTTTGGTGGTCGGGTTGCCCCGGAACTGTAGTTGCGCTGTGACGGGCTGGAGGATCTCGCCGAAGTTGCCGTCCAGGCCGCCGCCGTCGACGAGGGCGTCGCTGCCTCGCTTATCGGTGTCGCGTAGCACCGGCCAGAAGTAGGTGGACTGGTCGTTGTTGGTGCAGGTGGTGCCGGCGGCGTGGAGGCTCTCGTCGGTGGAGAACGCGTTGGCTGACAGGTTGCCGACGTAGTCGTGGACGTGCTGGGCGCCGTTGACCTTGCCCGGCGCCACCATGAAGTTGTCGGAGTTGCGGTGCCCCTCGGCATTGGTGCCACAGGGGCTGATGAAGGTGCCGGTGGACGCGTTAGGCCCCGGCTCGACCTGCTCGACGTCGGGCCGCACCTGCTGGATGCGGACGAAGTCCCTCCGGGCGGGCCCACCGGCCTTCTCCCGGCCGGGGAACTCCACGGCGACGGCGTCTTGCTGAGCGGCCTGCTTCTGAGCGGCCTTTTTCCGGGCGGGCTTTTTCTTGCCGCGCTCCTTCCTGCCCTTCCACTTGCCGTGGCGGTCGCCACCATGGCGTTTGTCGCCATGGAAGGCGTGCTGCGCAGACGCCGAGTTCGCCCCTGCGCTGCTCCCCGGCTTGGCGTCAGCGGTGCTCGTGGCCACCACGATCCCGCTGGCGACGAGCAGGGTCACGGCGGCTGCCATCAGGGCCACGGGGGCCCGGCTCCGGTGCTTTCCACGTGCCATCTTCAGTCACTCCAGGTTGTCCGGGGAACGGAAATCAAAGGTCACCAGCGGTGGGCGGCGTGCCGCGGCCGGCCGGGCTGGTCGAACGAGCGATGGAGACCGGGACGGGCCCGCCGGGCCCGCAAGCCGGCGGTCCCCAGCAGCCACAACACCCCGACGATGGCCAGCAGCGCGGCGATGTAGGCCAGGGCGACGATCATGACCGGCGCGCCGTTGACCGGGGTGACGCTGGCCACCTCGTTGAGGTGCTGGCCATGGTCGGCAACCGCGGGTGCTACCGCCGCCGCGAGTGGTAGGGCTGCCGCTTGGGGTGCGGCTGCCGCAAGGGGTACGGCTGCCGTTGGAGGTACGACGGCCGCGGGCGGGGCGGCCGCGGGGGTCGGCGGTTCGGGGAGTGCGGAGTAGTCGACCAGCCCGGTGCGCTCCAGGTATTCGTGGTGGCGGGTGACGAACTGGGCTGAGGTGGTGGCGAACTGCCGGACCAGGTCGTTGCGGGTGCCGGCGCGGACCTGGGAGATGATCGGCAGCACGGTGCCGTGCGCGGTGCGCAGCCGCTGCACGAAGGCGCGGTCGAAGTCTGGTCCGGTCTGGCTGGTTAGCTCGGTGATCCAGCCCCGTTGCTGGTCGCTGGGCTGGTTGGGCAGCGGCACACCGAGCCGTGCGGAGACCTCGCGGACCCGTGCGTCGAGGTCGGCGTGCTCAGCGGCGATGAGCCGGCCGGCTTCGCGCACCCGCACACTGGTGGCCCGCTGCTGGGCGTCCTGCCCGGTCGGCCCCTCCCACAGCCCGGCCTGCCGGACCTTGATCAGCAGATCCCGGTCGGCGGGGCCCAGCGGACCCCACTGGGTTTGCGTCCAGCCGTTGTCCTGCGCGGCCGTGGTCCGGTACTGAGACCCGCCCCAGTACTGGAACACGGCGACCGACAGCGCGGTGATCATTGCCAGCGCGACGGTCCAGAGGACGAAGCGAGGTATCGGGGGGCGCACAGGCCGAGCCTTTCTGCATCAGTCGTTCAGACGAGGTCGAATTGTTCGGTGTGGATCCGTGGGCGGGGGATGGCTAGCTGGTCGAGGACGGTGAGGACGTCGTGGACGAGGGTGGGTGGTCC
>JBOHGH010000052.1:0-29706 GCA_050699975.1 Pseudonocardiaceae bacterium | reverse complement strand
CACCAGGGCTGTCCGAAGCCGCCTGGGCAACCCTGGTGTCGAACTCGGCGCACGTAGGGCTGTCACGCGCGGCAAGCAGCCCCCATTTCAGCCACCAGGGCGGCGCGTAGCGCCTACGGGGGTTGCTTCGAAATACCAGTGACCACGACCGCTCTGCTGTTGCCGAGCTCGACAGCAGTGCTGTCCGAAGCCGCGCGGGCAGCTCTGGTGTCGAGCTCGGCGCACGTAGGGTTGTCACGGGGCGGGGTCGCGGCGACCCGGGACCGGTGTTCGTGTTGAGGTACGGGTGATCACGACCGGCAGCAGCCCGTATTTCACCCCTCAGGGCGGCGCGTAGCGCCCACGGCGTTGGCTCCGAATGGCGATCCGGCGCTCGGGCAACGGGTCATGCATCGGCGAGCACCACTGACAGTGGGCGATCAGTGTCGGCTTCGGTCGCGTCGGCGAGCACCGCAAGTAAAGCGCGGTAGCCCTCCGGGTCGGCGGCTTCGAGCTCGCGGTGACCGGTCCAGACCAGCACGTGCTCACCGTCGGGCTGCCAGGACAGGTCGACAAGGCAGTCGTACAGCGCGTCAAGGTTGCGGCCGTACCAGGCCGGAAAGTTCAGAGCGGCCCCGATCGCGTCCAGCGCGTCCGCCTTGCTGGTCACCGGGCCCACCAGGTGGGCCAAAGCCCCCCGTCCCCGGGCTTCGGCGAGCGCCCGGGCAGCATCGGGGACATAGCGCAACACGCGCCTCACCGCTGAGGATCGACCACGACGAAGGACACGTAATGGTCGCCGGTGTAGTACAGCTCGACGGTGCCGCCGGTGACCAGACGGCGAGCGCCCCGGTCGGGCTCGCCCGGGGTCGGCACGGTGTATTCCCGGTAGAAGCCGGACTGCCGCTTGGGCAACCGCCCCTCCCGGTTGCCGAACACCGTCCCGTCCTGCCGGTAAGGGAAGGGGCCGCCATCCTGGATCAGCTGCCAGACCTCCGTGGCCTGCGGCGGTAGCTGCGACAGCGCCCGCACCTGCAGGCCAGCCGCCGACGCTACCGTCGTCGGCCGGTCGACGCTGGGTGGGCCAGACAGGGCGTGTTGCCCGTACCAGCTGCCGGCCACCAGGACGAGCAGGGCGATCAGCGCGGCGCTGACCCGCCGGCGGGAGCTCACCGTGGCTCCTCGGCATCCTCTACATCCGCGGCGTAGCGGCGGCCGAGCCGGTCAAAAGCCAGGCCGAACACCCGGTCGATGCCCCGGGCCGCCCACCAGCAGACCGGCAGCAGCACCAGCATGAGTAGGGCCACTTGCAGGGCGAGCCCGAGCTGGGTGAGCCACAGCTCCACCCCGTCCCACCAGCGGATCACCGCGTCCCACCCCGCCCACAGCACGAGCGCAGGGTATCTCGCGTGGATGTGCGCGCCGACGGCCGGCGTTAGGTTGGGCGCATGTTCGCCGTCTATGCCGCCGAGCCGAATCACGAAGACCCGCTGGCCTCCCTACGCATCGGTGACCGCCCCGATCCCGAAGTTCCCGACGGCCAGGTCGCGGTCACTGTGCGCGCCGCCAGCTTGAACATGCACGATCTGTGGACGCTGCGGGGAGTGGGCATCACACCCGAGCAGTTCCCGATGATCCTGGGCTGTGACGGCGCCGGCGTGCTGCCCGACGGGTCCGAGGTGGTGCTGCACTCCATCATCACCAGCCCGGGCTGGATCGGCGACGAAACCCTGGACCCGCGCCGCACACTGCTCACCGAGAAACTGCAGGGCAGCTTCGCCGACACCGTCGTCGTGCCGGCGCGCAATGTGTTGCCCAAGCCGGCGTCGCTGACCTTCCCCGAGGCCGCCTGCATGGGCACCGCCTGGCTCACCGCCTACCGGATGCTGTTCGTGAAGTCCGGGCTGCGGCCCGGGCAGACCATGCTCGTGCAGGGTGCCTCAGGCGGGGTATCCACTGCCCTGGTCCAGCTCGGCCGGGCCGCCGGGATGCGGGTGTGGGTGACCGGGCGCACCGAGATGAAGCGAGAGCTGGCCCGCTCGCTGGGCGCGAATGGGACGTTCGAACCCGGTACGCGGCTGCCGGAGCGAGTCGACGCAGTGTTCGAGACCGTCGGCAGGACCACCTGGTCGCATTCGGCGAAAGCACTCAAGCCGGGCGGGATCATCGTCTGCTCCGGCGCCACCAGCGGGGACGCCGATCGCGCCGAGCTACAGCGGCTGTTCTTCCTGCAGCTGCGGATGGTCGGCTCCACCATGGGGACCCGCGACGAGCTTCGCGATCTGCTGTCCTTCCTGGACATCACCGGGGTGCGCCCGCACATCGGCGCGACGCTGCCGATGTCCGACGCAGAGCAGGGCTTCACAGCGATGCTCGACGGCGACACCGCCGGCAAGATCGTCTTCACTCGCTAACTCATCCGCACGGGGCGGGCGTGAACGCGAACTCGACCGCGTCGAGCACTGGACGGAACCCGATCCGTGGGTAGATCAGATTGGTGACCGGGTTAGCCAGGTCGGTGAACAACACCACCTGCTTCGCGCCGGCCTGCCGGGCCCAGCCTGCGGCCGCCGCGGTCACCGCGCTGCCGTACCCGTTCCCGCGATGCTGCGGCAGCGTGTACACCGGTGCGATCCGGGACATGCCTGCCAACGGGGCACTCGCCGATGCCCAGGCCACGGGCTGGCCGGCGACCTCCCACAGCAGCGCCACGTTGCCCGCCGCCAGAGCGCGCCGGTTCTGCTGCGCTGCGCTGCCGCGGCCGCGAAGGCCGCCGTTCGCCTCGTCGGCGAAGTCCTGCCGCCACTGCGCCAGCAGCTCGAGGTCGCCGATGCCGGCCTGCCGCACCGTGCCCTGCATACCAGCCGGTGGGGTGAGCCCCTGCAGGGCGAACAGCCGCTGCGCCATCCGCTCGTGCATCGATGCACCGGTGCGCGCCGACCAGTTCCCGGCGAACGCTTCCGCCTCGTCGCGAGGCCCGAACGCGCCGGGCAGGGCCGGGTACCCGACAGCGAGCACCTCGACCGCGGCACCGGCACACCCCGCCGGCAGCGCGCTGACGATCAGGGGCCAGGGCGGTGTGCAGATCGCCGCCCCGGCGAGGGATTCCCCGCGGTGGACGGTCAGCAGCACCGGGGGATCCTCGGCCTCGGATGCCCGCATCAACAGATGGGTCAGCGTGAGCACGCTGGTGTGGCGGACCGGATCGCGCTCCAGCAGGGGCCGGATCAGCGCGACGAACTCCGCGAGGTTGTGGTGCAACTGGACGTCCACCGCGCCATGGTGACCCGGGGCAGCCCGGCACGTCGATCGAATACTCGAGCACAGGCTGCCTTGCAGGTGTGCACCGCAGCCTGACACACCGGGCAGGAGAGCACGACACGCCGGTTAGAGGACGGGTAGGTAGGTGCGCAGCTCGTAGGCCGTCACGTGGCGGCGGTAGTTGTCCCACTCGGCGCGCTTGTTGCGCAGGAAGAAGTCGAACACGTGCTCACCGAGGGCCTCCGCGACCAGTTCGGAGTTCTCCATCTCGACGAGTGCCTCGGAGAGGTTCTGCGGCAGCGGCGCGTAGCCCGCCGCCCGACGTTCCCGCTCAGACAGCGCCCACACGTCGTCCTCGGCGGCGGGCGGCAGCTCGTAGCCCTCCTGCACACCACGCAACCCTGCGGCGAGGACCACCGCGTAGGCGAGGTAGGGATTGCATGCCGAGTCCGGGGTACGGATCTCCACCCGCCGGCTGGACGCCTTACCCGGCGAGTACATCGGCACCCGCACCAGCGCCGAGCGGTTCGCGTGTCCCCAGCACACCGCAGTCGGGGCCTCTCCGCCGGTGATCAGTCGCTTGTATGAGTTCACCCACTGGTTGGTCACCGCGGTGATCTCCCGAGCGTGCTGCAGCACCCCGGCAACGAATGCTCTACCAGTGTCGGAGAGCTCGTAGGGGTCGTCGTCGTCGTGGAATGCGTTGCGGTCACCCTCGAACAGGCTCATGTGGGTGTGCATGGCCGACCCCGGCCGGGCGGTGAAGGGCTTGGGCATGAACGAGGCGCGCACTCCCTGGGTGATCGCAACCTCCTTCACCACATACCGGAAGGTCATGATGTTGTCGGCCATGGTGAGCGCGTCGGCGTAGCGCAGGTCGATCTCCTGCTGGCCAGGGGCGCCCTCGTGATGGCTGAACTCCACCGAGATGCCCATCTGCTCGAGCGCCTCGATGGCGTGCCGGCGAAAGTGCGGCGCAGCGTCGTGGCTGGCCTGGTCGAAGTACCCGCCGGAGTCGGCGGCCACCGGCTCGGAACCGTTGTCGGGCAGGTCGCGCAGCAGGTAGAACTCGATCTCGGGGTGCACATAGCAGGTGAACCCGGACTCCGCTGCCCTGGACAGCCCTCGGCTCAGCACGTGCCGAGGGTCGGCCCACGACGGCGAACCGTCGGGCATCGCGATGTCGCAGAACATCCGGGCGGAGTAGTGCGCCCCGTTCGGGTTCTCCCACGGCAGCACCTGAAAGGTGGAGGGATCCGGCTTGGCGACCATGTCGGACTCGTATGCCCTGGCAAAACCTTCGATGGCCGACCCGTCGAAACCGATGCCCTCGGCGAAGGCTCCCTCCAACTCGGCCGGCGCCACAGCCACCGACTTGAGGTAACCCAGCACGTCGGTGAACCACAACCGGACGAACCGGATGTCACGTTCCTCCAGCGTGCGCAGCACGAACTCCTGCTGGCGATCCATGCGCGCAGGGTAGAGGACTGCGGGTGACGGTCGTGTTGTCCGCCCCCTACGATGCGACCATGCCGCGCCGACATCTGCGCCTTTTCGCCCTGTTCGCCGCTCTGGTCATCGCTGCGCTCACGTCCTGTAGCGCAGCCGACGAGCAGAAAACCGCCCTTCCCGACGGCGCCCGGTTGCTTGCCGACTCATCTACGGCGATGCGGACGGTGACCAGCACCCGGTTCAACGTCGACGTCCAGGGCAATGTGCCAGAAATCCGCCTTCAGTCCGCCAACGGCCAGCTGACCCAGGAGGGTTCGGCGAAGGGCACCGCCAGTCTCGAGCAGGGTGGGCAGGTCGTCGAGCTGGAGTTCGTGATTCTCGGCGAGACGCTCTACCTGCGTCCCCCGACAGGTCCGGTCCAGAAGCTGCCGTTGTCCTTGGCCGGTGCGGTGTATGACCCGTCGGTGATCCTGAATCCGGACCGGGGCGTCGCGGCAGTGCTCGCCAGCGGCACGGGGGCCGCCACCGAAGCCCGTGAGCAGGTCGGTGGAGTGGACAGCTACCGGTTACGGGTCAACTTCCCGGCGCAGCCACTCAGCACGCTCGTACCCGGGCCACCCCGGGACAAGACCGGTCAGATCTGGATCGCCGTGCAGGGGTCGCGGCTGGTGCAGGCCCAGTTCCCGGCGACCGATCCGGCAGGCACGATCACCGTTCGCTTCTCGGAGTATGACGTCCCGGTCGACATCACCGCGCCCGCCTGATCCCGGCTTCCTTCGATGACCACGACGGCAACCCCGGTTCGCCGTCGCGGGCTGGCGCTGGGCGCCGGCGCACTGGTCACCCTTCTTGCGGCGCTGGACGCCTATGTCGTCGTCAGCTTGCTGGTCGACATCATCCGCGACCTGCAGGTGCCACTGAATCGCTTGGAGCGGGCCACCCCGATCGTCACCGGCTTCCTGCTGGGCTATGTCGCCGCGATGCCGCTGCTGGGTCAGGCGTCCGACCGCTTCGGCCGGCGCGCGCTGCTGCAGGCCTGCCTGGTCGTGTTCGCCCTCGGGTCGGCGGCCACCGCGGTAGCGGAAACGTTGCCGCTGCTGGTGGCCGGCCGGACGCTGCAGGGCATTGCCGGTGGCGCGCTGCTGCCGGTGTCGATGGCGCTGGCCGCTGACCTGTGGCCGGATCGTGGCCGATCCACCGCGTTGGGCGCGCTGGGCGCTGCCCAGGAACTGGGCAGCGTGCTGGGCCCGCTGTACGGCGTCGCGGTCGCTGCGCTGGCCGGCTGGCGCGGTGTCTTCTGGGTGAACGTCCCGATAGCACTCGCCGCAATGGTGGCGGTGCAGCTGGCGGTACCGGCTGCTACCCGGTCCGGGGGGGTGCAATCCCGGGATCGCGCACCGCTGGACCTCGTCGGCGGCGGGCTGCTCGCGCTCACCCTGGGGCTGCTGGTAGTGGGGCTGTACAACCCCGAGCCCGACCGTGGGGTGCTGCCGCCATGGGGGTGGCCGGCCCTGGGGGTGGCCGCTGTCACGGGGATCGCCTTCGTGTTCTGGGAGCGGTGGGCGACGATTCGGCTGCTGGATCCCGACGGCATGTGGTGGCGGGTCTTCCTCGGTTCCCTGGGAGTCAGCCTGGCCGCCGGGGCAGCCTTGATGGTGACCCTGGTCGACGTCCAGCTCTACGCGCAGACATTGCTGGGCCGCGACGCCGCCGGCGCGACCGTGCTCCTGGTCCGGTTCTTGGTGGCGCTTCCGGTGGGCGCGCTGATCGGGGGGTTTGTAGCAGGCCGGGTCGGTGACGCCGTGGTGGCCGTCACCGGCATGCTGCTGGCCGCCGCAGGTTATCTGCTGGTAGCGGGATGGCCCGTGGACGTCTTGGCTGCCCGCCACGACCTCGGTCTGCTGACCGTGCCTCGGCTGGACTCCGACCTGGCACTGGCCGGATTCGGACTCGGCCTCGTGATCGCGCCGCTGTCCGCGGCGGCGCTGCGCGCCACTCCAGCCGACCGACACGGTGTCGCTTCCGCCGCGGTCGTGGTGGCCCGGATGACCGGCATGCTCGTCGGGGTCGCGGCGTTGTCGGCGTGGGGACTGCACCGATTCCGCGAACTCACCGCTGCGCTGGCCACCCCGCTGCCCTTCGGGGTCAGCCCAGAGGCCTACCAGCGCCAGCTTGCCGACTACCAGCTGTTCCTGGACGCCGCGCTGCGCACCCAGTATCGAGAGATCTTCCTGCTCACCTCGGCGGTGTGCCTGCTCGGTGCGATCGGTGCCCTGCTGATCAGCAATGCAGGGCGGGCACCCAGCACTCACGTTCCGGCGACGCACAGCCTCTTGCGATTCGGCAGGGTGAGCCGTACCAGGTAGTCCGATACCGTCTCGTCCACGCACTTCTGACCCTGCAGGGCCACCGTGTGCTGCTGGCCCTCGAAGGTGAGCAACGTGCCGTGGAGCTGCTCGGCGAGCTCCACCCCCGCCTGGTAGGGGGTTGCCGGATCACCAGTCGTGGAGATCACCAGCACCATCGGTAATCCGTCCACCTTCGGCTTGCCTGGCTCGAAGGTCGGGGGCACCGGCCAGAAAGCGCAGGCGTCCCGGGCCGCCGACGGTGGATTCCCGTCATCGAGGAACGGCGCGACCTCCCGGTAGCGCCGATCGGCCTCCCGGACCACCGCCGGATCGGTCACCGGAGGATCGTCCAGGCAGCGGACCGCTTTGAAAGCGTCCTGGCTGCCCGAGTACCCCTGCTGGTCACGCTGGTAGTAAATGTCGGCCAGGGCCAGCAGGGTGGAGCCGTCCCCGGCGACCAGCTGGGTGAGGCCCCGGTTGAGCACCGGCCAGAACTGGTCGCTGTACAGCGCCTGGATCGCGCCGATGGTGGCGTCGTTGTAAGAAAGCTGGCGGTTGCCGACCGGTAGCGCCGCTGCGGTCAGCGGCCGCAACAACTCCTGGAACCTCTGGCTGGCCTGTTCCTTCGGGGTGTTGCCCAGCCAGCACTGTGGCTGGGAGAGACACCAGCCGACGAACGCGTCGAACGACTTCTGGAACCCCGCGCCCTGATTCACCAGACTCTCCACCAGGACCTCATCCGGGTCCAGCGCGCCGTCGAGCACCATCGCCCGCACATTGCCCGGGAACTGTTCAGCATAGGCGGCACCGATCCGGGTTCCGTAGGAGTAACCCAGGTAGTTGAGCTTGTCATCACCCAGCACCGACCGCATCACGTCCATGTCCCGCGCGACGTCTCTGGTCCCGGCGTTGGCGAGCACATCCTGGCCTAACCGCTCGGCGCACAGCCCTGCGTAGGCGCGGTTCTCAGCCTCGGTCTGGGCGATCCCAGCCGGCGAGGTGTCCAGGTCGAGGTCGAGCCGCTCGGCATCCTGCTCCTGAGTATTCCGGCAGACGATCTTCGGCTCGCTGGCACCGATCCCTCGAGGATCGAACCCGACCAGGTCGAAGCGGCGGCCCAGATCGGTGCCGCCCACCGCCCCGGCCAGCGACGCCACCGCGCTCATCCCCGAAGCACCGGGACCTCCGGGGTTCACCAGCAGGGAACCCAGCCGCTCTTGCGGGTTGTCTGCAGGACGGCGCAGCAGTCCGAGCCGAGCGGTGCGCCCTTGCGGGTTTGCGTAGTCCAGCGGCACCTCCACCCGGGTGCACTGCAGCGCGGGGTCCGCGAACGAGTCCTGAGCGCGCTCGGTGGTGGCGAACTCCTGGCAGCCGCCCCAGGTCAGATTCTGGCCGTAGAACCGCTCCAACCCCGGTGGCACCGGGCCGGTCGGATCCCCGTCGCGTTGGGCACCCGGGCTTGGCCCAGCGACGTCGGCGGGCTGGCGGTCCCCGGTGGCCTCGGCAGCACAACCAACGAGAGCGAGCACGGTCGCCAGGACAGCGGTCAGCCGCAGCGGGCACAACAGGCGAGGCATTCGGCGAATCCTAGTGAGTTCCGAGTAGATGTTCGGTGTGGCTCCCCGCAACTGTGCTGGATGATGAGGTCATGGCGCAGCTCCGTCTGGCCTTGGCTCAGGTGAACCCCTGCGTGGGTGATCTCGCGGGCAACGCCACGACGATCGCTGCTTGCTGCCGGGACGCCAGCGCCGCCAGCGCGCACCTTGTGGTGTTCGGCGAGATGGCGCTGACCGGTTATCCGGTGGAGGACCTGGCGATGCGCGAATCTTTCGCCGCCGGGTCGGCGCAGGCTCTGACTGCCCTGGCCACGCAGCTCGCTGAGGACGGCTGCGGGGAGTTGGCCGCCGTCGTCGGATATCTGGACTCCGATACCCACGGCCCCCGCAACGCAGTCGCGGTCTTGTACCGCGGCCGGGTGGTGGCCCGCCAGTTCAAGCATCACCTGCCCAATTACGGGGTGTTCGACGAACGCCGCTATTTCATCCCCGGTACCACCCTGACCGTGTTCCGGCTGCACGGCTTGGAGATCGGGATGGTGATCTGCGAGGACATCTGGCAGGCAGGCGGCCCGATCACCGCGCTGGCACAGGCCGGAGTGGACCTGGTGGTCGCCCCCAACGCCTCGCCCTACGAGCGCGACAAGGACGACACTCGCCTGGCGCTGGTGACTCGCCGCGCCACCGAAGCGGGCGCGCCACTGGCCTACGCCAACCTGGTCGGGGGCCAGGACGAGCTGGTCTTCGACGGCGACTCGATGGTGGTCGGCGGGCGTGGCGAACTGCTGTTGCGGGCACCGCAGTTCTGCGAGCAACTTCTGGTGCTCGACCTGGACCTGCCCGGCCGGTCGGCCAGGCCAGCGGGCCGTTTTGCCGGGCTGGACGTTGCCCGGGTGGTCCTCACCGACGACCCGCTGCCGCCCTACCCGCCGGTGCCCGCTGCGGCGGTTGCCGAGCCGCTGTCCGACGAGGCCGAGGTATGGGGTGCACTGGTCACGGGCCTGGGCGACTACGCGCGCAAAAATGGATTCCGCTCGGTGGTGCTCGGGCTGTCCGGCGGGATCGACTCCGCGGTATGTGCCGCGCTGGCGGTGGATGCGCTGGGTGCCGGCGCGGTGTACGGCGTGTCCATGCCCTCGTCGTATTCCTCTCCGCATTCCCGATCCGACGCCGCCGACCTCGCCGAGCGCACCGGTCTGCACTACCAGGTGCAGCCGATCGGGAAGATGGTCGACGTGTTCGTGGAGCAGCTCGGACTTACCGGAGTCGCCGAGGAGAACGTCCAGGCCCGCTGCCGGGGAGTGACTCTGATGGCGCTGTCGAATCAGCATGGCCATCTTGTGCTGGCGACCGGGAACAAATCCGAGCTGGCGGTGGGCTACTCGACGATCTACGGCGACGCCGTCGGTGGGTTCGCGCCGATCAAGGACCTGCCCAAGACGGCGGTGTGGGCACTGGCGCGGTGGCGTAATGCGGTGGCCGAGAAGCGAGGGGAGACCCCACCGATCCCGCCGAGCTCGATCGGCAAGCAGCCCTCGGCTGAGCTGCGTACCGGCCAGCTCGACACTGATTCGCTGCCCGACTACATGCTGCTCGACGCCATACTCGACGGCTATGTGGAGGGCGACCGCGGCTTCGGCGATCTGGTGGCCGCGGGATTCGAGCCGGACCTGATCGAGCACATCGTGCAGCTGGTCGACGCCGCGGAATACAAACGCCGGCAGTACCCCCCCGGCACAAAGATCACTTTGAAAGCATTCGGCCGGGATCGACGACTGCCGATCACCAACCGCTGGCGCGAACAATCCTAACCCCCGGTGTGTCGGCCTCTCATGCCCGGTGTGTCGGCCTCTCATGCACAGTGTGTCCGCATCCTGTGCGCGCTCCCGCGGCACCTACTCGCCAGTGGCGCCATCAATGCGCTCCCGCAGCAGGTCCGCGTGTCCGTTGTGCCGCGCGTACTCCTCGACCAGGTGCCACCCCGCGCCGGAACCAGGCCCGCTCGACGTCGGCCATATGCCGCACCAATCCCAGTAGCGACAACGGTGAGGGGTGGCCCTCGAGGCACTCGCGCAGCGCCTTCTCGGATACCCCGGTGCACTTGGTCTCCAGGGTGGCGCGGTGATAGTCCAGCCAGGCGGCCAGCATCGCCCGCTCGTCAGCGACGAGCGGCGGGGTGACGCGCGGCGTCGGTGTCGGTATCGATACGGTCATGGCTCTCCTCACCTGTGAGTCTCGTCGCACGCTAATGCCAGGCACTGACTTCGGTGCCACGCTTTTGGTATCAGCCATCCGGCACAACCCGGGGACCGGCGACGACTGCCGGCCTCGAGGGAGGACGGTCAACGATGACCGCAGCTGCTGTCGAGCCGACCCTGTACGGCGGTCCGATCGGCCCGGACCAGAAGGTCAAGCGGGTCAGGATTCAGGACCTTCTCGCGGCCAAGCGTCGCGGCGAAAAGTGGGCGATGCTCACCGCCTACGACTACTCCACCGCGACTCTTCTGGATGCCGCGGGCATTCCCGTGTTGCTGATCGGTGACTCCGCGGCCAACGTCGTGTACGGCTACGAGACGACGGTGCCGGTGACCGTCGACGAACTGATACCCCTAGCGCGCGGGGTGGTCCGCGGGGCTCGTCGCGCGCTCGTCGTCGCTGACCTGCCCTTCGGCTCTTACCAGTCCTCACCTGCGCAGGCGCTGCACACCGCGGCGCGGTTCCTCAAGGAGGCCGGCGCCCATGCGGTGAAGCTGGAGGGCGGTCGCCGGGTGGTGCCCCAGGTTGAGGCGCTGACCGAGGCCGGCGTGCCGGTGATGGCCCACCTCGGGCTCACCCCGCAGTCGGTGCACGCCTTGGGGGGTTACGCGGTGCAGGGACGCGGCGAGCAGGGCGAGCGGCTGGTGGAGGACGCGAAGGCGCTGGAAGCAGCGGGCGTGTTCGCCATCGTGCTGGAGGTGGTGCCCACCGAACTCGCTGCTCGAATCACCGCAGCCACCGAGGTGCCCACCATCGGCATCGGCGCGGGACCGGACTGCGACGCCCAGGTCATGGTGTGGCAGGACATGGCGGCCTTCCGCGTTCCCGGCGGCCGTATGCCAAAGTTCGTCAAGACCTACGCCGGGCTCGGCAACGGGCTGTGGGACGCCGCGAGCCGCTTCGCCGAGGAGGTTCGCTCAGGCGCGTACCCAGGCCCGGAACACACCTACCACTAACCCCCTCCCGCGTGTCCGGCTCTCAAGCACGGTGTGTCCTGCGTTAGTGCTCATCGGTCTGGTGCCGGGTCACGAGGCGGTCCGCTCGGCGAGGACGTCGGCATGGCAGAGCTGCGGTGCGCACCAGCAACCCAGCGCTCGCCCGGTCAGTTCCCCGTCACCGATCCGGGCGAGCAGTTCCGGTTGCTCGGTGAGCCATTCGCGGTAGCGGCGCACCATCGCTCCCCGGTCGGTGCCGGCCTGTTTCACGAACGGGTTGGCGAAATCCGATTGCGGCCAGGAGTGGCGTGATCCGGCGTGACCGACGTAAGTGATCATTCCTCGGTCCAGCAGCCACGGCACAAGGTGGCGATGCGGACCGCCGCGGCGCACGTTGACGACTACAGTCCGGCCCTCGAGCATCTGCACGGCCAGCTCCCGCTCGGCGGCGGTCCACCGCTGGGCGTCGTCGGGCAGTTCGGAGACCACGTGCCGACACGTTAGGAGACCCCGTTCCTCCGGTCACTCCGGTGTGCTTGAAATGCGGACATACCGCACCTGGGAGCCGAACACACCGGGCATGGGAGCCGGACACGCCGGGGTTAGAGGCCGGTGATCCGGATGCCGGTGTGTGTGCGGTATCGCTTGTTGATCGCGATGAGGTTAGCTGCGAGCGCCTCCACCTGGCCGGCGTTGTGCAGCCGCCCGCCGTAGATGCCACGCACGCCGGGTATCGCGTCGGCTAGCGCGCACACCAGATCGGTGTCCTCGCGGTCGTCACCCAGCACCAGCACGTCGATGTCCAGGCTGGTCACCTCGGGGTTATCCAGCAGCACCGCGGAGATGTGGTGGAACGCCGCCGTGACGCGGGACTCGGGCAACAGGGCCTGGGCCTGGGCGGCGGCGCTGCCCTCCGGCAGGACCCGAGAAAACGGACCCCGCTTGTCGAAACCGAGCGGGTTCACGCAGTCAATCACGATTTTGCCAGCCAGCGGCGAGCGCAGCGACTCGAGCAGCGCGGCGTGACCGTCGAAGGGCACCGCCACCAGGACCAGGTCCGACTCGGCCGCGCAGCCGGCATTGTCCGCACCACGCACCCGCTGCGAGCCGGAGCGTGCCCGCAGCGAGACCGCGACCTGCTCGGCCCGACCGACGTCCCGGGATCCGATCACCACTGACAATCCTCCGACCGCCCAGCGGTAAGCCAGCCCATGCCCCTGCGCCCCGGTACCACCCAACACCCCGATCGTGAGCGCAGACAGGTCCAACGCTGCCTCCTTCGCACCGCGCCCGCCATTCGGAGCCGATTAGCTGTTCGCCAGCCCCCCAGACCGCTAATCGGCTCCGAATGGCGGTTGGAGACTGGAGGGACGGCGGGGTATCGGGTCCAAGCAGGACACCAAGACCTCCCGGGACTGCGGATCGGTTACCACGGCGTCGTCCCGATCCCGGTACACGAGCTCGCCGCTGGTGTCGATCTCGAGCAGGTACCCAGCCTCGGCGAGCTGGCCCTCATCGAGATCGACCAGCCGTTCGGTGCGGCTGGGCACCACCCGGTAGATCGGCCACGGGAGGTCGCCGTAGGTTTGGTGCAACTCATTGATCAGGTAGGCCATCTGCTGCTGCCACGGCAGCGGCATCTCCTCGGCCAGCGACCGGGGCAGCACGACATAGCCTTCATCGACTCCCAGCGTCGCCAGCGCGAGATGGTCCCGTAGCGGAGTAGCCGAAGCCGGCCGACCGGCCGGTCGCGGGATCGGGTCCGACGCGTACACCGTCACCTCCGGATGTCAAGCCTCCGCGGCGACCGGCACGCCGGGCCGGACCGCGAGCGGCATCAGTTCGTGCTCGTCGAAGCTCACGGCCCGCTGCCGCAGCGGCACCGTTTGATTGGCCGCCTCGACCATCTGACCGTTACCCAAGTACATCGCAACGTGGTGGATGCTATCGGGGTTCGAGGTGTCATAAGCCCAGAACAGCAGGTCGCCCGGCTGCGCCTGGCGCACCGGCAGCTGGGTACCGGCCCAGTACTGCTGCCGCGACACCCGGGGTAACGTGACCCCAGCCGACTCGTAGGCTCGCAACATCAACCCCGAGCAATCGTAGGAATGCGGGCCGGTGGCGCCCCAAACATAGGGCTTGCCAACTTCGCCGAGCGCGAACTGCATCGCCCGCCCGGCGATCTCAGTGGGTGCTGGGAGCGGCGTGGTGCAGGAGGCCTGGACGAACTCCGCGACATCACCGCCCACGGTGTTGATCACGTTGACGGCCAGCGGCTCCCACTGGTGGTAACGCAACGGGAAGGCAGACCGCTCGATGGCCTGCGCGATGTCCCCCGGCCGTCGGGTTTCCCAGTTGGGCACCGTCAGCAGCACGTCGTAGAACTTGTTGATCTGATAGACGGGATCGGTGACCTGGGCGACGCTGCCCCACCCCATCGAGGGGCGCATCTGGAAGATGCCCAGCGAGTCCCGGTCGCCGTAATGGAGGTTATGCAGCCGGGACTCGGTCATCCCGGCCTGGATCGCGATCTGCCACGCCCGCGGCGGCAGCCCGCGCTGCTTTCCGATCGCGATGATCAGGTCGACGATGGCCCGCTGCTCGGAGTCGAGGTCGCTGACCCGCACGGCCACCTGCGGCGCTTCCCGCGGATCAGTAGATGTGAGCACCGAGCCGCACGGCGCCCCGAACCTCCAGTCGCCGGAACCGACGCCGCCGAGCAAGACGGAGATCGCGGCCACCGCGATGAGGCCGCCGAGCAAGCCGACGACCACCAGCCCGACCAGCCACCGCCGCACGGTCAACCCGCCCGCTGGTAACCGGCCACTCGCCACCCGGTCGGGGTAGAGACCAGCAGCAGCCGCACCACCACGCCGGTGGTCGGCACGTCCACCTCAGCCGAACCCTCGCCCGAGCTGACCGTTCGCGGCTCGCCGGTGATCTGCGCCTCAGGCACGTTCGCCGGGTCAACAGAGCGCAGTTCGGGCAACAACTCGTCGGTGGTGTACGGCCGCAGCTGCTCGATCCAGCGCGCCGAGCTGATGCCCGGCGGGACGGTGAGAAACGCCTGCACCCAGGAGCGCGCGACAGTCAGCGCGGCGACCGGGGCCGGGGCGCTGCGAGAAGGCACCTGAGCCGGCCCCACAAGGGCGGGGCCGGGCACAGCCGCCCGGTGGGAGGCCGGAGGCAACGGGTTGACCCGCGGGCTGCTCGACGGCGCCGCCCGAACTGGGCCAACCCCGCTCTCGGGCAGCGCCAGCCCGACCCCGACGGCAATCAAGACGAGCGCCAGTGCAGTGCCGACGAGATGCCTGGGGGAACGCACCGGCCAGCCCCAGAACGTGCGATAGACGGCCGCGCGGCCGCGGTGGGTGCGGATCGGCACAGCGCTGGCCTCCCCGCTCAGTCCGTGGTCCGGACGGTGTCACTGTTGGTGCCGTCCACGCCGACTTCGAGCCCGGCCGAGGGCCGGTACACCACCCACACCGGGCGCCCGGCCACCTCCTCCAGCTCGGCTTGCCGCGGCGCGCGCAGGTTGCCCGACGCCGACGGCACGTACACCGGCTCCTCGCCGGCCCGATCCCCGACTGGGTTCACGACCGGCGGCAGCAGATCGGCGACCCGGGTGCCACCGCTTTCCGCCGAGCTGAACCCGGTCGGCAACGCAGCTGTATGAACCGGCCGTGCGGCGGCCTCGTCCGGTGTGCTCAGCGCCGCGTCGCCACCTCGTCCGGGTCCACCGGGGCCGCCGGGCCCGAGCACTGGGGTTGCCGCCAGACCACCCGCGGGGCGGTCCAACCGCTCGGCCACGACCACCACCGGTACGCCGGACTCCGGGCGCACGCGGCTGCCGGGCGCCGGGTCTCCGGTCGGCGCGCCCTGATCAGCCTCGGTGCCGCGGGTCTCCTCCCAGAACCGCTCCGACGGGGTGGGCTCAGCGCCTGCCCTGCGCCGCCGCAGCCGCGCCAGCACGCCCGGTGGTGCGGCGGGCAGCGCGCCACCCACCGCACCCACCGACAGCTCCATCATCTGCCACATCCGGCGGACCGGGCGGGACACCAGCAACATCACCAGTGTGATCATCCCGGCGAGCAACATCTCGGCGAGCACCGAGATGTTGCGGGCGGGGTCGAACACCCACACCATCACCAGCGTGTGCAGCGCGGCCAGCGCCGACAGCACCACGACGTTGAGCAGTGCGGCACCGACGACGCGACCGACGCCGCGCAGCAGTTCGTGGTGCAGGATTGCGATCAGGCCGATGACCGGACCGAGCAGGATGACCACCCGCAGCAGCACCTGGGCCAGCAACAATGCTGCCTGGGCGAGGAACTGGAACAGCCCGAACATCACCGACTGGAGGGCGGCGAGGATCCCGACGCCGATTCGGTTGCCATCCACCCCCTGGAAGTAGCCGTAGGAGCTGCCCGTCCGCTCGGCGATGGCCTTGTACTCCTGCTTCTTGCGTTCGGCCACACCGGATTGCGGATCGTCCGCGCCGTCCGCGATCTCCTGCTTGGTGAAGGCCTGCGCGCGGACCAGGTCGCGACCCAGTTGCTCGGCCTGCGGACCGTCCGGGGAACCGAACACTCCGCGTAGCCAGTTGTGGTAGATGATCTGGTCATGCAGCAGGGTCGGCAGCGCATCGCGCTGCTCGATGCCGACCTCGTTGAGGAAGCCGGTGCGGACCTGGTTGCTGCCCTCGACCAGCACCCCATCGAGCACCTGGGTGTACAGCAGCGGGGTCAGGTACGTCGCTGAGGCCAGCCAGATGCCGGCCAGCGCCCACGCGGCCCGTTTGCTGACCGTGGCGAGGTCACCCCGCCAGATCGACCGGAACAGCACGATCGCCAGCAGCACCGCGATCAACCCGAACCAGGGCGCGTACACGGTGTCGTAGAGCGCGACGGTGCCCGAGACGATCAGGTCGTTCAGCGGGGCCAGCAGACCTCCGTCGGCAAGCGCGTAGTGCAGCCCGTTGGTGGCGCCCACGACCGCCTTACCGATGTTGAACAGCAGGCTGCCAGTCCAGGTGTCGATCACCGCGTTCGGGTTTCGCAGGCCCGATGGACCGCAGCCCAGGTCGTAGGTGTGCCACACCAGCCCGGCGTAGCCGACCTCGTGGTAGACGCTGCCCGGCGTGCCGGCCTGCAACGGCGTCGGGTCGATGGCGCCGACCATGCCGGCCCCGGGTCGCTCCGGATTGGGTGCATCCTTGCAGTCGTCGGCTCCGGGGACCTGCTCCAGCGCTGGTGACCCCCACGCTGCAGACCCCAGCGCAGCCTGCATGCCAAGCAGGGCGATGACCACCAGCAGCAGCACTACGGCCGTCCTGCCGCGCAGCACCCGGATCGTCATGCTCTCGCCCTGGTGGTGGTCTCCCGCGCGGTCCCGTCGCGCTGGGGCTGGACCACTGGTTCGGAGGGGGAACCAGGTGGGTCGGCTGGATGCAGCTCGCCGTCGGGGGCGTCGGCATCCCCGACGGCGACCCCCCCGACGCCACCGCGCAGCGCATCCGGAGTGGTGTCCAGCGCGGCGCACAGATGCTCCAGGTGAGCGCCGGAGAAGTCCACCCGGACGCGCTCCACTCCCCCGGCGCCATCGCCGAAGATGAACTGCCGAGGTGCCCGGTCCCGCACGGTGGCCAACCGGTCACCGCCAGGGCGACGCCCCAGCGACGCCACCACCTGCTCGTAGCCGGCCTCGATGGGCACCTTGAGCAGTCGCAGCGCATCGGACTGCGCGGGCTCATCGTCTAGCCGCCCGACGAATACCGAGTCCAGCAGCGACACGAAGCCCTGGATCTTGAGGAAGTCCGCCGGGATCTGCGACGACAGCAGAACGCGCACGTTCCACTTGCGGGAGTCACGGGCGAAGCGGTTCATCAGCACCCGACCGGTGGGGACCTCGGACAGGAAGAACGCCTCGTCGATCCACACCCCCTTGCGCTGGTCGCGGGGGCGCTCGTAGATCGACCGCTGGGTCAGCCACGCCGCGAGGTTGAGCAGCTCCACTCCGAGCGACTCGGCATCAGTCCAGTGCTCCCGGCCGACGGTGTCCTTGGGCAGGGGCAGACCGGACATGGTGAGCACGGTGAGCCGGTCGTCGCGAACCTCGGTGTAGGGGTCGGCGCCGTCTTCGGGAATGAGCAACGACATGCGCTCGCGCATTTCATCGAGGAAGTCGGCGACCACGATGGCGTGTTCGTGATGTTCGGACGGATCACGGCGCAGCGTCTCGAACACCTGCCCGGGGTGTGCGTCGGGTCGCCCGCCCACCGCCCGGACCGCGCGCAGCAGCACGATCCGGGTCTTGGCCATCCGGGCGACCTCGAAGGGCAGCACTCCGGTGAGCACATCGAGTACCAGCCGGCGCCGGGTGGCGGCAGTCAGCGCCTTCTCCCGCCGCCAGGCCCGCTCCGGGTCCTCCTCATCGAGGTAATGCGCCAGCTCAGGCTCGGCGACCACCCGGTAGGGGTTGAGGATGCCGGGCTGGGCGTTGAGCAGGTTGATCGGCCGGGCGTAAGGCCGCAGCTCGGGCAATTCACACAGCTTGGCCAGCGGGCCGGAGGGGTCCAGCAGGGTCCAGTACGCGCCGGAACGCAGCGTCTTGTAAACGATCCCGCCGCCGAGGAAGGATTTGCCGCCGCCCAGCCCGGCCACCAACGCGGTCAAACCGGAGGAGTCCCGGATCTCCTGGGCCATCCAGGGGTCCCAGGCAACGGGTCGCCGGGTGGCGGTGCAGGTCTCGCCGAGCAGGATGCCGCGCCGGTCCCCCACCTCCGCGGTCGCAGTGGGCACCGCCGAGGCCGCCCAGATCACCGAACCGCGGCGCAGGTAGGCGCCCGAGGACAGCGGCTCGCCGGGGATGAACTCGCGGGCCAGCGCGTACTGCGCCTCGGGATGCTCGATGGCGATCTTGGGCTTGTACAGGTCCAGGAGCTGCTGGGCCAGCCGCAGCGCATCCCGATCGGTGGGCCCCGAGACCGCCAGCCGCCACCACGAACGCACCCTGGTGCCCAGCGCGGTGAAACCCGAGGTCATCTCGTCGTCGATCTCCAGCACTCGGCTGGCCTGGCGGACCAGGCTCTGCGGCGGCTCGAGGTCGTGCTCGTCGGTGTAGTGCCGCACCTGGGAGCGCACCTTGTTCATCTGCCGCTGCAGCTCGCCGGCGACCTCCTCCGGGCGGCGCACGTAGATACGGGCCGACCATTCGACCCCGGCCGGCAGGCGATCCGAGCGCTGCACCCAGGGGTCGTCGATCTCCGGGATCCGCAATCCGTGCATCTGCCCCACGGTGAGCACCACGACGTGGCGGGTGGTCCCGGCGTTGGAACCGGTGCGACCGCGGACGGTGAGGGTGGGCGCGTAGGGCTCGGCATGGAAGTCCGCGGCGTCGGTGAAACTGGCCAGGTCTTCGGGCTCCCAGGTGGAGCCTGGCACCGCGGGTAGGTTGCGTGGGGCGGGCAGTCCCAGCGAGCACGACCGGTGCATCAGCCAGGACAGTTCCTCTGCGGTGGCCGGCCGACCCTCCAGCCCGGCGATTCCGAGCACCCCGTCGAGGTGCTCGACCTCGGCGTCGATGGCGACCAACTCGGCGTCGACGGCGGTGGGGAACACCCGCCGCAGCACCGGAGCAGCCCGTTCCACGACCCGGTCCACCATGGACCGGGTCTGCACCTGCACACCGAGATAGACCTCCTTCTCGGCCATCGAGTGCCCAAGCAGCTGCTGCTGCTCACCGACCATGTAGTCGTCGAAGGACAGCGCACCGGGGGTGTCGGGCAGCCGGCTCACCGCGTTGCGCGCATGCGCCTCGGCCCACATCCGGATCGGGTACGGGCGAGCGGTCACCCGTAGGTGCATCCACCGGCCCTGCAACTCCGCGTACTGGCCGGCGATGGCGTGGATCAGGTCCTGACGCTGCGAGTCTGAGCGAAACGACCAGCGCTGCGGCGCGAGCCGGTACCAGGCGTAGACCTCCTGCCCGTTGCGCACCAGGTGCCCGTCGATGGAACGCAACGCGATGGAGGGGGTGTAGGTGGGGGCCGCGGCATCCCCGGGCAGCGTGTGGCTGCGCCGGTTCGAGCCGCCCCGAGGAGCAGGCATGGCGGCCATCGAGCGCTGATTGTTCGGTTCGGTGTGCTGGTCGCGTTCACGGCTGCGGGGGGGACGTCGCCCGAACACTGTTGACCTCCTTCCTGGAACGTCCCCGACGACGCATCCACCCCTGGCGTGGCCGCGGGCGGTCGCGTTGAACACGGACCCGCGCCGCGCTGGCGGCCCCACCCCGAGCCGCGGTCTTCTTTCTGGGAGCAGTGAGCTCGCGGACCAACATCGCGGCGACGGCGGTCAGCGGACGCTCGTGGCTGATCCGGGAACCGATCATCCGGGTGAGCAGGATGGTGATCAGCAGGGCCCAGCCGGTCGAGAAGAAGCTGAAACCGATGCCCAGCTGGCGCTCGACGCCGAGCACCACGAGAAACACCACCATGCCCACGCCCCACGCCACATACCGGGCGCGCCACGGGAACGTCGCCTTCGGTGGCCCGAGCCAGACCGCGTCTACCCGGTAGACGTCGTCATCGGTGCGGATCCGCAACGTGTGCTTACCTTCCGATCAGCCGCTGAACAGGCTGGCGATCCACGTTCCGAGGTTCACCCCTGCTCCGGACACGGCCAGCCCGACGATTCCCAGCGCGATGATCACGCCTCCGACCCGCCGCATCACCCCGGCGTTGTCCCCCTTACCGCCACCCAGCCACAGCAGCAGTACCGCCACGGCCAGCAATAGCAGCGGTACGACGTTGTCCAACATCCACGTACGCAGGTTGTTCGTGCTCAACTCCGCTTGGGCGACCACGATCAGCGCAGTCATCGCAACCCCCTGGGGGTTTGATCACGGTTCAACACCGAGCGGCTGCCCGGCGGATGCTGAGTAGACCATGCCAGGGTTGCCTGAGAGTACCCGGCTCGCCACGCCCAGTGGTCACCCGTATAGACGAAGAGCAGTCCCAGCTGCTCTGGTGCGACCTCCGGCGACCCACTCTCTGGGGTCGTAACCGAACCGATCGGCACCCCTCCGGCTCCTTGTGCTCCCGTCCGGGTCCGCCGCCCCGCCCCACGGCTCACGTTCCGGTGAACCGCCCGGTTGGCGCAGTGATATCCGTGATGGATAGCAGGCGCCCGCTGGCACGCTGCTCCAGCTCGGGCGTGGGAGTAGGCCGCCCGATGATCACGATCTCGGAAGAATCAGCCGCGCTGGGCACGGTTCTTTCTTCCGAGATCGTGATCACATCGGCGGGCGACCCCTGCCTCGAGCGGCTCTCAGGGTCGTATCCGGGCGATCCCGGATAGCGGCGCCGAGATCGTCGAGCCATGGTGACGCGGCAGTGATACTGCCAATCGCCAGGAGGACACGGGTGACGTCCACCGCCTCACCGCTCACCTCTCGGGACGCTCGGGAGGCACCGTCGGATTCAGCGTATCCGCGTGCTGTGCGCATCCTCGCGTTCGTGTACGCGGCATTTGCAGTCGCAGCGGCTCTCGCACCTCCGATCATCCCCGTCACGCCAGCCGCTCGCGTACCGCTGTGGGCGGCCAGCGCATTCATCAGCTTGGCGGTGGGAATTCTGGCGACAAGATCCGTGCAGCCACCGCGGTGGCTACTCCTCGGCGTGGGATGGCTGCTGTTCCTACTCGCGCTGATCCTTGCGTTACCGCCGGTGGGCGACCTGCTCGGCCTCCTCGGCGCCCTGGTGTTCTCCGTCTCCATCCTTGCGCTCCTTGCAGGACAAGTATCTCCCCAGGCGAGGAAAGCGCTGGTCACAACACACGTAGTATTCTCGGGTAGCTGGCTCGGCGTCGGTGCCGTCATGATCACCTTGACCATCATCGCCACCACCGCTGACGATGTCGCCGCCTCGCATTACAGCTACGGTCTGCTGGAACTTTTCGACCAAACGATCCTGCCTTGGTCGAGCTTCGGTGCGATCCTCTCCGGGATCGCGGTCAGCCTGACTACCAAGTGGGGGATCGTCAAGCACTATTGGATTTTCACCAAGCTCGTGCTCGCCATTGTGGTGCTCACCTGCGCATTCTCATTCATCCACGCCTTGGTAGTGACCGCCGAGACCGAGTCCGGGCAGCTCGCGGGCTCGGGCGGTGACATCTCTGAGCTCGGAGCAGTTCGCACCTTGCTGATCGGTGGATTCGCCTTCGCCGTCAGCAACGTGGTCGCTGCCACGGTCATCTCCGTATACAAGCCGTGGGGCATGACCAGACGCGGCCGCCGGGAAGCACAGCGACGCTCCCGAACCAGCCCGACACGCCGCACCGATGCTGCCAATGATACTTGATCTTCAGATCTCCATCCCGCCGGGCCCGCTGCGGGGGGTGGGCCGGCAAACCGGCGGAGAACTGGCTTTGAGTCATGAGGGGGCCTCAGGCAGGCTTCCTCCGTGAACCCTTTCGACGCTGCCCGGGAGATCGCGGCTCAACGCTTCCCCGAGGCGCTGGCCGCCATGCTCGTTGGTAGTGCCGGGACCGCACACTGCACGGCGACATCCGATCTGGACATTCTGTTCTTCCTCGACGGTCCACCGGCACCGTTCCGGCACACCACCCGCCATGCAGGGTGGATCGTCGAGCTGTTCGTCCACACACCGACCTCGTACCAGAGGTTCATCGAACGCGAGACGCGGGAACGCCGATCGCCTCTCCTGCACATGTGCGGCCAGGGACGGCTACTCGTCGACCCTGACGGGCTCGGGGCCGCGGTGCAAGAGGAGGCGCGGCACCTTCTTGAAGCAGGACCGGCACCGCTGAACGACCGCGAGCGCGAAGACCGCCGGTATGCCCTCACCGACCAGCTCGACGACCTCGCAGGCTGCCAGAACGACGACGAGATGACGCTCCCTCGTCGCTCGTCACGACAGGCGGGCACTGGAACAGTCGCGCGACGGGTACTCGACCAGTCCGGCGGCCCTTTAAGGGAGGGATATCACCGCACAGCTCCCACCGACTGACGCGGCCAGGTGGCGCGGGCGTCGGTCGACGGGGTAGTCGAGCACCGGTGTCGCCAACCCTCATGGTCGGGGCCGGGAAGACACCGCACGCGGTCCGAGGACCGGCTGGCCTCCTCGGCCACCGCGATATCCTCGCTCCCACGGCCAGCGGCCTCGATCGTCGGCGCGCACCAGCTGCAACGCCCGAATCTCCACGCCGTACAACGCGATGGCTGACTCGAGATGCGCGTCCGGATGGGGAAGCTCGACAATCTCGACCAGTGGGCCTCCGCGCAGCGGAATCTGCTCCCCAGGCGCTGGCGCACACGAATGCAGCACATGCGCTGACACTCCGTTGAGCAGTTTCGTCGCCCGATCCAGCGCCAGACCGGTCACCACCAACTCAGGCCTGCCCAGCGGAGTGAGTCCCACGGTGTACGCCCACGGCGGATGCACCCTGTCGCCCTCGACGCCCTGGATAGCCCATCCATAAGTGGTGATCAGCCCGCGCAGGTGGTCAAACCAGTCCAGCCGGTTACTGCCCGGGTGATCGCACGTCCAGCACATGGTTCCTCCGCAGCTCGTAGGTACTCGCCCACCCTGCACCCGGGCACCGACAGAAACCGCACGCCGGACAACTGTGGCTCCAGACTGATGTTCGACCGACAAGTGCGGCTGCCCCACGGGCAGCCGGTGGGATTCGGGGAAGCGCCGTCCTAGGCTCCGCCCGCGAACGCGTCCAGCGCGCGGATCTTGTTAGTGGCGTCCAGCGCAGCGACCTTGTATGCCCCGGAGAGCGTCGGGTAGTTGAAGACGGTATCGACGAGGTAGTCGACCGTGCCGCCGCAACCCATGATGGCCTGCCCGATGTGCACCAGATCGGTGGCGTTCGTGCCGAACACGTGCACGCCGAGCAGGGTCCGGTCCTCGGTCGACACGAGCAGTTTCAGCATTCCGTATGAGTCGCCGAGAATCATGCCGCGGGTGAGCTCGCGGTAGCGGGCCATCCCTACCTCGTAGGGCACCGAAGACCGCGTCAGCTCCGCTTCGGTCTTGCCACAGTAGGAGATCTCGGGCACCGTGTAGATCCCTATTGGCTGCAGTTCCAGCAGCTCGTGGGCAGGTTCGCCGAACGCGTGGTAGGCCGCCAGCCGCCCCTGGTTCATGGCGGTGGCCGCAAGCGCAGGGAAACCGATCACGTCGCCGACCGCGAAGATGTGTGGCACCGCAGTGCGGTACTGCCCGTCCACCGTGATCCGCCCGCGCTGGTCGGCGGCCAGGCCCGCCTTCTCCAGGTCAAGTTCGTCGGTGACACCCTGGCGGCCCGCGGAGTACATCACCATGTCCGCCGCGATCCGCTTGCCGCTGTCCAGGCTCGTGATTGTGCCTTTGGAGGCGATCTCGACCTTGGCCACCTCCTCGCTGAAGCGGAACGTCACGGCCTGGTCGCGCAGGTGGAACTTGAGCGACTCGACCACCTCGGGGTCGCAGAAATCCAGCATCTGCGGGCGCCTCTCAACAACGGTCACCCGGGTGCCGAGCGCCGCGAACATCGACGCGTACTCGATGCCGATCACGCCGGCCCCGACAACGACCATCGAGCGGGGTATCTGCTGTATTCGCAGCACGCCGTCGGAATCGAGCACGTGGTCATCGTCGAACTCGACCTCGGCCGGTCGGGCCGGCTTCGTGCCGGTCGCTATCACGATCTTCTCGGCGGTGACGGTGGTGTAGTCGCCGCGGTCTTCGCCTTGCACTGTGATCGTCTGCGGGTCCTCGAACCGGGCGGTGCCCCCGAGCAGGTCGACGTGGTTGCGCAGCAACTGGCTGCGGGTCACGTCAACTTCACGGCCCACGACGTGCTGGGTGCGGGCCAGCAGGTCGGCGATCGTGATCTCGGACTTGACCCGGTAGCTGGCGCCGTACATCTCCCGCTGTGCGAAACCGGTGAGGTAGAGGACAGCCTCCCGCAACGTCTTGGACGGGATCGTGCCGGTGCTGACGCAGACCCCGCCCATCATGTTGCGGCGCTCGGCCATGCACACGCGCTTGCCGAGCTTGGCCGCCGCGATCGCCGCCTTCTGGCCACCGGGCCCCGACCCGATCACCAGCAGGTCGTAGTCGTACACACGACGGCCCTTCCCAGCATTACGAACAGCCCCGCCGAATCGCGGCGGCCACCTTCCACCAGCCAGCGTCGCGGCCCGGGGTCACGCCAGGCGAGCCGGGAGGTTAACAGTGGACTACGACAAATACACCTCGACACGATGCTGGCGCTGGCGGACGATGACGTGAAGTAGCCGGTGGCGGCGGGATCTTCCCGGTCCACGCCGGGATTCGGCGGCGGTCCGGGAGGTCGGGCATGACTGGACAGCTCACCGCGCGGGACCTCCATGTGCGACCGCTCGCCGAGACCGACCTGGTGGCGGCCGACCGGGTCATGCGGCTGGCCTTCGGCACCTTCCTCGAGTTGCCCGACCCGATGGCATTCATGGGCGACGGGGACTACGTGCGCAGCCGGTGGAGAGCCGACCAGGGCGCCGCGCTGGCCGCCGAAGCGGACGGGCAGGTTGTCGGCTCGAACTTCGCCACCCGGTGGGGCAGCGTCGGGTACTTCGGCCCGTTGACCGTGCACCCGTCGCTATGGGACCGCGGCATCGCTCGCCGGCTGCTGGCCCGCACCATGGAGATCATGGACGGCTGGGAACTCAGCCACGCGGGCCTGTTCACCTTCGGGCACAGCCCCAAACACATCGCGCTCTACCAAACCTTCGGGTTCCTGCCCCGGTTCCTCACCGCGGTGCTGTCCGCGCCGATCTCACCGCAGACCGCCCGCACGGCCGGGTGGACGACGTACTCCGCCGACCCCGACCGAGCTGGCCGGTTAACCGACTGCATGGTGCTCACCGACACGATCTACCCCGGTCTCGACGTGAGCCGGGAGCTGCTTGCCTGCCAAGAGCAGAGCCTGGGTGACACGGTGCTGCTGGACAACCGGTCGGGCTTTGCGGTCTGCCATGTCGGGCCGGGCTCGGAGGCAGACACCGGGACGTGCTTAATCAAGTTCGCGGCGGCGCGTGCACCCGCCGACTTCGAGCGGCTGGTGCAGGCCTGCGAGGAGTTCGCCGCCAGCCGCGGGGCCGCCCGGCTGGTCGCGGGTATGAACTCCGCTCGCCGCGACGCCTACCGCATCCTGCTCCAGCGCAAGTTCGCCGCCGACTTCATCGGTGTCACGATGCACCGTCCCGACGAGCCGGGCTACTCCCGTCCAGACGCGTACGTGATCGACGACTGGCGGTAGCCCGCTTCCCCTCGGGTAGGAGACGGGGTCACAGCCTTGGGGTGGACGAGCTGGCCTGTAAGCCGGACCAAGTTCGCGTCGTCCCTCGACCAGCGGGTTAGGCTCGATAATCGCCTGACCAGCGGCGAAGCTTGCCGACGTTTGCGGGCGCTTGCTGCCGCATTCCAAGCTGATGTGCCCCTAGCGTGCCCCACCGAAGATCATTGGCCACCAGGGATGGCGCCCCAGACCCCTTGACCCCCAGTCGGTCCTTGATGGTCCGGCACTACCCGTGACCTGCCGCGCAGAGTTCGGCCCCATGCCTCCCTGGGCGCCCGGATCCGGCAGCGTTGCTGTCAGGCGGCGCTGTCACCGTCGAGCCCTCGCTTGTAAGTCACGGGCGCACCGTGTGCCGCAGTATGTCCGAGGGCGTCTGCCTGGAACGGCTCTCTGGTGGAGATTGATCGCGTACGGCACGAAGGTCCACCGTTGCTACATCGCTGCTACACGAAGTCGGCGCCTTGCGTGCGAGTACGTGCGCGGCGTCGGCTGGTCCGGGTGACCCGTTGGACCCGATCACAGGCCGCGTCGCCGTAGCACGCTACGCCCCATGGCAGAGGAAGACATCCACAAGATCGCCGCGCTGCTACATGAGCGCAATGTCATCGACGAGAAGATCGCGGCTGTCATCGACAGGCCAATGACAGCTGCAGCTCAGGTGTTCGATATCGAGTTGGAGACCTCAGCCGTCACGGCCGCGATCGATCGTCGCTTCAGAGCTGGCCCGCTACAGGGCCGCACCGTCAAGTGAAGTGGTACTTGAAGCGCGAGGGCCTGATCGACATAACCGAGTCGCCGGCGCTCGATGCTGGCGCGGTCTCGACAGTGCGCACCACTACCGACTAGCTGCTGCGTGAGCGCAAGCAAACATCTGCTAATACCTGGCGGTTGCTAACGTCTCACAGCCCGACGTGGGGAGATAGTGTGGGTTGTCGATTTCCACCGATCGTCTCAGCCTGAATGGCACGCACCCGAACTGGCAGAATCGAACCCGCCAGCGAGCCGTGGCCGTGCTGCGTTGTTTCCAATGACATCCGCTGTGCGATAGCACACCGACGCTGAAACCTTGGTTTGCACCAGATGCGGATACGAGTGGATCTATGCCAGCGACAACCAAACACCGCCCGACCGGGGCACGGCGGCCACCGCAGCCTGCCCGGCCGATACCCAGGACCACGGAGTCTATCCAGCGAGCGCAGCGGGCTGTCGACCAATCCAGCGTCGACCAACCCGCCCGGCGGCATGCTGACACTCCGACACCGACTGGGCGTGGCGGGGTGCGAGCATCACTCACGGAGAACGTCCCTCGTCCCACGTGTAACGCCTCGTGATGTTGAACCAGTGAGTGTGTACCTCTCGGACCCGACCTACCACGTACAAAATTTGTCGCCTCCCGTATCCAGGCGATGCTCCACCCGTTGAACGATGTCATCAAGCAGCACACGGGATCTCGCCGAACGCCCCTGGACAGAAGGAGACTGTCTTTGAGACCCTCCGGCTAGGCCCAACCGCGCACGGCCGTCAGTCGACCTTGTGACGCCTTTTCGGTGCAACCGGCTCCGCCACGTGGCTGCGGCGCAACAAAACGTGACCAACCGCTGTCCGGCGCGGCTGCTATTTGTTGATCACTCTTGATCCACTTCACTGCATCAACCGAACGAGGACGCGCGGCACTTACAGACCGACGGGAAGGCGGCCCGTGGCATTGGCCCCCACCAGGAGCTGCAGTTCGCCCAACCTGGCGCTGCCGAAGGAGACAACGCTCTGCTATTCTTTATGGACGACCTGGCACGCGAAGTGGAGGTGTCCAGTGGCCGAGAGTAGCGCCGGGCGGCACATCAATAAGTCGGCCAATTTAGTTCCGGGACCGCGCCCCCCGGTATTCCTAAGCTCTGACCTCAGTCACTCACGCGCATTTTCGAGTATTGTAGAGCTAGCAGCCGAAACGATCCGGCGGTATTCGCTCTGCCAATCGAATGATGAGCCAATAATCGTAGCCTTGTCGGGCGGAAAAGATTCCCTCATACTCGCCCGAGTGTTACGTGAACTCGGTTTCGATGCACGGGCGATCACAATTGATATGGGATATGAGAGCGGCTGGGCGGATGAAATTAGGAGGTTGGCTCGACCCTTCGGTTTAATGCCAGAGATCATTGATGCCCGTCGGTCAATCGGCAGGGACACACTCACCCTACAAATACGTCAGCGCATGAACATCCTTGACGAGATAGCAGCGTCAGGTAGCTCCAACGTAACTCCGTGCACTTACTGCTATAGCGTCAAAGCGCTTGCCCTAGAAGATGCGGCGCGTCGGCACGAGAGCGCGAAGGTAGCATTTGCTCACCACATGACCGATGCAGTAACGTCCCTTTTGAAGGAAGGGCTCATTTATATTGACAGGTGGGACTACGAACACATTTCGTATCATCGAGTGAATTTTTCTATGCTCGTAGACCAACTGGCGACTGAAACTGCCGAATCGCCGTACGGCTTCAGACCATGCGGTCTTCTGGGCCGAATAGCCGATTGGCTAGATACGGGTAAGCTCGACACGGACGAGCCTCCTCGCCAGCCGTTGAACAAAAGCGGTAGCTCGGTTGAAATCATTAGGCCTCTATTTTTGGTCGATGAGCGTCAGATAAATGTGACTAAGTCCGAACTTCGGCTACTCACCGCAGACTCGGGATGTGGACATGGCGCCATCCAAAGCACGCAGACGCCCAGAGAGATGGTCCACTTTCGAGTTCTTTATCAGGCGCACCCAGACCATCTGTCCTCGATGAAAAACCTCGTTCTCCAGGGTATTGACCAGACTGGTAAAGGAAGAGTTCACGCTCGACGGCGACGTGCTGAGTTCGTTGGGCCTGCCTATAAGCCACCGACGGATGCCCTCGACAAACTCTAGAATCTGGAGGGTCTATGATTACGATTACCCTGTGTGGCAGTGGAAGGCATCGTGAAGCGATCCATTCTACAGGGAAATCCCTACAGGATCGTGGTGTTGTAGTCCTTGTCCCCCCTCTTCACCAAATAGACAAACTGGTTGAGGGTCGCTCTGGAGAATGCAGAGAACTCGCGTGGAAAGGGGCAACCTTTGCCCACATGAATCGGATTATCAAGGCAGATGTGGTGTACGTGTGAATCCAGACGGTTACCTGGGTTCCAGCACAACTCTCGAACTCGGATATGCCGTTGCACTCGGGAAGCTAGTCGTGGCCATGCAGCCTGACGAAGCGGAGACTGCGCGGAATGTCCTCTTCGACATCATTCTGGGACTATCCGACACCGACGCCGCCTGCGACGAACTTCTTGATCGACTTACTACTTCCAGGCGCAGATAGGTGGACATCGCGGAGTCTTTGGCAGCAGACTGGAATAGACGTAGAGAGTCACAGGAACTTGCGGTAGCCGAAGACTTCTGGCCTTTTTGCGGCTTCCTTCAGGAAGAAGGGTTGCTCGGTAGCTGTTCAGCTGGTTGATGTTGGCGGCGTGTCGTAACCAGTGCTGGGGTCGTGGCCTGGGATGATCTTGATGTGTCGGGTTCAGGGTCGCCGGAGGCGTTGGTTGAGCAGTT
>JBOHGH010000051.1:0-29875 GCA_050699975.1 Pseudonocardiaceae bacterium | reverse complement strand
GTCCCAGCCCGTGAACTCGTCGCCAGCCACATTTCAGTCCTGCCAGACGTAGCTCTCGTCGAGTTCACGGCCAGGGGCGAGCCGTGGGTGCGGAGTTGTCCACAGGTGGGCCCCCGTCCACAGGGGCGGGCCGGACCCGGGTGCTGCTGGCGGGGATGGGGGGCAGGGTTTGGGGGGTGATCGATGAGCTGACCTTGGGGGTGGCCCCGTTCAGGGGGTCGTGGGCTGTGCAGCGCGGGCTGGTCACCAAGCGCATGCTCGGTGGTCCCCGGTACCACCGGCTGTTCCCCGACATCTATCTGCTCGCCAGCGCACCGGCTGATCTCGCCACTCGGTCGCGCGGGGCGGTCCTGCTTGCTTCGGGGCAGTGCGCGCTGTCCGGTTATTCGGCCGCGGAACTGCTCGGTGCGGGATGCGCACCGGCGGACACCAACGCCGAGCTGACGGTGCCCGGCGGCGATTTCCGGGAGCAACCGGGTCTCACCATTCACCGTGACCTGCTGGCGGATGACGAGATCGTCGACGTCGGCGGCGTGCCCGTCACCACCGCGCTTCGCACGGCCTGGGATCTGGCACGGTGGCTGCCCACGGTGGAAGCGGTGGTGGCAATGGACGCGCTGGCCAGGGTTGGCCGGTTCGCCCCTCAGGCCGTGCTCCAGATCCAGGGCCGCTACCCGCGGGCTCGCTGGCGCCGTCGGGTTCCCGGGGTGATCGACCTCGCCGACCCTGCAGCCGAGTCCCCGATGGAGACGCGGTCCCGGCTCGTGCTCGTGTTGCGCGGGCTGCCGCGTCCCGAGCTGCAGTACCAGGTGTACGACGAGCTCGGCGAGTTCGTCGCTCGCCTCGACCTGGCGTATCCGTGGTTGAAGCTGGCGATCGAGTACGACGGCCGAGGGCACCTCACCGCCCGGCAGCAGCAAGCGGACGCCCGCCGCCTCAACCGGCTGGACGCCTGCGGCTGGTCCGCCCTCCGCTTCACCTCCCCAGACGTCCTCCGCACCCCAGACGCCATGGCCGCCCAAGTCCGAGAAGCCCTCTCCCGCCGCTCCCGGTGGCGGTCGACGTCGTGAACTCGACGGTAGCGACCTCACCGTCGCCGGAAATGTCTCTGGCGTCGAGTTCACGCCCCATACTGAGCGGGGAGAGAGGAGTGTGCGTGCTTGAGGATGAGCGGTGGCGTGGGCGGGTTTTTGACGGAGGCTGGCGGCGAGGCGCGGGTGGGGAGGCTCGCGTGGTGGCGCCGGCTACCGGCGAGGAGCTGGGCCTGGTGGGGGTGGCCGGGGTCGAGGACGTCACCGCCTCGGCGGACCAGGCGGCACTGGCCCAGCGGGACTGGGCAGCGACGCCGTTCCAGGAGCGGGCCGCGGTGCTGCGCCGGGCGGGCGAGGGGCTGCAGCGGCATACCGACGAACTGTGCGGCTGGCTGATCCGTGAGGCTGGCAGTGTCCCGGGCAAGGCCCACTTCGAACTGCAGATGGCCGCCCAGGAATGCTACGAGGCGGCAGCGCTGCCGTCCCGGCCGCAGGGTGAGGTGCTGGCCGGCGAAGCGCCCGTGCTGAGCATGGTGCGCCGGGTGCCGGTCGGGGTGGTCGCTGTCATCGCCCCGTTCAACGCTCCCGTGGTCTTGGCGCTGCGGTCGGTGGCCCCGGCGCTGGCGCTGGGCAACGCGGTGGTGCTCAAGCCGGACCCGCGCACCGCGGTCTGCGGCGGGGTCGGGCTGGCCGCGGTGTTCGAAGCAGCCGGGTTGCCGCCGGGTGTCCTGCACGTGCTGCCCGGTGGCGCGGACGTCGGCGCTGCGCTGGTCGCGGATCCGCACGTCCGGGTAATCTCGTTCACCGGCTCGACCTCGGCTGGCCGTGCGGTCGGCGAGCTGGCCGGCCGCCATCTCAAGCGGGCCCACCTGGAGCTGGGCGGGAACTCCGCGCTGATCGTGCTGGACGACGCCGATCTCGAACAGGCCGTCGGCGCGGCCGCCTGGGGCTCATTTCTCCACCAGGGCCAGGCCTGCATGGCCATCGGCCGGCACCTGGTGCACGACTCGATCTACGCCGAGTACGTGGAACGGCTGGCCGCCAAGGCCGACGGGCTGCCGGTCGGCGATCCGGCGACCGGACAGGTCGCGCTCGGCCCGATCATCGATGCCACCCAGCGCGACAGGATCCACCATCTGGTGACCGGCAGCGTGGCGGTGGGCGCCCGGCTCGCCGCGGGCGGCACCTACCGGGACCTGTTCTACCGCCCCACGGTCCTCGCCGAGGCGGGCCCGTCCATCCCGGCCTACGACCAGGAGGTGTTCGGGCCGGTCGCGCCGGTGACCCGGTTCGCCACCCTCGATGACGCGGTGAAGTTGGCGTCGGACAGCGAATACGGCATGGCACTGGGCATCCTGACTTCCGACGTGGCGGCAGGCCTGGCGCTGGCCGAGCGGATCCCGACCGGGATCGCGCACATCAACGACCAGACGCTCAACGACGGGGCACACGTGCCGTTCGGTGGGGTGCTGGCGTCGGGCACCGGTTCCCGGTTCGGCGGTGCCGCCGCGAACATCGACGCGTTCACCGAGACCCGGTGGCTCACCGCACGCGGGGACATCCCCCGCTACCCGTTCTGATCGCCGCTGGTGTTCGGGTCGGCCGCGCGCGGGGACGCAGGCAGAGTGAGCGACGTCGACCTCCCGCCGCTCCCGGCAGCCGACGTCGTGAACTCGACGTCAGGGACATCAACGCCGCCGGAAACGTCCGTGGCGTCGTGTTTCACGACGTCGGGCGGCGGGAGGGGCATGGAGTGATCGACGGTACGGACCGAACGGCGCTACGGACCGGCCTCCAGCAGCGCTCAGTTGTAGTGGTAACGGGCTTGGAGGATGACGATGTCGTCGCCGTCGACGAGGTAGACCAGCCGGTGTTCCTCGCTGATGCGCCGTGACCAGCAGCAAGCGAAGGCATGACGGAGTGGCTCGGGTTTGCCGATGCCTTCGAACGGATCGCGGAGCACGTCGTCGATGAGCCGGTTGATTCGCTTGAGGGTGGTTCGGTCGGCTGAGAGCCAGTGTGTGTAGTCCTGCCACGCGTGCGGGGTGAAGACGAGTCTCATCGCTCAAGCGGGTGCTCTTGGCGCTCGCCGCCGTGCGCTTGCGCGAGGCTTTCCAGTAACCGTCGGGCGTTGGCTGGTGAGCGCAGCAGGTGCGCGGTCTCTTCCAATGCCTGGTAGTCCTCTTGAGAGATCAACACAGCATTGCCGTGACGGGACATGATCTCCACTGGTGCTCGGTCATTGTTGACCTGCGCGAGCAGTGGGAACAGGTTCTTGCGGGCTTCAGATGCTGTGATGGCCATGGCTCCTCCAAGTGGTACTTCATATGGTACCACTTCAAGCCGAGGATCCCTATCCGAACCGGGCGGTGATCTGCGAGGATCAGCCAGAAAAGCCTGGTAGATGCGGCGTCCCGCGGAGCGGTCGGGCGTGAGGTGGCCGCCTTGCCGGTAACCGTGAGCTGCCTTGCTCGGCAGGCGCATTCGGGTGGCTCGCAGTCTTGCGCGCCAGCGTGGCGGCATCGATGTCTTGGCTCACCTCGGCCATGGCATGCCTCCTGTGAATCACCAGCGACCGGCCAGAGTTGTCATCAGGCTGGATCGGTCGGACGGTCTTCCCACGCCGGGTGCGGGTGCAGTGCCCAGTCCCAGGTCGTCGGCAAGGTGGGAGAGCAGCATGGCGTTATCGGGTTGGCGCAGCAGCCAGTAGCTCGCCCTGAGATGGATCCGGCAGGGCCGGCGCCGGAACCCGATCACCGCGCCGGGGCGCGGGCAGGACCGACAACGGCCCCGTCGATCGATCGGGTGATCAAGCAGCAGCAGGTACAACACCGCGCTGACCCGGTACAGAATTGCGTCGACCCCCTCGACGGCGCCGGGTCCGGCCTGCCGCAGAACCCCGCGTAGGAGGTTACAGACGAGCCGCTGTCTGGTCTGATCGACGGTCCAGCCCGTGCTGGTCACGGGCCTCACATCGGCACCGTCGAGTTCCGGCCACGCTGAAGGCCTGGCAGCGTGGTGGTGTCCGGTCGGCCGCCGGGAGCTGTGACCTGACGGGGAGGTTGCTCAACCGGCGGCCGACCGGAGTCTGGGGAGTTGCCGAACTTCGGGATGGGTACCTGCACGTTCACTCCGGTGCGGTCAGGCGCACGGCGAGTCCCGGCGGGGGCGTCGTGGTCGCGCTGGTTGGCGGTGCGCCCATCACGGTCCCTTCTCCGAGCTGTGGACCACAGGCAACGGTTTTCCGCGGTACGGATCAGCAGGTCGAGCACGGAGCCTCGCTTCCTCTGCCAGTTCCGGGCCAGGGGCGCCGCCCGACGCGATGCGGGTGCCCACCTCGGGACGGCGCCCCTGGCCGGACTACCCTGCGGCGACTTCGTGCGACCGCTTACTGGATAGCCATGGATATTCTGGGATATCTGATACCGGGCCGCAAGTGACCCAAACGGGTGCATGGCTGGACAGCGAAGTGGACCTGACGAGCAACGCGGGGAGACGGCATGTCGATCAGCCCGACTGTGCGCAGGCGACGACTCGGCTCGGAGATCAAACGACTCCGGGACGCCGTGCGCATGTCCGGAGGCACCCTCGCCAAGAAGATCGGCACGTCACAACCGCAGCTCAGCCGGGTCGAGAACGCCCGCGGCCAGCTCACCCCCGCGCAACTGGAGAAGCTGATCAAGGCGTTCGGGGTGGACGAGCGCAAAGCTGAGGAGATGCGCACGCTTCGCCGCGACGGTGACCTGCTCGGCTGGTGGGAGCAGTACTCCGACGTGCTGCCCGACAACGTCGAGTTGCTGATCGGGCTGGAGGCCGGAGCCGCCTGGGAACAGACCTACCAGGACGCCTTTATACCGGGCCTGCTCCAGACACCCGGGTACGCCAAGGCCGTGATCAACTCGGCCGCACCTTTCCTCCGCTCAGCCGATGTGCCGAGGCTGGTGCAACTGCGCGCTGATCGTCAGCAACGGTTGACCGCCACCGACTTCCGGTTGACGGCGGTGATCAACGAGGCCGCGCTGCACCGCTGGGTCGGCGGACGCGAGGTCATGCACGCGCAGCTGCGCCACCTGCTCGATGCCCAGTACAACGCCACGGTGGAGGTGCTGTTGCTGCCCTATGAGGCCGGCGAGCATCCCGCCCAGGGGCAGTCCTTCGCGCTGCTGACCTTCCCGGAACCCGAAGACCCCGCCATCGTGTTCCTCGACTACGCGCATTCCAGCGGTTTCCTGGAGAAGGCACACGAGATCCGGCAGCACACCAGCGTGTTCGGCGCCGTCACCGCCCAAGCACTCGACCCTGACGGCTCGATGCGCAAGATCGCTGAGATCGCGGCCACGTTCGCCTAGACCACGATCGGCCACCGAGCGAGATTGTGAGGAACGTGGTTGTCCTAGGCTGCTCAGACTGGGCGCCCGCTGTCGCGGGCGGCGGATACCGACGATCATTGTCAGCGGCCAGGACAGCGCGGACGGGACGAAACATCCTGGTCACTGCCGAACAGGAGATACATGAAAGACCAACGAGACTTCGAGGTATTGCGGACCGCGCACTACCGCAAGTCCAGCCGATCCAGCGGAGCACAGGAGTGTGTCGCCATCGGCCACGCTGCGGGATGGACCGGCGTGCAGGATACCAAGGAGCACCCCGACAGCAGCCAGCGCAGCACCCTAGCCGTGCCCACGCAGCAGTTCGCCGCGTTCCTCACGGCGGTGAAAGACGGGCACCTGTAACCAGCCTGCCGAACCCGGACGGATGCCCCGGCCCAAACCTGGTGGGCCGGGGCATCCTCGTGGGCACCGGTACCGATGATGCCCGAACCGGACTAGGCACGCTCGCCGCTGCAACGGCTCCGGCGAGACGACCCTTCGCTTAAGACACGCCAATTGGGCAATCCGCGTCCACGCCAGAGCACAGGTGCGGTGCGCGGTTCATCACGCCGTGAGTGCGGACCTGACGCTGTGCCGGGGATCCTGGGTGAGGACTTCGAGCACGGCTGTAACCGCCGCCCGCGTGTCGTCGGTGCGTCGGGCGACGGCGTGTGCGAGTGTCCGCCGAACGCGGAAGTCGTGGTCGGCGGCGAGCCGAAGCAGCAGCTCCCGGTACCGCTCGGGCTCGCTCAGGCACAGCAGCGCGCTCGCCTGCCGGACAACGGACTGCTGGTGTCCCGCCAGAAGATTGGCGTCGATCATTCGCGTGATTTCGTCGGGCAGTCCGGTGAGGACCGAGGCGGCGTAATGGACGTCCTGCGGGTCGCTGCTTCGGAGCAAGCTCACGGCCTGGTCGCGTACCCACTCCTGCTCATCGGCCGTGGCCGCCGATGCGTGAGCAAGACGCAGTCCGTGCCCTCGCAGTGATGAGGATCCCATGTTGATCTTGAAGGCGCTCAGCGGATGCGGCTCGCTGGTGAGCTCGTCGTCCAGGTGACTGCCGTCGTGATCTCCGGTCACGAAGCCCTTGGCGAGCGCGAACGTCTCGGCCTTCACCGTCGGCTCGTGCTCCAGCACGAGAGCGTGAGCGGCCGTCAGAGCGTCCTGCCGGTTAGACGCTGCCTCGCGGGCGTCAGCGGCGACCGTCATGAACTTGTCCAAGCATGCTCGTGTCTGCTCGCGTGGCAGCGTGCTGGCGAGATAGGCGTCGCTCACCATCGAGGTGCCGAAGCTGGTGTGCGTTGGATCGGGATCGGGACGCTCCAGGATGCGCGACCGGGCCTCCTGGGCGCGCTTGCGGACGAGCGGGTGTTCCGGGTCCACATCGCTCAACACCACGTCAGCCAGGTAGCGCCCATGTTCTGCCAGTTCAACCACACGGCCCCGCAGCGAAGACCGATCTGCTTGGGACAAGGTCGCCGCCGAGCCAGGCGACAGGTCGCCGGTGCGACCTGATAGAAGAGCGAGCACTTCGTCTCGACCGAGGATCTTCTGCGCGGCCTGGACATCGTGGTGGGCCAAGTCGAGAAGTCGGGTGAGAGCCGCGACGGTGAGCTCGGGGTGGGTGAACGCGATCTGGGCGCATGCTTTGGCGTGCTGGTCATCGGTGGGGTAGTAGCGATTCGGCTCTCGGGCGACGTCAGTGGCGAGCAGCTCGAGAACGGCGGCTGCCTGCTCAGCCGTGCCGCGGGCCGCCAGGTCGCAGGCGCTCTCAGTGGCGCGCAGCGTCAGGGCGTGCGTTGGTGAGTCGACCAGTTCCCCTGCTCGTCCTCGCGCCGCGAGATCGGTTAACTGCTCGAGCAACGTGGCGGCTGTCTTGTCGTCGAGCAGGTCGGCCTGCGCTGAGGCTTGGGCGGCTCGCGTGCGCAGCACCCACCACGGCTCGTCCGCCAACGCGCCGACCGACAGCAACAAGTCACCAACTTCGCCGGCAAGCTCGGTCACCTTCTTCACCTGTCCGGCACGCTGGTAGAACACGGCGGAAAGAGCGGGCTCCCGGTTGTTTCGGTAGACGTCGCCGAGGAACTTGGCAGCGTCGGACTCCTGAGCCCAGCTGCCGGTCACGACACCGTCGATGAGCCAGCGCCGCGCCCACAACGTGGCCTCGATCGGCTTGCCGCCGACGACTGCAGCCATCGCCGCCTCGGTCGGCTTGCGCACCCGGTCCAAAAGATGACCGGAGGCGGTGGCGCGAAGCGCCTGCGCGAGCCGGTGTTCGTCATCGAGGTTTGTGGTCCACGGCCCGTACTGGACGTTCAGAGATCGAATCGCGTACAGCCAGTTCGCGGCGTCATCGCTGAGCCCGGCGTGGATGGCGTCGTGGACTGCATCCCGCCACGCCTCGAGCGCTTCCTCGGCGCGCCCTTCAAGGCAGCACCGTCGCGCCTCCCTCGCGCTGATCAACGCCCCTTGGACACCCGGCACCACGTGACGTCTCGCGGCTTTCAGCAGTTCCCGGCGCTCATGCTGGTCGTACTCGGCGCGCACCAGCCGCAGCCGCACCACCAGGTCCGCGCTGTCCGTCTCCTGCTCACCTGCGCTGTCGATGGCCTGGCGCAGGAGCGCATCCAGTTCCGGCAGCCGCTCAGGCTCGGTCGCAAACACGTCCTCAGCCAGCAGCAAAACCAATAACGGCTGGTACGCGGGCTCCGTCTCGCTACCCGACCCCAAGGCGTTCCACAGCCGGTCCGGGGAACCGAGGGGACGCAGCGTGTCGTCGACCGCCGCCCGCAGCAGCTCGACGTGGCGCCTGCGGGCGTGTGCTGCGGGAGACTGCGGCTCGGCTCCCGGGTCGAGTTCCTGCATCCGGTGGGCGAGTTCGCGAGCCTCGTCGCGGTCGGCGTGGTGCAGGGCTGCTACGGCGAGCTCCCCGGCGATCGCGATCGCGTCGTCGATCAGTCGCGCCTCTTGGAGAGCGTCCAGCTGACGTCGACGCAGCACGAGGGCATGACCGCGGAACCCAGCGTCATGTAGGCGCTCGGCCAGGGTCCCGTAGAGCTGGGCTGCGCCGCCGGGATTCTCGGTGCGCTTGCGCTCAGCGTCTCGCAGGAGGGGTGTGACATCCGGGGTATTGAGAGGGCCCAACAGAATGCGTTCGGCTTGTTCCTGCCGATCCGGGGGCGGCGCCGGCATCCCGGGCAGCGGGGCTCCGGTGCAAAAGACCTCGGCGGTCTCACGCGTCCAGAACTGGGCAACGACATCAGCCAGGTAGCGGAGGTGTTCGTTGATTTGTTCGCTGCCCCACAGATCGAGGTCAAGGTCAGGATGATCGTCTTGCAGCGTGGCCAATTTGTCGGCGAGCTTGGTGCCCTGCGTCGAGGCGGACGTGGCGACGATGAATCGATATGCCTCAAACGGGCGCCTACCCTGCGCGAACCTCTCGACGGAGCCACGGAGGTCTGCAGCGGTAAACGACCGGTGGTCCTTGCACTGGATGACCGTGTACCGGCCGTCCGGCTCTCGACCGGCCAGGTCGATGCCGTGCTGTGCCTGCCCCTGAACGCCGTAGCGCCGCACCTTGACACCCCGCAGGCTCAGCGCGCTCCTCGACACGGCCAGCACGAGCTTCTCAAACCGGTCCCAACCGATACGGAGGTCGAGGTCCACCCCCGCCGGGCGCATCGCTGGGGTGCCTGGTTCGACGGGCGAGGCCAGACCTGCGTCCTCGGCGACGGTGACCCAGACCGGCTCGTCGGCGCCCTCTGGCTGTGCTTGCACTAGGTCCGGCGGATCCGGCTGATCTGTCTTCTGGTCGTCTTGCGCCACGGGTGGAAGTCTGTCTTATCCCGCCGACAGCCACCGGCCACGTGCCATCCGTGTCCGTTGGTGCAGCGCCAGCAACCGCTCCAGCCACGACAGCTAGCGCAGCCCTCTGGTCGAGGACTTTGTACCAAGTCGAGGTACGCTCTTTGTCGGCGTCCGCACATGCCGCTCTGCGCGCGGCGCCTGCTTTCAGCTTCCGGCGTGGTGCGGCTGTGTGAGCGGAGAACGCACGACCTCACAGGCCGAGATACCGAGCGACAGCCTGCTCGACTTCGGCGAGCTCGTCGCGTTCGAGGTAGTGCACCGGGTCACCGATGATGTAGTCCGTGTCAATGCTGCGGATTTGGTCGACGAGGACCCTGGTCTCCTGTCCGTTGATCTCCATTGATGGGCGGAAGACGGCGGGCTGCGCAGTTGTCGAGGTGGGGACGATCGTGGCGACATTCCATGGCATTGAGCTCGGGCTTAGCACCAGACCAAGGCGCCTGCCGCGCTGCTCGTGGCCGCGCTTCGCGTCACCCAGATCCACTCGGTACACTGCGCCACGAATCACCACGCATCAGCCTCACTGGTCAAGTCTTCCCTCGCGAGGCGCTCAGCGTCGGATCGGGCGTGGGAGAGCCATACTTCGCGTTCGAGTAGCCGCAGCGCGCGGCGGATCACGTCACTGGTGCGCTCGTCAGGGCGCATTGCAGCCTTGATGATCCGCTCGTCCTCGTCGGTAGGCCGGAAGCCGATCGTGGTCGCCATGGTCCAAGAGTATCACCTGTGTTTGACAAGCGTCACACAATTGTAGAACACCGTCACCAAAGCGCCCGACCCGGCGCGAGGTTTATCCCAGCCAGGTGACCTGGAGCAGGTCTACCGTTCGCACGTCGTCCAAGGGGTCAGGTACGCGGCGAGACCTTCATGCGCTCGGGCGAACGTCAGCGTTCCTACCGGGCCGTCCGGGTTCTGGTCGTTCACCGGGTCACCGGCCCACGCCCAGACCGACACGAACACGCAAACGCGGACCTGCAGATGGTGTCGTGAGCTTGACCCCACACCGCGGGTGTCCGTGCTACGGGGTCAAGCTCAGTCGCAGCTCTTGACTTCTGCTGCTCGCCGCCAGACTCCTGATCGACACCGAGACACATCTCACCGATCCCATACCGTCGATTGTCGTTACTGGAGCTGCGACCAGCTGACTCGGACCCGCTATTCGCGTGCCCCGGTCTCTGCTGCGATCATGTCCGTGAGGAGGTCCAGGTGGACGGTCCGGTTCGGGAGGCGACGCCGTCGCTGGTCGAGCTGCGTATGCGGCGCGATGCGATACTGCAGCTGGCACGCCGCCACGGAGCCCGCGAGGTGCGGGTGTTCGGGTCGGTCGCTCGCGGGGACGCAGGCGAAGGGAGCGACGTCGACTTCCTGGTGGAGATGGAGGCTGGCCGGAGCTTGTTCGACCTCGGTGGACTCCTGATGGATCTGCAGGATCTCCTCGGTGGCTCGGTGGACGTCGTGACCCCCGCGAGTCTGCGCGAGCGAGTGCGCGCGCGGGTACTGCGGGAAGCGGTGCCTCTGTGAGGTCAGACCTTGATCGGGTGCAGGACATCCTCGAGGCCATCGAGCGGGTTGAGCGGCACAGATGGAGGGCGTGCGGCGTTCGACACCGATGAGTTGATCCAGGTCTGGGTGGTCCGGCACCTGCAGATCATCGGCGAAGCTGCCAGCCGCCTCTCCGACGACGCGCGCAGTCGGCAACCGGACATGCCGTGGCGAAAGATCATCGGTATGCGCCATGTACTGGTGCACGGCTACTTCGACGTCGATCTCGATCTGGTCTGGTCCGTCGTCGAGCACGAGCTGGCGGCACTGCGCAGCGTGATCGCCGTCATGGTCGACCGGCCTGGCCCCGACAGCGTGCACGACCGTCACGAGATGTAGGTCCCTGTCGGTCGCCAGCCACTGACCGGTGGGCGTGCTTAGCTGGCCGTGTGCGCGTGACCTGGCGTGACCTTCCGGTGGTGGAAGCCGGCGTGGCCGTTGTCCTCACCGGGGTCATGCTGGGGGCCGCGCTGCAGTCCCAGGACATCCCGGCGCGCCCGGTCGATGCCCTGTTCATCGTCGCTGTCATGGTTGTCGGGGCGTGGACGGTCCTGGTACGTCTCGCGCCCCGGCTCGCGCTGATCGGGGCGACGGCGAGTTTCTTCGTCGCGTTGGCGCTGTACGTTCCAGCGTTCTCCCCCGCGCTGGCGCTGGGAATACCCCTGTTCGCGGTGGCCCGGGCCGGGCACCTGTGGTGGGGCGCGACGGTCCTGGGGTTGGTCGCGGCGACCGGACTGCCGTTCCGGCTGATCGCCGAAGGCAGGGAGCCGATCGGTCAGGCGGTTCTGGACACGCTGTTCGACGTGTCGCTGATGGCGGTGTTGTTGTTGCTCGGGCAGACACTGCGCAGCCGGTGGGCGCTGCGCGAGGAGGCCGAGCTGCGGCTCCGGCTGGCCGAGCAGGAGCAGCAGCAACGGATCACCGCTGAGCGGCTGCGGATTGCCCGCGACCTGCACGACGTGCTGGCACACTCCGTCACCGTGGTCGGGATCCATGCGGGCGTGGCGGCCGAGAATCTCGACCAGGATCCCGACCGCGCTCGTGCGGCGGTCGAACAGATCCGCACCTCGGGACGTGAGGCGATGGCCGACCTGCGCAGCACTATCGCGCTGCTGCGGGCCGAGACTCCCACGCCCACCGACCCGCGCCCGGCCCCGGGGTTGGCGCAGCTTCCCGACCTGATCGAGGTGGCCCGCGCGGCCGGCCTGGTCGCGACGCTGTCGGTGCATGGCGAGCCGGTGTCGGTGCGGCCGGCGGTCGAGCTGGCTGCCTACCGGGTGGTGCAGGAGTCGCTGACCAACGTGCTCCGGCACGCCGGCGCCACTACTGTGATGGTGGATGTTCGGCACCGTCGCGACGGGGTGCAGATCGAGGTGCGCGACGATGGCGCCGCTGAGGGGTCCGTCAACGACGCCGGATCAGGCTTGCAGGGAATGGCCGAGCGGATCGGCGCCTTGAGCGGTGACCTGATTGTGGGACCGATCGGCAACGGCGAGCCGGGATTCGGGGTGCGGGCGTGGCTGCCGGGCAGAGCACGGTGACGCTGCGGGTACTGCTCGTCGACGACCAGGCGGTGGTGCGCGCGGGGTTGCGGACGCTGTGCGAGCACGACGGCGACATCGCCGTTGTCGGCGAGGCCGCCGACGGCGCGGCCGGCGTGGCGCTGGCCCGGGAGCACCGCCCCGACGTGGTGCTCATGGACATCCGGATGCCCGTGCTCGACGGGGTGGCCGCAACCCGGCACATCGTCGCCGACCCTGACCTGGTCGGGCGGGTCCGGGTGCTGGTGCTCACCACCTACGAGCTCGACGATTACGTGTACGACGCGCTGCGCGCCGGAGCCAGCGGCTTCCTCGCCAAGGACGTGGCGCCGGCGGCGCTGCGCGAGGCGATCCGCACCGTGGCCGCCGGGCAGGCGCTGCTCTCGCCGGTTGCGACCCGTTCGCTGATCGAGGCGTTCGTCACCCGGCCCGCCTACCGGCCGGACCCGAGCCGGCTCGGCGTGCTCACCGAACGGGAGCGGGAGGTTCTGGCCCTCGTCGGGCAAGGCCTGTCCAACACCGACATCGGCAGCCGATTGTTCCTCAGCCCCGCGACGGTCAAGACACACGTCAACCGCGCGATGAGCAAGCTGCACGCCCGGGACCGGGCGCAGCTCGTGGTGATCGCCTATGAGACCGGCCTCGTGCATCCCGGAAGCCACGCCTGAACGAGGGCGGGTACCGCGGATGCGGTAGACCGGGCGCGCCCGGACGCCGATGGCAACGCAAGCGCAGCTACCTACCGTCGCGACCGTGGCCGCCGCGACATCGAAGCCGACCAGTGCAAGCCCCCGTGGCCCGGTACGCCGGTGGCTGCGCCGGTTGGCCGTAGTGCTGGGTGTGCTGGTGCTTGCCGCCGTCGGTTCGGGTACCTGGGTCTACGTCGAGGCCTACCAGTCGAACGTCGGTGAGCTGAACTTCACCAACCCGCTGAAGATCCCGCCGGTGCTGGCACCCGCAGTGGACGCCCAGGGGCGCAAACGCTTCCAGCTCACCCTGCAGTCCGGGCGTACCGAGCTGCTGCCCGGTACGACGACCGAGACGTGGGGTGTCAACGGCACCTACCTCGGCCCCACGCTGCGCGCCTCCCGGGGCGATCAGGTGGCCATCGATGTGGTCAACCAGCTGCCGGAGACGACCACCGTGCACTGGCACGGGATGCGCCTACCCGCCGAGATGGACGGCGGCCCGCACCAACCCATCCCTACCGGCACGACGTGGTCGCCGTACTGGACGGTGGACCAGCCCGCCGCCAGCCTCTGGTACCACCCCCACCTGCACGGCCGCACCGCGGAGCACGTCTACCGTGGTGTCACCGGGATGTTCCTGCTCGACGACGAGGAGTCGGCGCGGCTGACCCTGCCCAATGACTACGGGGTGGACGACATCCCGCTGGTGGTGCAGGACAAACAGCTCAACGACGACGGGTCGCTCGACCTGAGTACGAGCGGGCCCCTGGGCGCGCAGGAGACCTACGGCCTGCTCGGCGACCGCATCCTGGTCAACGGCACCTACGACCCGTACCTGCAGGTCAGTAGTACCCGAGTGCGGCTGCGGGTGCTCAACGCCGCCAACGCCCGGTCGTTGCACGTCGGGTTCACCGACGGCCGCCCGTTCCACCTGATCGGCACCGACAGCGGCCTGCTCGCCGCTGCGCAACGGCTGGATCGGGTCAGGTTGTCGCCCGGTGAGCGGGCCGAGATCGTCGCTGAGTTCCGCCCGGGTGAACAGGTGGTGCTGCGCAGCTTCGCGCCCGGTGAGGGCGGCGGCTTCCCGCAGGACCGCCTCGCCGGCGCCGACGACGAGTTCGACCTGGTGAAGATCGTCGCCGACGACCAGCTCACCGGATCACCGCCCGTCCCCCCGCGGCTGGCCACCACACCTGCTGAGATCACCGCGCCGGCCGGCGCCACCGTGCGCACCTTCCGACTCAGCGGGACATCCAAGATCAACGAAAATCAGATGGACCTGAGCCGCATCGACGAGGTGGTGCCGGCCGGGGCCCACGAGGTCTGGGAGGTGACCAACCCGGGAAGCCCGCACAGCTTCCACATCCACGAGGTCTCCTTCCAGATCCTGGACATCGACGGCGAGCCACCACCGCCCTACGCACGGGGTCGCAAGGACACCGTCTACCTGCCGCCGGGATCGACGGCCCGGCTCGCGGTCCAGTTCGGTCCACACACCGACCCGGACAGCCCGTACATGTACCACTGCCACATGCTCGAACACGAGGACGACGGCATGATGGGCCAGTTCGTGATCGTCGAGCCCGGCACCGAGGACCAGGTGCCCAGGCACCTTCCCGGCGCCGGTCCCCACCAGCACCGAGCCGACGGGAATACGTGATGAGCAGGTTCAGGATCGTAGTTCTGTGGCTGTTCATCCTGTTCCTCGGCGTGGCGCTCGGCGCCGGGGTCTATGAGTCGCGAATCGTGCTGCCGTTGTGGCTCACCCCCACCGGCGCTGGGGGCTACTTCTGGGACGCCGACGCCGCTCGGCAAGCCAACACCGGCGTGAACTTCTGGGTCTACGTCACCACCGTGCCGCTGACCCTGCTCACGATCGCCAGCCTGGTCCTGGCCCGGTTCAGCCACCCCGCGCTGCGCCGCTGGTGGCTGACCGCCGGCCTGATCTCGTTGGTGGACCGGCTGTTCACCTTCGGCTACTTCATCCCGACGATGATCACTCTGATGGCCGTCGATGCCGTGCCCCAGGCTGTGGCCGTGCCGCTGGCGATGCAGTGGCAGAGCCTCGACGTCGTCCGGCACGTCCTGTCCCTGTTGGCGTTCCTGGCGGCGCTGAAGGCCCTGTCGGTGGCCGAGCCGCGAGCCGATCCACAGCCGGCGGCGCTCGGTGCAGCGCGAGCTTGAGGCGCCCGGCTATTGCGGCTCGTCTTCACAGGAGTACAATCGAACATGTGTTCGATGCTAGCCGCCTGGAGTGGCCGCCGCCACCCGTCATCCCGCCACCCGAAGAGGCCACCTCGGCCTGGGTGCACTGGTACAACAACGAGCGACTCATGCACCGGCTCGGTCGTGTCCCCCCGGCCGAAGCCGAGGCCGACTACTACGCTACGACCGTCACGGCCAACCAGGCCGGACACACAAACTGAGGTGTGCATCAAACCCGGGACGCTTCACTTTTGATTGCCGCCTGTCTTGCCTTCTCACCGAGGAGCCACCAGCAGCGCTTGTTGCCGGGCTGCCCGCCCGCGCTGTAACCACCACTCGGCGACCAGCAGGTTGACCACCCAGCTCAGCCAGACGCTCGCGCCGGCTGCTGCATTGATCATCGCTGCCTGGTCTCCGCCGAAGGTCGTGTCCACCTGAGGCGACAGGACGATGAAGAGGAGGACCAGCCACAGCCGGTTCACCACGATCGAGGTGGTCAGCGCGAAGCTGCGGATCATCCACTCCCGGTGCTCGGCGAACCGCCGTTGCCGGGCCATCCGGTAGCCGGCGATCGTGATAGGCAGCCACAACAGTGCCAGCATTGTGTTCCCGACTTGGGAGACGAACCCCGTGCTGCTCAGCGGGGCGACCCCGAGCACCGCGATGCCGGCCGGCAGCACTCCGCCGAAGACGTACACCCGCCCGATCGTCCGGTGTGCTACCGGGTAGCGGTGACGGAACCACGGCCACACCTGCATGCAACCGGCGAGCAGCGCCACCGAGCCGAAGAGGATGTGCGTTACCAGCAGCGGGTAATACAGGGGGAAGCCCTCCCGAAGCCCCGGCAACCGTGACTGGCTCGGGTCGAACGTTAGGTACGGCGGCAGCGCGAAGGCGACGAACGCCACGCACAGCAGCGCCAGTGGCAGCATCCAGCGCAGCTGCCGCCGGCTCCGGGCCGCACCGCGCGGAGGTCCGTGCGGCGGCCCCACCGCCGTAGCTGTCGCAAATCCCGCCGCGTCCCCGTCCGGCGGTGTCGTTGTGTTCGTCACTGCGCTGGTCCTCGCCGTGTCGTCGAGTTGGAAAAGGTCGAGCGGGTTGGAAGTGACCGTACAAGCGTCTGAGAATTTCGTCTAGTACAAATGTTCAAGACGTTTGTACTGGCTGGGGGTATGATCACGGGCATGGGTAACCGGGAGGATCTGCTGGCCGGCGCCAAACGCTGCCTGTACGAGAAGGGGTACGGGCGCACGACCGCGCGTGACATCGCGGCCGCCGCCGGAGGTGTCAGCCTGGCCGCCATCGGTTACCACTTCGGGTCCAAGGAGAAGCTGCTTAACGCGGCGATGATGCAGGCGACCGTGGAGTGGGGGGAGGAACTCGAGCGAGTACTCGCTACCGAGACCGATCCCGATGACACACCGATGGAGCGGTTCGAGGCAGCGTGGGCGCGGGTGGTGGAGTCGTTGGCCGCGCACCGGCCACTATGGGCCGCTCAGTTCGAGATCTTCGCGCAGATCGACCGCGCGCCGGACATACGTGAGTTCCTGGCCGACGCGCAACGGCAAGGACGCCTGGGGCTCGCGTCGTTGCTGCAGAACATCGACCCCGCGGTCGATGCGGAGAAGGCGCGGGTAGTCGGCGGGTTCTACCACGCACTGCTCAGCGGCGTCCTCGTGCAATGGCTGACCGACCCGGACAGCGCTCCGTCGGGGCGTGACCTGGCCGATGCGCTGCGCATCATCGTGACCGATATCGGCTCGGTCGATCAGACCGCGTCGCTGTCCTCGCAGGGCTTCGGCGACCCGAAAAGCTAAATCCCGGCGCTCAGATCGGCAGGCGGCGGAAGATCGGGCGCGGTATGTGCCGCAGTGCGGACATCACGAACCGCATCGGGGCCGGCGCCCACGCTTGCTCGCTGCCGTGTGCCACGGCATCCACGATCACCTCGGCGACCTGCTCCGGGGTGACCGACAGCGGGGCGGCCTTCATCCCTGCGGTCATCTTGGTGCGCACGAACCCGGGCCGGATCACCGAGACCTTGATGCCGGAGGGCCGCAGTGCCTCGGTGAGACCGGTGTAGAAGGCGTCCAGGCCGGCCTTGGTGGAGCCGTAGCCGAAGTTCGAGCGCCGGGGCCGCTCGGCAGCGGCGGAGGACAGCGCGACCAGCGCGCCGTGGCCCTGCCGTTGCAGCGTCTTGGCCAGCAGCACCCCGACCGACACCGCACCTACATAGTTGACCTGCGCGAGTTCGATGGCGGTGGCGTGGTCGGTCCAGGCCTTCTCCTGGTCGCCGAGCAGCCCGAAGGCGACCAGCGTGACGTCGATGTCGCCGTCGGCGAAGGCCTTCTCGATTGTCTCCGGATGCGACGCGGTGTCGGCCGCGTCGAAGGACAGCGTCACCACGGTGGCGCCCAGGCGGTCCAGCCGCGCCGCGGCGGCGTCCAACCGCTCCGACGGGCGGGCCGCCAGTACCACCCGCAGCGGCCGCCGGGTGGCGTAGCGCTCCGCGGTGGCCAGCGCGATCTCGGAGGTGCCGCCGAGCAGCAGCAGGGACTGGGGGTTGCCCACAGCATCGATCACGAGAGTTCCAGCCTTCTGGAGAGGTCGGAGGTGAAAGTCCCGGCGGGGTCGGCGGCGGCGCGGATCTTGCGCCACTCATCGATCCGCGGGTACATGCGGTGCAAGGTGGCTGCGGAGGTCCGGGACTCCTTGGCCAGGTAGAGGCGCCCGCCGGCGTCGAGCACCTGCTCGTCGAGCCGGTCGCAGAACTCTGCGAGACCCCGGCGGATCGGGAAGTCCACGGTGATCGTCCAGCCCGGCTGGGGGAACGACAGCGGCGCCCGGCTGGCCTCGCCGAAACGCTTGAGCACGTTGAGGAAGGAGACGTGCCCGGAGCGCGCGATGTCCGCCACGATGCGCTGGAAGGCGTCCTGCCTATCGAGCGGCACCACGAACTGGTACTGGAGGAAGCCGCGCGGACCGTACGCCCGGTTCCACTGCCCGATCATGTCCAGCGGGTGGTAGAAGGCGGTCAGGTTCTGCACCTCGTCGCGGCGCCGCCGGGGCGCCTTGCGGTACCACGCCTCGCTCATCGCACTGAAGATCGCCCGGTTTGCCAGGCCGTGGGGGAAGACATTCGGGGCGGTGAGCAGTTGCGGGGCGTCGAAGGCCAGGGGGGCGCGGCGCAGCTTCGGCGGCAGCTGGTCTCGTCGGGCCATACGGCCGCGGGTAAGCACCGCGCGGCCCAGCTTCGGGCCTGTGGAGATGGCGTCGAACCAGGCGGCGGAGTAGTCGTAGCGGTCGTCGGAGCCGTCGGTGAGCAGGGCCATCAGCTCGTCGAGATCGGCGGTGCGGTCGGTGTCGACAACGAAGTACGCCGACTCGACGTGGGTGAGCGCGACGGTGGCGCGCACGATGATCCCGGTCAGCCCCATGCCCCCGACGGTGGCCCAGAACAGCTCGTCGTCCGGGGTCAGCGTGCTGACCGCTCCGTCGGCGGTGACCAGGTCGATCGACTGCACATGGTTGCCGAAGGTGCCTGCCGTGTGGTGGTTCTTGCCGTGGATGTCTGCTGCGATCGCGCCACCCACGGTGACCTGCCGGGTGCCGGGCAGCACCGGGACCCACAACCCGAACGGCAGCGCGGCGCGCATCAGCGCATCGAGGCTGACGCCCGCGTCGAGGACGGCCAGACCGCTGCCCGCGTCGATGGAGTGGATCCTGTTCAACCCGGTCATGTCGACGACCAGCCCACCCGCGTTCTGCGCCGGGTCGCCGTAGGAGCGCCCCAGCCCACGGGCGATCACCCCGCGGCTGTCCACGCTGCGCACAGCCTGCTGGATCGCCTCGACGGTCGGGTCGACCAGCACCCGCGCGCTGGTCGGCGCGGTGCGCCCCCAGCCGGTGAGGGAACGAACGACAGTCTCACTCATCGGCGCCGAGGCTACCGACCGCCTGATCTGGAGGCATTGCGGGGGAGCAGGAGCGGAAGCGTCGCTGGACGTTAAGGATCCGACGGGGCTGCCGAACGACGCAGTGCCCTAACCTGCCTCGGACTCAACCCGGCCCCATCGCCCCAGCCCGTCACCGCGGAAGGGCTTGTTCACTGTCCGCTGCATCCGTCGCTGCCCGCCGGCCGACCGGCACCACACTGGCCCTGCTGGTCGGGCTGGCAGGTGTGCTCATCGCGCTGGCCCTGCCGTTCGTCCCGGTGCTGGCCGACCAGACCACGGTGACCTGGCCGGCTCCCGGTCAGCCGGCCACGTCGAGCACGGCATTGTTCGCGCCGTACCGGCCGGTGGAGCTGACCGCGACGGTGCCGTGCTCGGCGATCCGCGCTGCCGCCGGCCGGGGCCGTGCCACCAGGGTGCTGGCGACCGGCTCGGACGGTGACGGGCTGGTGCTCACCACCGGCGCCGGAGCCGCCCGGTTGCTGCTGAACGGCCGGCTGGTGAGCACCACACCGGTGGCCGGCACCGCCAGGGACTGTGCGACGCGGGTGGCCGCCGGGCCGGCCGCAACGGTGATCACCATCGGGACCGCCGGCGACGTCCGGACGATCAACCTGGCTGGCGAGCTGGTGCCCAAGGTGTTCGCGTTCCGCACCGAGCTCGATCCCGGGCAGGCGGCCGGGATGACGGTCTCCGCCCGCACCGCCAGCCCGTTCGCCACCAGCCCGAGCGGGGTGAAGACGCTGCTCATCGCCGCGCAGCTGCTCGCGGCGCTGGCTGCGCTTTACCTGCTGGCCCGGCGTGGTGCAGACAATCCCGGGCGGTCCGCGGACGGTCCGGCGGGCACCCCAGGCACGCGGCGGCGCACCGCCTGGGTCGATCTCGGGGTGCTCGGGGTGCTGGCCGGCTGGGCGATCATCGGTCCGCTGACCGACGATGACGGCTTCGCCACCACGATCGCCCGCAATGCCGCGCTGACCGGCAACGTCGGCAACTACTACCGCTGGTGGAACGCCTCGGAGACCCCGTTCGCGCTCACCCACCAGCTGCTCGCGCCGCTGACCGAAGTCAGCCTGGCGCCGCTGTGGCTGCGGTTGCCCAGCACCGTGCTGGCGGGGGCGACCTGGTTCGTGGTGAGCCGAGGGGTACTCGGTGCGGCCCTGCCGGCGGTGGCGGGCACCGTCCGGATCCGGTTACTGGCCGCGGTGTGCCTGCTCGCCGCCTGGCTGCCGTTCAACCTCGGCGTGCGCCCCGAGCCGTACGTGGCATTGGGTGTCACCGCTGTGCTGGCGCTGCTGTGGCGGGCTCGCGGGCTGGCCGCGCTGGGCTGGGCCGCGCTGGTCGCCGGGCTGACCGTCACGGTCAGCCCGAGCGGGCTGCTGGTCGCCGCCCCGATCCTGGTGTTCGCGCCCCGCATCGTCGTGATTCTCGGCGCTTCGGCGCGCGGGTGGGCCGAGGTGGCGGCCCGCGTGACGGTGCTGTGCTGCATCGGCGCGGTCGGCCTCACGGTGATCTTCGCGGACCAGACCTGGTACGGCCTGGTGACCGCCACCCGCTGGCACACCGAGTTCGGACCGTCGCTGGCCTGGTACTCCGAGCCGGACCGGTACCAGTACCTGCTCGGGAACGACCAGGACGGTAGCGCCACCAAGCGGGTCCCGGTGCTGCTCACTCTGGCGCTGCTGCCGGTAGTCGGGTTGTTCCTGGCCCGCCGGGCCGGGACCGGCGTTGCCGGCAGCTCGGCCGCGCGGCTGGGCGGGGTGGTGGTCACCGCGCTGGCCCTGCTGTGGCTCATGCCATCCAAGTGGTCGCATCACTTCGGCGCATTGGCCGGCTTGTTTGCGTCATTCCTGGTGGTGGCCGTGGTGCTGCTGCTGCGGTGCGCCCACGCGCCGGGCACGGACCGGGTGACGCGGGGGGTCGGGTTGGCCGGCGGCGCTCTGGTGGCTGCGGCGGCCGGGCTGGCCTTCACGGGCCCGAACGCCTGGTGGCAGCCAGCGGTCTACGACGTGCCGTGGGCGGCCGGCCCGGTGCGCCCGATCGGCCTCGCGTTGGACTCCCCCCTGCTGTGGGTCGCCATACTGGCAGCGGGCTACGGCGTACTAGCGGCGCGCCGAGGCACCGCCCGTGCCGGGACGGCGCTGGTTGCCGCGCCGGCGGTGCTCACGGTGGCGGCGGCTGGCATAGCGGTGGCCGTGCTGCTCGGCTCCTTCCTCGCCGCGCCGGTGCGGCAGCCCGCCGGTTCGCTCGCACTGGTGAACCTGCATCGGCTGACCGGTGGCCCCTATTGCGGCCTGGCCGATGACATCCAGGTGCTGCCGGACGGCGACGTGCTGGTCCCCGCCGAATTGTCCGGGGCCGATTCGTCCGGGAGGCGGGACGGGTTCACCGCCCTGGCCGGTTTCGACCCCGATTCGCCGCCGCCACACCCGCCGGGTACCGGGATGTCCGCCCAGCTCTGGGGGAGCCGGGTCGGTGGGCCGCTGAGCACTGGAACCATGACCAGCCCCTGGTTCACCCTGGGCGCTGCCAGTGGCGTGGCGGTATCGGTTTCCGGTCGTACCGGCGGGGCCAACAAGCTGGTTCTGGAGTTCGGTCGGGCCGGGAACGCCGGCGTCACCACGCTGGGCGAACGCGCACCGATCGACCGGGTCCGCCCCGACCAGGACGATCTGGACGGCCCGCTGGACTACCGGCCCTGGCGGTCCATCGGACTCGATGCGCAGCAGATCCCACCCGCCGCCGACCGGGTCCGGATCCGCGCGGTAGACGCCACCAGCGACCCGGACGGCTGGCTGGCCGTCACCGGACCCCGGCGCCGCGGACTGGTCGGGCTCAACGAGTTCCTGGCCGGCCACGGGCCGGTGCTGGTGAGCTGGCCGCAGGCGTTCCTGTTCCCCTGCGTGGCCGGCATCGCCGGGGTGGCCGACGGGCTGGCCGCCGCGCCCCGCGCGGTGATCGAGGCGCCGCGCCGCCACGGCCGGCTGTCGGCGATCACCACGGACCAGAGTCAGGGCGGCGCCTTCGCCGCGCTGCGCCCGTTCGGCCGGCTCTACGAGGTACCCACCCGGCTGGCCGGCCATCCCGAAGCCGACTGGGGTGCCCTACACCTGACCACCATCCGAGACACCTACCACCGCACCACCAGACCCGGGTGACCTTTTGCCACGTTCTGGATGCAGACTGCGGTAATCCGGGCACCGTTTACAGCGGTCTGCATCCAGAACGCGGAATGAGGACTTCGGGGAGATCGCCGGGGTGGACGATGCAGAGGCGGTGGGTGGTGCGGGTGAGGGCGACGTAGAGGTCGTTGAGGCCGCGGGGTGACTCGGCCATGATCGCCGCCGGGTCGACCAGCACCACCGCGTCGAACTCCAGGCCCTTGGCCTGGGTGACGGTCAGTACGGTCACCGGCGCATCAAGGCCATCACTGCCGTCACCGGTAGGAACGATCTTGCGAAGCTCGTCCATGCCAGCAGCGGGCCCCAGTACGGCGACTCGGCCGTCGCCCACCGCAGCGGCCTCCTCGATGACTACCGCGGGCAGCTCGTCGGGCAGGGCGACGACCCGGACCGCGCGCGGAGCCACGCCCGTACTGCGCACCGACTTCGGTGGGATGATGTCGACGTCGAGGGCGGCGAGCACCCCGTCGGCCAGCTCCGCGATCTCGGCGGGGTTGCGGTAGTTGATGGTCAGCTGCTCCAGCCGCCACCGCTGTGCCACGTAGGGCCCGAGCACGTCTTGCCAGGAGACCGCACCGGCCCGATCCCCGGTCTGCGCCAGATCGCCGACCACCGTCATCGAGCGGCTGGGGCAGCGTCGCATCAGCACTCGCCACGCCATCGGGGACAGCTCCTGGGCCTCGTCGATGATCACGTGACCGTAGGTCCAGGTTCGGTCGGCTGCCGCGCGTTCGGCGGTGCTGCCGTAACGGCGCTGCTGCTGACGGTCGGCCAGCCGGCTGGCGTCGATCAGGTCGGTGGCGCGCAGCAGCTCGGGGTCCAGGTCCTCGTCCAGGTCCAGGATGTCCAGCACACCCTGCGCGTACTGCAGCTCCGCGCGCAACGCAGCGGCCTCCCGGGCGGCTTCGGCGCTGCCGTCGGAGCCGAGCAGCTCAGCGGCCTCGTCCAGGAGCGGTACATCGGCGGGGGTCCAGACCTGTCCAGGGTCGGTGTCAACGTCCAGGCCGGCGTCGGCGGTGTCTTTCTCGGACGGGCCTGGAGCAGCGCGAGCCAGCAGGTCGCGCTCCTCGGCGCGCAGCACCCGGTGGGTAGCGGTGGCCAGCCGCTCCGGGTCGGCGTAGAGGTCGGTGAGCAGCTGCTCCGGCGATAATGTGGGCCACAGCTGATCCAGCGCGGCGCTCAGCTCGGGACTGGCCCGCAGCTCGGCGCGGATGTCTGCCAGGTCGCCTCGATTCAGGACGCCCCCACCCAACCCCTGACCGCTCAGGCCACCGGCGACCTGCTCGGCCAGTGCCGTCACCACCTCGCGGTGGAAGATCTGCTTGGCCTCGTTGTGCGGGCGGCGGGAGCGCCGCGCCCGGGTGCGGGCCGGCAGGCACACCGTCTCGTCCAGCCGGACGGGCTGGCCCTCGACGTCGAGCTCGATGGGCGCTGCGGGCAGCTGCTGGCGGTCCCGGACCGCTGCGGCCAGCACCTTCGCCAGCTCCGCGCGACCCTTGACCGCGGCGGGCTCGGCGGGCTCGACGCCGCGGGCGTGCAGCCCCGGGTGCAGCTGGGCGACCGTGGACAGCAGCACGCTGGTCTCTCCGAGCGAGGGCAGTACCTGCCCGATGTAGCTCAGGAACGTTGAGTTGGGCCCGACGACCAGCACACCCCGCTTGGCCAGCTGCTGGCGGTGCGTGTAAAGCAGGTAGGCCGCGCGATGCAGCGCGACCGCGGTCTTGCCGGTGCCCGGCCCGCCCTGCACGACCAGCACCCCCTGGGGCTTGGCGCGGATGATCCGGTCCTGCTCGGCCTGGATGGTCGCGACGATGTCGGACATCCGGCCGGTCCGGCTCTCCGCCAGCGCGGCCATCAGCGCCGCCTCGCTGGTCAGGCTGGTGCGGGTCGGTTCCTGCTGGGCACTGTCGAGGTCGAGCACCTCGTCGTCGACGGCGAGCACGGTTCGGCTGCGGGTGCGGATGTGCCGGCGGCGGCGAACCCCCTCGGGGCAGGCGGCGGTCGCGGTGTAGAACGGGCGTGCCGCAGGCGCCCGCCAGTCGATGAGCAGCGGCTCGTAGTCGTGATCCTCGTCGAGCAGCCCGAGCCGCCCGATGTAGCGCCGCTCCTCGCCGTCAGCCTCAGGGTTGCCTTCCCTGTCGTCACTGCCGTTGAGGTCGAGCCGTCCGAAGCACAGGCCCTGCTCCACGCCGTCGAGGGTGGCGAGCTGGTCGGAGTACATCGCGGCGGCCGCGTCCCGCTCGCTGAGCGCTTGGGGTGTCCCGCTGGTGGCCCCTCGGAGGACCTCGGCGAGCCGCCGCGTGGTGTAGCGGCGGCGCTCGTCGAGATGCCGGTAGAGCAGGGTGAGGTAGTCCTGCTCCGCGGCCACGGCGTTATCGCCGCCGGACGGCGGTACTGGGGGAACCGACACGCGATGCATCCACCTTCTGCGACGGGATGGCCAACGTGGCACTCAAACCGGTGGGCGGCTGCCGACATTCCACGGTAGCAAGACGTGCACCCCCAGGTGTCCTCCCCAGCATCCTAGCCGCCCAGCGCTCAGCCGTGGCTGCCCTCAGCGCCGCTGCCGGAGCCGGTGAAGCTGAATTTGTAGCTGGAGTCGGACCCGCCGTAGCCGAACCATCCGAGGAAGTTGAACTTGGATACACCCTGGCCGTCGGCGCCGTGCGTACCCGGGTCGCCGTTCGCGCCGGTGGCGCTCAGCAACGACAGGACGGTGCGGGCCGGCAGCAGCTCCACGTGTTGTTCGCCGAGCTCGGCGAAGCTCATCGCGTCAGACATCGAATCCCCCTAGGGCAGGCAGTCCCGGTCGCCCGGGCACGGAAGACACCTCACCGGCGGCAGAGCCGGTTTCGGCATCACCTACCGTGCCTAGAGGAAGCGTCCCGTTGCAATCCGTAGTCCCACGTAACTCCACAGTGGGCTACGTACACGAACCCCGAAGCCTGCACAGCGATAAGCATCCATGTGGCCGCTCGCGAGGGTCAGCCGATGTAGGGACGGCCGGTGTAGGGCTCGCCGATGAGGGTGGGTAGGCGGGTCCAGCTGGGGCGCTGAACCTGGCCGACGCGCAGGTCGACCAGACCGACGGGGTGGGTGTAGACCACCTCCTCGACGTGGCCCCAGCCCAGCGTGGGCACGCCCGGCGGCATGAGCTGCGACGGCAGCTCGACGAACGTCGCGGTGCGGTCGACCTGCACCAGGGTGCCCCCGTTGCCCGCGAAGGTCGAGTTGTCGGCGATCGAGCCCTCCATCCCGTCCGAGGCCCGCAGCCGCACCTGGGGGGCCTCCACCAGGCCGTTTCGCATGGTGATCTGATCCTGGCAGGGCCACAGCCCGGCGGATACCTGGTCGGCGAACACCGGCCGGCCGGCGATGACATCGGTGACCGGCCGCGGTACGGCCAGCCGTGGTTGCGCGACGGCAAGCCAGCTGCCGGGACCGGGGACGCGGTCCTGCGCTGTCACCCGCACCGCGCTGGGCGCGTCCAGGCCTGCGTCGGCCAGCGCGACGGTGACGTCGGTCCAGCCGGTTGTCTCCCCGAGCGGGTCCAGCGGCACCGTGTGCACCCGATCTGGTGCGGCTGGGTTTCCGGCTCCCACCTGCACCGCAAGCCGCTGGTCCTTGGTGAGCGTACCCAGCAGCCCCACCACCACCCGGCCGTCGGGCACCGGACCGGGCAGCGGGTACCAGGGAGTCTGGAGGGTTCCGGTCCCGGTGCCGCTGGACACGTCGCCGTGCCACACCGTCCTGTTCAGCGGCAGCCGTGCTGAATCCGGCAGCGGTGCTTCGCGCATGTCCCCGGTGAGCGCGGCGGTCCCGGTGGCCGGTCCGACGCCGGGCGCGGCGCCGGTGAACACCATCGCGGACGTCGCCAGCCCGCACGGGTGGCCGGTGAGTGCGCGCAGGTTCATCAGCGCCACCGAGCTGCCGGGGTACTGCCGCAGCGGTGCGATCGTGAACACAGCGAGCATCAGCCCCACCCCGAGGCCGGTCGCGGTGACCAGCACGGCCCGATCTGGGCCGGGCCAACCCCTGCGCCGCACCCAGAACCAGCCCGCACCTGCGACCGCCAGCCACAGCAGCGGGTTGCGCAACGACAGCGGTCCGGCAGACGGGGCGATCAGGCTCTGTAGGTAGGGGGACCCGATGAGAATGTGGTTTCCGAAGGGCTGGCCCCAGTCAGAGTAGGGCCGCCAGAGATTGGGACCGGCGAAGCTCACGGATGCGGCGGCCACCAGCCCCGCGGTGCCGATGGCGATCGCCGCAGTACCGGCCCGCCGCGGTAACGGGGAGCGGATCACCGCGGCGGCGAGCAGCACGGTGGCGGGTGCGGCGATGGCGCCGAAGTGGTTCACCCACTTCGTCGGCGTCAGCGCCATCGCCACCAAGCCGATCGCGGTGATCGCCGCCGTCTGGCCGAGCAGCCGGCCGGTGCGACCCCCGGTGCCGCCCCGCCGCCCGGCCCCGATGGCCACGGCCAGCAACACGGCCAGGGTGAGCAGCACCGGCAGCCGCTTGCCCCAGGCCCCCCGCTCGTCGGTGACGAGCAGGTTCGCGTAGTGCAGGTGCTCCTCGTACCAGGCGTGCTGGCGGTAGTACCAGCGGTGTACCGCGATGGATTCCAGCACGTCGCCGAGCGTGGCGTCGGCGAACCCGACCGGAACCACGATCGAGGCAGCCGCGCCGGCCAGCAGCACCGCAGCCACCCGGCTGGCGAAATCGCAGGCCCGCCACCACTGCCACAACCACGGCAGGCACAACACCAGCGGCGCGCTCGCGACCAGGCCGGTGGGGGAGACCGTGACCGTGAGCGCGGCGACCGCGGTGGCCGCCGCGAGCACCCCGACCGAGCGGCGCCGCCGGGCCAGCTCGGCCAGCACCAGCACCGCCGCCGCGCCCAGCGCGATCAGCGGTTCGGGCCGCAAGGTGATCCCGTAGGCAAGCCACCACAGCAGGTGCGCGGCCGCCACTGCCCACGGGACCAGCGGTCGCTGCGCCGCCCGCCCGAGCACCGTCGCGACCAGCACCCGCAGCAGCGCGTAGCTCACCAGCCCGTAGCCCAGCGGCAGCAGCCGCATCCAGCCCAGGCTCCAGTTGTCTCCGGCAGTGCCCCAGGCCTGCATCACATACTGGCTGGTGGAGAACGGGTTCTCGGTGACGTTGAACTGGTAGATGACGTTGCCGATATAGCCCGAGTCCATCGCGTTGCGGGCCATCAGCAGGTACCACGAGTCGTCGATGTTGACCGGGCCCAGCACCACCCAGATCAGCGAGACCCCGAACACCACAGCATCAGCCCACGACAGGCGCGGCCGGACCAGCCCGGGGCCATCGCCGCGCCACCATCGCCAGGCCAGCACGAGCAGCACCGCGAGCGCGAGACCATGCGCGACCAGCAACGCGGTCTTGAGCAGTGTGGGGCTGGACTGGTATCGCGCGTCGGTGTGCAGCGTCACGGCCAGCCCGCTGGCTGGCCCCACGGCGTCGGTCTGCAGCTGCGCGACCTGGGGCACCAGCAGGTCAGCCCGGGTGCCGATGTCGGCGCCGTCGCGTGAGACCCGAATCCCGCCGGCATCGGCGAGGACGTGGTAGGAGCAGTCCCCGGCCGGCAGCGCCTCGCGGGTGAGCTCCGCGCCGGAGGCGGTGACCGCCACCGTGCCCTGGGCCGCGGCCACCACCAGGCCCTCACCCGGGGCGGTGCCCACGTCGGCGGGCAGCGTGCGCAGCGCCTCGCCGCCACCTGGGCGAGCGTCCAGCGCCTGCAGCGTCGCGCATCCGACGGTGGCCGTGAGCTGCAGCGGGCGGTAGGGCGACAGCGGCAGCACCGTCGAGGTGGGCTGCTGCCCGGCGCGGGGCCAGCTCACCACCGGATCGTCTGCGATGACCGGGGCCAGCACCGCGAGGATCCCCAGCACCCCGGTGATCAGCGCCAATGTCGCGATCGTCCACCCGATCCGGCGCCGGCTACCGGCGTCGGGGGCAGCAGGGCTGGGGTGAGCCGGGCTGGGCACCGCGGCAGAGTATGGGCGCGCAGCGCCCGGGCCACGCTGGGGGTGTGACGTGGACAGTACTGACCGTGGCCGGGATCACCAGAACGACCGAGGCAGTATCCTCGTCGACGTGGACACCGCGTTCCTTGAGCGGGTGCGCAGCGCCGCGCTGGCCGGCCTGCCGGGTGAACCGGTGGCCTTCGCTTACCTGTTCGGTTCCCGAGCAACAGGTGGTGTCCGGGCGGGCAGCGACGCCGACATCGCGGTCCTGCCCACCCGCGGGCTCGGCGCCGAGCAGCGTGCCGCCCTGCGGAACCGGGTTGCGGAGATCGTCGAACCAGCGGCGCGCACCGAGGTTGATGTCGTCTTGCTGGACGAGGCCCCGCTACCGCTGCGTGGCCGGATACTCTCCCAGCGCCAGGTCCTCTACAGCGCTGACGAACCATTGCGGGTCCGGTGGGAGAGCCTGACCGGTCGGATGTACGCCGACTCGCGGATCAAACTCGACCTGCTTGACCGGGATCTGCTGATCGAGACCGCAACCGGGCATCGCTGATGGTCGACCACGGCCGGGTACGTCGTTTGCTTGATCGTCTCCGCTTGGAGACTGATCGATTGCGCAGGCTTGCCGACCGTCCCACGGAGGAGCTCCTCAGCGACGAGGTCGCACTCGGATCCGCGCAGTTCCGGTTCTTGCTGGCCATCGAGGTCTGCGTTGATATCGGACGGCATATTATCGCTGCAGAGGGACTTTCTGCCGCCGACACTTACGCCGATGTATTCACGTCGCTTTCTGAAGCCGGGATCATCGCGGCTGGTCAGGTGGAGTCACTACGCGCTATGGCGCGGTTCCGTAATCGGCTGGTGCACTTGTACGACGAGACCGACGACGCTGAGATTGTCAAAGCCCTGCAGCATGACCTGAGAGATCTGGACATATTCCGCCAGCAGATTGCGGAGTTTGTGCTCCGGAACTAATCGGGGGCTGCACCGGACCGTCGAGGTCGAGCTGCCGGTCGGCACCCCGTTCAACGTCGACGGCGACCTGCGAGAGTGCCACCGGCGCGTAGCGACAGCGGAGCGCGCATCAGCACTAGGCGTGGGTGATCTACCTTCCATTATCCATCGCGTCGTTGCAGCAAGGATACAATCTACGCTCCGCACCCTCAGGCTACTGCTCCGTATTTACGTTACTCAGCGTCTCATCGGCCGGTCGGTCTCCTTTTGTCGGCCGGCAGATCCGTGAGGATGGCCGCCAGCTAGGCGATCTGTTTGCGTGGAAAGTAGATCTGCGGGCGATGCGAGTAACGGCGGATGGCTTCGATTTAACGGCTCTCGGCTGGCAGAGGAACGCGGTGCCTGTTATGTACAGCTTCGATGGTAGCTGTTCAGCTGGTTGATGTTGGCGGCGTGTCGTAACCAGTGCTGGGGTCGTGGCCTGGGATGATCTTGATGTGTCGGGTTCAGGGTCGCCGGAGGCGTTGGTTGAGCAGTTGCTCGCCCGT
>JBOHGH010000050.1:0-30003 GCA_050699975.1 Pseudonocardiaceae bacterium | reverse complement strand
CGCTCAAACGGGCTCGTTTAGGCGCGTTCTGCATCCAGACTGCGCGGGTCTGTGGTGGTGGAGAGTTAGTTGGGCATCCTACTATTGGGGGGGCAACCATTTGGGAGGGCCGGATGACGGGGTATGACGCGCGGCGGGTGGATCCGCAGGCTGGGTGGGAGCGTTGGCGGCATCGCTACGCCGAGGCCAAGGCGGCGGGACGGGTCCGGGACGCGGACTTCAGCACGCTGTCCGGTGCCGAGGTCGACCCGGTATACGGGCCGCGCAGCGGCGAGACCGTCGAGGACTTCGAGCGGATCGGCTGGCCGGGTGAGTACCCCTTCACTCGAGGCATCCACACCACCGGCTACCGGGGGCGGACCTGGACGATCCGCCAGTTCGCCGGGTTCGGCAACGCGGCGCAGACCAACGAGCGCTACCGGCAGATCCTGCGCAACGGCGGGGGCGGGCTGTCGGTGGCCTTCGACATGCCCACCCTGATGGGCCGCGACTCCGATGATCCGCGCAGCCTGGGTGAGGTCGGGCACTGCGGCGTGGCGATTGACAGCGCCGCCGATCTGGACGTCCTGTTCGGTGACATCCCGCTGGAGCAGGTCACCGCGTCGATGACGATCTCCGGCCCTGCGGTGCCGATGTTCTGCATGTACCTGGTCGCCGCGCAACGCCAAGGCGCGGATATCACCAAGCTCAACGGCACCCTGCAGACCGACATCTTCAAGGAGTACATCGCCCAGAAGGAGTGGTTGTTTCCCCCGGAGCCGCACCTGCGGCTGATCGGGGACCTGCTGGAGTACTGCTCGGATAAGATCCCGAACTACAAGCCGCTCTCGGTCTCCGGGTACCACATCAGGGAAGCGGGCGCGACAGCCGCCCAGGAACTGGCGTTCACCCTGGCCGACGGCTTCGCCTACGTCGAGCTGGGCCGCTCCCGCGGCCTTGACGTCGATCGTTTCGTCGGCGGCCTGACCTTCTTCTTCGATGCGCACGTGGATTTCTTCGAGGAGATCGCAAAGTTCCGCGCCGCCCGGCGGATCTGGGCTCGCTGGATGCGCAACGTCTACGGCGCGACCAGCGACAAGGCGCTGTGGATGCGCTTTCACACCCAGACCGCAGGGGTCTCGCTCACCGCGCAGCAGCCCTACAACAACGTCGTGCGCACCACGATCGAGGCACTCGCGGGCGTGCTGGGCGGCACCAACTCGATGCACACCAACGCGCTGGACGAGACCCTTGCGCTGCCCAGCGAGCAGGCCGCCGAGATCGCCCTGCGCACCCAGCAGGTGATCATGGAGGAGTCCGGGGTGACCAACGTGGTCGACCCGCTGGGTGGCTCCTGGTACGTCGAGGCGCTGACCGATCGGATCGAGGCCGACGCTGAGCGGATCTTCGACCGGATCAAGGACATGGCAGCGGCTGCGGTGCCGTCGGGTCACCACCCGATCGGCGAGATGACGTCGGGCATCCTGCGCGGCATCGAAGACGGCTGGTTCACCGGGGAGATCGCCGACGCGGCATTCTCTTATCAGCAGGCGCTGGAGAAGGGTGACAAGAAGATAGTCGGGGTGAACACCCGCACCGACTCGGTCACCGGCGAGCTGGAGGTCCTCCGGGTCAGCCACGAGGTGGAACTCGAGCAGAACCGGGTACTACAACAGCGCCGCTCGCAGCGCGACCAGACCGCCGTCGACCATGTCCTGGCGGCGATGGTCGAGGTAGCCCGCGGCGACGGCAACCTCATCGAGCCGATGCTCGATGCGGCGCGGGCCGAGGCCACCCTCGGCGAGATCTGCGGGGCGCTCAAGGTGCAGTGGGGTGAGTATCGGGAGCCGGCCCGATTCTGACCCACTGAGGTGACCTCCAGCCGCGGCCCGCCCTGGATCCATGCCAGGATAGACGGCGTGAGCAGGCCCAACCCGCAGTCGACCGCAGCCATCTCCGGCGCCATTGCCGGCGCCGTCGACCTGTCCGCACTCAAGGCGCGGGCTGATCCGGCGGGTCGGAGCCCGGATTCGGCTGCCGGCCCTGGTCCCGGCGGCAGCCAACAGGTCCTGGACGTCACCGAACAGAGCTTCCAGACCGATGTCGTCGACCGGTCCATGCAGGTACCGGTGATTGTCGACCTGTGGGCCACCTGGTGCGGTCCGTGCAAGCAGCTGTCCCCGGTGCTTGAACGGCTCGCTGAGACGGCGGGTGGCGCGTGGGTGCTGGCCAAGGTCGATGTCGACGCCAATCCCCGAATTTCCCAGCTCTTCGGCGTCCAGTCGATTCCTACCGTCGTCGCCATCGCCGGCGGCCAACCGGTCGATGCCTTCTCCGGTGCCCTGCCGCAGGCGCAGGTGCGGCAGTGGATCACCTCGATCCTCGATGCGCTGCGGGACCGGATGCCTGGCATCCGGGCGGCCGAGCAGGCCGCGCCCGGCAACGAGACCCCAGGGCCCGACGAGTTCGAGGACGTCCGGTTCACCGCTGCCGAAGCCGCGCTCCAGGCTGGCGACTACGCCGCTGCCGAAGTGGTCTACCAGCAGATTCTGGATGTCGAGCCGGCCAACGAAGAGGCCCGGGCCGCGCTGGCCCAGGTGCGCTTCCTGGCCCGTGCCGAGTCAGCCGACCCCTCCGCGGTGACCAGGGCCAACGCCGCACCCGACGACGTCGACGCGCAACTCACGGCAGCCGATGCCGAGGTGGCCGATCAGCAGCCGGAGCGGGCCTTTGAGCGGCTGGTCGGCGCGGTGCGGCGACTGACCGGTGATGACCGCGACCGGGTCAGGGCGCACCTGGTCGAGCTGTTCGAGCTCTTCGGCCCCGACGATCCCCGCGTCATCTCGGCGCGCCGGGCACTGGCCCGCGCGCTGTTCTGACTCAGGAGTCGGAATGCTTGTCGAGCAGTAGCTCGATGTGCTGGGGCGGGCCTGGTCGGCCATACAGAGCGCCGACTGCCCAGTTGGCGCCTATCCAGGGCCAGCACGCGGCCTGCTCCCTGCTGTCCACCGGGAAGGCGACCACGTCGACCCCGGCGGCACGCACGATGTGCACCAATGCCTGCGCCCCCTGGGAGAGGATCCGGGACGGATCGTCGGCCACCTGCTGGGACACCGGCTGGGCGATCCGCACCGCGCACACCGAGAGGTCGGCCAGACAGCGCAGGCCGCCGATGCCACCACCGAAGTCATAGAGCCCGGCGCGCACGCCCAACTCGGCCAGCACCCGCATGTTGTCTTCGGCCTGCGCACCGCCCTCACCGGCGAGTTCACCACTGACCGTGCGGATAGCCGCCACCGGCGCCCGCAGTTCCAGCTCAGCCGGTGCCAGGCCGGTCTGTTCCAGAACTGCTCTGACCCTCGCCACCAGGTCGGGGTCCTGCGCCTGGGACGGCGTCAGGTTGACGACGACCGGGGGCACGCCGCCAGCTATCTGCTGCCGCCAGGACATGGCCTGGTCAGCGGCAGTCCGTAGCAGCCACTGACCGGCCTCATGCACGATCCCGGTCCGCTCCGCGGCCTGCGCGCACTGTTCGTTCGACAGCACGCCGAGCTCGGGGTGCTGCCAGCACAGTGCCGCCTCGATGCCGACTAGCCGGTGGCCGTCCAGGGTGACGACCGGCTGGTAGGTCACTCGCAGCTCGCCGGTCTCCAGGGCGCCGGGCATCGCCGCGGCCAGGCGGAGCTCCGCGCGCTCGGCGGCGTCGATGTCTGGGTCGAACAGGTCCCACTGCCGCTTGCCCCTGCCGCGCAGCCGGCGCAGCGTGGCGCTGGCTGCGCGCATCAGTTCCTCGGGCTTGGAGGACCCGCCGAACCGGCGTTGCACGACGCCGATCGTCGCGGTGACCGCCACCCCGACGCCATCGATGTACAACGGTTCGGCGAGCTCGGTGTTGATGCGCTCGACCAAGGCACCGACGTCCGGTCCTGAATACTTGGATTGGATGAGAATCGCGTACTCGTCGGCTCCGAGTCGGGCAACTATCGACTGCTGGTCGGCGACCACGCTTTCCAGCCGCCTGGCCACCACATCCAACAGCCGGTCACCGGCAACGTGGCCCAGCCCATCGTTGATGACCGAGAAGCCGTCCAGATCGAGGTGCAGCAGGGTGACCACGGCCGACGGTTCGAGCTGCCCGAGCACTGTCTCCAGGTGGGTGACGAAGTATTGGCGGTTCGCCAGACCGGTCTGCAGGTCATGCAGTGTCTGGTGGTTCAGCCGCTGCTCGAGCAGGTGCAGGTCGGTGATGTCGTCGACCATCGTGGCGAGGTAGCGGGGCGCCTGGTCGGCGTCGAGTAGTACCGAAGCGGCCAGGTAGACCCACGCGGTCTCGCCATCTGCGCGGCGCAGCGTACAGCGAGCCCGGAACCGCGAAGTCCGGCCGGCCAGCAGGTCCTGGTAGTGCTCCTGCACCGTGGACCGATCATCAACAGAGAACAGCTCGTTCAGCTGGCGTCCGGGCAACTCGTCTGGCGAGTGGCCGAGGATCTCCTCGAGCGCCGGGTTGGCTTGGACGATCCGCCCGCCGGGTGCACTGATCGCGATACCCATCGGAGAGGAGTCGAACACCTCGCGAAACCGTGCCTCGCTGATCCGCAGCTCCCGCTCGACGTCCTGCCAGGCCTGCGACAGCGCCCGCTTGATCTCTTCTTGCTGGTCGAAGACGCGGTTGCGCAGCGCCCAGGTGTAGCCGGCGGCCAGCGCACCGAGCAGCTCGATGATCCGGCTGCAGCGATGGTCGGCCGGCGTCGTGGCTGCAGTGTCTACGGCGTCAGGTAAGGCCCGGCCGAGAAACTCGATCGTCCGAGACAGGCTCTGCTCACCGGTGAGCCCTGCGGCTACCAGCCGGGCGCCGACGTCGGATGCGGTCTGGGTGTCCACCGAAGGAGCGGATAGCGCGGCCACCAACCGCTCGGTGAGATCCTGCAGGTAGTGCCGGATGTCGGGAAGCGACATCGGCACATAGGCGGTGGTGACGACGGCGCGGGCCCACTCCTGGGCGAGACCAGCCGGTCCATCTGGTGACCGACCAGCGCGGCCCTGGCCACGAAGTGACCCTGTGTGGTCATGACTCACCCTGTCGACCCACCGATCACGTACCCGATAAAGCCGGCCCGCACCAGTTTACCGTCTGTCGGCCCCACCGTTCTGAGTCCATCCGGCCTAAGAGTCGCGGCGGTCAGCCGCGGGGGTGAGCCAGAGCGCACCAGCCGGCGGCAGTCGTAGCAGCGCCGAGTAGGGCCGCCCATGCCACGGCTGCTCGCTGGCGACGACCTCGCCGAGGTTGCCGACTCCGGAACCGGCGTAGCGCTCGGAGTCGGTGTTGAGCACCTCGCACCAGCGTCCCGGGCGGGGTAGCCCGATCCGGTAACCCTCGTGCGGGTTCCCGGCGAAGTTCGCCACGCAGGCCAGCACCGACCCGTCGTCGCCCCAGCGCAGGAAGCTCAGCACGTTGCCGGCGGCGTCGTTGGCGTCGATCCACTCGAAGCCGGCCGGGCTGGTGTCCTGGCTGTAGAGCGCGCGGTGCGACCGGTAGATGGCGTTGAGGTCACCCACCAGCCGCAGCATCCCGCCGTGCAGCGGGTGGTGGGGCAGGTACCACTCCAGCGAGCGGCTCTCCGCCCACTCGGCGGGTTGCCCGAGCTCGCCGCCCATGAACAGCAGCTGCTTGCCGGGATGGGCCCACATGTAGGCCAGCAGCGTCCGCAGGTTGGCAGCCTTGTTCCAGTTGTCACCCGGCATTCTGGCCCACAGCGAGCCCTTGCCGTGCACCACCTCGTCATGCGACAGCGGAAGCACGAAGTTCTCACTCCAGGCGTACATCAGCGAGAAGGTCATCTCGTTGTGGTGATAGGTGCGGTGCACGGGATCGTGGCCGACGTAGTCGAGCGTGTCGTGCATCCAGCCCATATTCCACTTGAAGCCGAAGCCCAAACCACCCAGATGGGTGGGCCGGGTGACTCCGGGCCAGGCGGTGGATTCCTCGGCCATCGTGACGACGCCTGGATGTCTCTTGTAGACGGTGGCGTTCATCTCCTGCAGGAATGCCACCGCGTCCAGATTCTCGCGTCCACCGTGGACATTGGGCAGCCATTCGCCCGGCTGGCGGGAATAGTCGAGGTAAAGCATCGACGCCACGGCATCCACCCGGAGCCCGTCAAGGTGAAACTCTTCGAGCCAGTACAGCGCATTGGCCACCAGGAAGTTGCGGACCTCCGTGCGCCCGAAATCGAAGATCAGGGTGCCCCACTCGGGGTGCGCGCCGCGTCGCGGATCGGCGTGCTCGTAACAGGGCGCGCCGTCGAAGCGGGCCAGCGCCCAATCGTCACGCGGGAAGTGGGCGGGCACCCAGTCCACGAACACACCGATCCCGGCCGCGTGCAGGGTGTCGACGAAATAGCGGAAGTCGTCCGGGGAGCCGAATCGGGACGTCGGCGCGTAGTAGGAGGTGACCTGGTAGCCCCAGGAACCACCGAACGGGTGCTCGGCTACCGGCAGCAGTTGGACGTGGGTGAACCCGGTCATCCTCAGGTGCTCGACCAACTCGTGGGCCAGCTCCCGGTAGCTCAGGCCCTGCTTCCAGGAGCCCAGGTGCACCTCGTAGATGCTCATCGGCTCCGCTATCGGCTGCTTGTCTGCCCGCTCGGCGAGCCACTGGGCGTCGCCCCATTCATAAGTCGACGGGGGGGCGACCACCGAGGCCGTGTTCGGCGCCACTTCGGTGGCGCGGGCCATCGGGTCGGCCTTCTCGTGCCATCTCCCGTCGGGGCCCAGCAGGCGGAACTTGTAGCGGCTGCCGGCACCGACGCCGGGCAGAAATACCTCCCACACTCCGACCGAGCCCAGCGAGCGCAGCGGCGTCGCCACCCCGGACCAGCCGTCGAAGTCCCCGCACACCCGCACCCCCCGGGCATGGGGTGCCCAGACCGCGAACGAGGTTCCCTCGACCGGGCCGCTCGGCGTGGAGTAGATCCGCAGGTGTGCGCCGAGCGCTTCCCACAGCCGCTCGTGGCGGCCCTCCCCGATGAGGTGCAGGTCGACCTCACCCAGCGTGGGCAGCCAGCGGTAGGGGTCGTCGGTGATCTCGGTGTGCCCGCCGTAGCGCACCTGTAGCCGGTAGTCGCCGGGGGGACCGGGCAGCACGCCGTGGAACAGACCGTCGGCGTTGCGCTGGAGCGGGTACTCCTCGCCGTCGGCGAGCACCGTCACCGCGTCGGCGTGCGGTCGCAGCACCCGGACCACGGTGCCGTCGGGGTGCGGGTGTGCCCCGAGCACCGAATGCGGGTCGTGGTGGGTACCGGCGAGCAGCTTGCGCTGCTCGCCGGCTGGCGGTGCCGAAGTCGCGTGGTCTGCCGCGTGCACGGTCACATCCTCCCCGGGTTGTGTCTGCCTCCAGTGTGTCGGCTCCCGCGCCGACGCGCCGGGTGAAGCAAGAGGGTGCGCAATTCGTCACCCGGCACGGCGAGGAGGTCGCCGTCGTGCTGGACATTGCCGAGTACCGCAGGATGTCCGGCGCCGACATCGACCTTAAGGACTACCTCCGGTCAGCGCCGGACCTCGATGCGCTGGAGATCGTTCGACCCCGCGAGCCGGCCCGCTCGATCGACTTCACGAATCAGTGGTGAGTTTCCTGCTCGACACCAATGTCGTGTCGGAGCTGCGCAAACGTACACCCGACGCGGGAGTTGCCGCCTGGTTCGACTCGGTCGATTCCCGGCAGCTGTATCTCAGCGTGCTCACCGTCGGGGAGATCCGGCAGGGAATCTGCCGGCTGCAACGGCGTGACCCGGTCCAGGCGGCGGTCTTCGACCAGTGGCTCGCGGGTCTGTTGCGCGGCTACTCCGACTGTGTCGTCCCGGTCACCGCCGAGGTAGCCGAGGAATGGGGGAGGCTCAACGTCCCCGATCCGGTACCCGTCGTCGACGGCCTGCTGGCCGCCACCGCGAAGGTGCACGACTGGACGCTCGTCACCCGCAACATCAGCCACGTCGCCACCACCGGAGCGCGGCTGCACAACCCGTTCTTGAACTGACTTGATCTTTGGTGAGATGATCTCGTTAGCGATGAGGTCCTTCGAGATGAGTGAAGTCGAGGATGTGGGTCTAGCCCCCGTGAACTCGACGAGAGCGACGTCTAGCAGGACTGAAATGTCGCTTACATCGAGTTCATGGACAGTGCCTCCGGGCAAGCCTGCTCAGGGTGGGGTGAAACCCGTCAGGGCGTAAGACGACGACCGGTGCTGGAGCTGCGCCGTCAGGTCGGGTTGCTCGAAGGATCGTCCGGAGACGTGTCCTCAGCTCGCCGGACGCTGGGTGCGCCGGAACGAAGCCTGCACTGGCTCCGAGGGCGGCGGAACCGCCAGGCGCTGGAACTGGCCGCACTGCTTGCGCATCTGCGGCAGTTGGGCGGCGGTGACGAGACCGGTTCTAGAGGTCGTAGTCGCCGTCTTTGACGCTGGCGACGAACACGGCCCACTCGGCGTGGTCGAAGACGACGGTTCCCGCTTCCGGGCGCCGGTTGTTGCGCACGTAGACTGCGTCTTTGGTGAACTTGGTCTGCACGCAGGTGGCGCCGTCACCCGACCGTCGCGGCAGGAACCACTGACCTGTGATGCGGGGCATGTGCTAGCTCTCCTCCTGCTCGCTGAGGATGGCCCGGATGAAATCGCTGCTCTCCTCATGGCCCAGGGCCTTGGCCCGGAGCAGGTCTAGTGTATGCGCCGCGCCGGAGACGTCCGGCTCCCGGTCTTGGAAGGCGCTGCGCCCGTAGACCTCGAAGTGCAGGGTCCGCGGCGCGGGCGGCGGGAATTCGTAGAGGGTCATCGTCAAGCCCATGAGGGCGTGCGCCCCGGAGTCGAGCGGCAACACCTGCACCACCACGTTGTCATGCAACGTGGTCATGGTGATCAGGTGTTCGAGTTGCTCGCGCATCACCGATGCGCCGCCGACACCGGAGCGCAGGGCGGCCTCACCGAGGATGCACCACAAACGCAGCGGTGGCCGGTTGGAGCGGCTCAATGCGGCGCTGCGTCCCATCCGCAGTTTCAGGACCTGCTCCAGCACCTCTGGCGGCTGCAGGTTGTTCCAGCGCAGCAGGGCCTGCGCGTAGCCCTCGGTCTGCAGCAGGCCGTGGATGACCTCGCCGGAGTAGAAGATCGCCGACGTGGCCTGGCGCTCCAAGTCGAGGAAGCGGCGATGGCTGCCGGGAATAGTCACCCAGTGACCGCCCCGTGGTCGGCGGCTCTGCGACTCGCGGGCGAACTCGATCAGGTCGTCGCGCTCGTCGCCGGTGACGCCGTAGCGGTCCAGCAGCGCCGCCAACTCGATGGGCTTCGCGCCGGACCGGCCGGTCTCCAGATCGCCGATTTTCGACGCGGTACAGCTCAGCACCTCGGCGGCCTGCTCCCGGGTCAGGCCAGCCTCCTCCCGCATCCGGCGCAGCGTCGCCGCAACCTGAACGCGCTCGGTGTTCATCTGACGCTGTCCCATCAGCCACCCTCCTTGCGTTGAGTCGCGTACGTAGTTTACGGTCTCGCTGTACGGAAGGGATGTAGCGCCGTGATCGTACTCGGCGGACTGACCCGGGGAGGGCAGCGACATGACGTACGTCAGTAGCTCGACGGTCCACGTGGGCGCCTGGGCGGCGGTGAGCGCCAAGAGCGAGATCACCTACCGGGTCTACCCGGCCGCGGACACCGTCGAGATCTCGCTTGGCGGCGGCCACGGCCTGGACTTGCAGATGAGCGAAGCCGCCCTGCGCCACTGCGTCACGACCTTCACCAACGCCCTCACCGCATTCGACGCCGCCAACGGCCGCCTTCCGCATTCAGCGGGGTGAACTCAGTGGCACGTCCCTCCCCGAGGGGCTGATGGGGTCGCGGCGGGCGCTGATCACGGCGGCGGTGACGGGGCAGGGTATCCATCCCGGTCGGCACGAACGGATCGTCGAAATCGCGGTTGTGCAGGTCTCGCCGCGTGGGGCGATCACCGGCAGATGGGAACGCTTGTTGAGCCGCTCGCGATCGGAGTGGGAACAGGATGCGGCCGAGGTCAGTCTCGTCCCGCATCGTGCGGTCACGAGAACGTGGCGCTGCTCGTCACGGCCGATCCGGACAGTCTCTCCGGTCAGACGGTGAGCAGGCGGACAGGGTGCTCGGCGGCGCTGGCGAGCTTGGCGAGGTCCTTGGGATCAGATGTGAGCACGGCGGCGTTGTGCTCGATAGCCGCGACGATTACGGCCGCGTCGACGACATCGGAGGTGCCGCTGCGGGCCAGCAGGCGCCCGACGTCGTCAGCGGTCTTCGTCGTGAAGGGGATAGCCCGGCACATCTGGCGGAGTCTGGAGAGCGCGTGCTGCCGGGGGCTCGCCCGCCAGACCTGGGCGAAGACGACTGCAGGCAGCAGGGCGGGACGTCGCGCGAGCAGTGCCAACTGGCATTCCGCGATGACCTTGCCGTGCGGGTGTGACTCCGCGCTGATCAGCGCTCCGGCATCGAGCAGCAGCTGAGGACGGCTATTCATCCGGCCTGGCGATATGTCTGGTCAGGTACCTCGCCGCGCAGGCGCGCGAGCGCACCCAACCGGGCCGCCTTCTCCTCGGCTGTCTCCGGCTTCCAGAATCCGATCGCCTCAAGTTCGGCCCTGGCTTCTGCCATGGCTTCCGCATCGGGCTCGCCGTACACCTCGATGTACTCCGCGAGCGCAGCCTGGGCTGCCGCAAGATCGGCGGCTTCGCTCGCGGCCCGCGAGAGCCAGGACGACAGCGGAATGCCCTCGGCCTCAGCGGCTCGCTTGGCTCGCTCGAAGACCTCGGCGTCGAGTGAGATGCTGATTTTCCTGACCACCATGCGCCCAGCCTACCAATCCAGTGGCACTTCAGTACGACCAACTTCCAGGCCCGATGAACGCTGTGTACAGGAAGCTCGCGTTTGAGCGACGCGCTGGGAACTGCCCCAGTGCTCGCGCATCCGCGGCCCGAACCGGCCGGTCTCCAAGTCACCGATCTTCGATGCGGTACAGCTCAGTACCTCGGCGGCCTGCTCCCGGGTCAGCCCGGCTTCCCCGCGCATCCGCCACCGCGGGCCTTCCGCATTCAGCGGGCTCAGCGTGGTAAACGGGTCGCGAATAACCCCGCTGAGCCCGCTGGATGCGGAAAAGGAGGGGATCAGAGAGCGGTGAGGCGGGAGATGGCGGCTAGCGGGACCGGTAGCCAGAGGGGGCGGGTGTTGTGTTCGTAGTGGACCTCGTACACGGCCTTGTCCAGCTGGAAGGCGCGCAGCAGGACGGCCTGCTCCCGGGGGTCGGGCGCGACTTGGGCGTAACCGTCGCAGAACGCGTCCCGATTGTGGGTGGTCCAGGCCAGCGCCACTGGGGCGCGCTGTTTCGGGTCGGCGTCGCCCAGCCACAGGTGATGGGCTGCGTACTCGAAGGACTGCAGCATCCCGGCGACATCGCGCAGGGGTGAATCGGGGGCGATCCGCTCGGCCAGCGGTGCCATCGGCTCGCCCTCGAAATCGATCAGCACCCAGCCGGTGACACTGCGCAGCACCTGGCCAAGGTGCAGGTCGCCGTGCACTCGCTGGATCATCACCGGGCCTGCCAGCCCGCGCACCGCGTCGAAGGTCACCCGCAGCGCAGAGCCGAACGCGGAGAGCTCGGGTACCTGGGCGAGTGCAGCGTCCAGCCTGCGGTGCATGCGGTCGGCCAGCGCGTCGAGGTAGCCGGCTGGTGCCAGGGAGCTGCCCAGCGCGGTGGCCAAGTCGGCGTGCACGGTGGCTACCGCCTGACCCAGCCGGTGTGCCTCGGAGCCGAAATCGCCGCCGACGTCCTCGGGTTGGGGGTGCTCTGCCTGGCCGGGTGCCCCGTCGGACAGCAGGTCCTCGGCCAGTAGGTCCCGCAGGCTCGCGGTCGCCATCGCCCAGCCGTCGGCGGTACCGCGCAGGAACTCGGTGAGCATCCCGTAGGTAACGCTGGTGGACTCCAGCTCGCCCTCGATGCTGCCTAGCGGCGCGGCGATGTGGGGGCAGCCCACAGCGGCCAGCGCGCGATGGAGCTCCAGGTCAGGGCTGGCACCTGCGGCCAGCTTGCCGATCAGCTTGAGGATGTAGGTCTGCCCGTACACCAGCGAGGTGTTGGACTGCTCCCCCCCGACCGGGCGGGAGCGCAGCTCGGTGTCCAGCGTGACGCCCGGCTCAACGGCGAAGCGCAGCCCATCCACCTCGGCGCCCTTGGCCATCAGGTCCAGCAGGACGGCGGTGAGATCCGGGTCGTGCACCGCCTGGTACACGGCGCAGCCCCCGACCGAAGCCACCCAGGCGTGCCCGAGGGAATCCGGAAGGTCTCTGCGCACCCCGAGCAGCAGCTGGTAGCGCTCCGGGCGCGGCTCATCCTGATCGACCTCGACGACGGCGTGCACCAGCCGGGGATCCGTCCCGCCGAGATCGGTGGCGCGCACCGGGGTGACAGCTCGCACCGGGCGGCCCTTGCCGGCGAACCAGCGCTGCTCGGGCAGCATCGCCGCGAGCGAGTCGGTGATGTGCGCGAGTAGGTCAACCGCACTGATCATGCGTCACGCTCGCTGTCGGGAAGGATGATCTGAAACCAGTAGAAGCCGTGTCCCGGCAGCGTGAGCAGGTAGGGCAGGTCGCCGATCGGTGGGAAATTCACGCCGCCGGTCAGCTCGACCGGGACGCCGCCCGCGTGTTCGGACAGGTCGAGCTCCACGGGCTGCGGGAAGCGGGACAGGTTGTTCACACAGATGACGAGATCATCGCCGGCGTCGTGGTTGCCGACGTGGTTGCGGTGGTAGGCCAGCACACTGGGGTTGGACGAACCGAGTTCGGTGAAGTCGCCCAGCCCGAACGCCGGGTGCTCACGACGCACGTGGATCATCCGCCGGGTCCAGTTCAGCAGCGACTGTGACGAGTTCGACTGCGCCTCGACGTTGATCGCCTGATACCCGTATACCGGGTCCATGATCACCGGCAGGTAGATGCGACCCGGATCACAACTGGAGAAACCCGCGTTGCGGTCCGGCGTCCACTGCATCGGCGTGCGTACCGAATCCCGGTCGCCAAGCCAGATGTTGTCCCCCATCCCGATCTCGTCACCGTAGTACAGTACGGGGGAACCAGGCAGCGACAGTAACAGCGCGGTGAACAGCTCTTGCTGGTTGCGGTCGTTGTCCAGCAATGGCGCCAGGCGCCGCCGGATGCCGATGTTGGCCCTCATCCGGGGATCCGAGACGTACTCGGCATACATATAGTCGCGCTCCTCGTCGGTGACCATTTCCAGGGTCAGCTCGTCGTGGTTGCGCAGGAAGATCCCCCACTGGGCGCCGGACGGGATGGGTGGCGTCTGGGCCAAGATCTCCGAGATCGGGAACCGGGACTCCCGGCGGACGGCCATGAAGATGCGCGGCATCAGCGGGAAGTGAAACGCCATGTGGGCCTCGTCGCCACCCACAGCGGCGTCGCCGAAGTACTCCACCACGTCAGCCGGCCACTGGTTGGCTTCGGCCAGCAGCACCCGTTCCGGATATTCATCGTCGACGACTTTGCGACAGCGTTTGAGGAACTCGTGGGTGCGCGGCAGATTCTCGCAGTTGGTCCTTTCCTCCTCAAACAGGTAGGGCACCGCGTCCAGCCGGAAGCCGTCGATGCCGAGATCCAGCCAGAACCGCAGCACGTCGATCATCGCCTCGCCGACCTCAGGGTTCTCGAAATTGAGGTCGGGCTGGTGCGAGAAGAACCGGTGCCAGAAGAACTGTCCACGCACCGGGTCATAAGTCCAGTTCGACACCTCGGTATCGACGAAGATGACCCGCGCGTCCGGGTAGGCCGTGTCCTTGTCGCTCCAGACGTAGAAGTCGCCGTAGGGCCCCTTCGGATCCCGGCGGGACTCCTGGAACCAGGGGTGGGCGTCGGAGGTGTGGTTCATGACCAGGTCGGTGATCACCCGGATGCCCCGCTTGTGGGCCTCGTCGAGCAGCACCACGAAGTCCTCGACGGTGCCGAACTCGGGCAACACAGCCCGGAAGTCGGAGATGTCGTAACCGCCGTCGCGCAGCGGCGAGGCGTAGAACGGTGGCAGCCACAGGCAGTCCACCCCCAGCCACTCGAGGTAGTCCAGCTTGCTGGTCAACCCGATCAGGTCGCCGGTGCCGTTGCCGTCATGATCCCTGAACGCCCGAACCAGCACCTCGTAGAAGACCGCCCGTTTGTACCAGTGCGGCTCCGCAGGCGCGGCCTTCGCGTGCTCGAAGTCGTCGGCCTGCGGTTCGACCAGGTGCCCGTCGGGCAATACCGCTTCACCCGTGTGCGGGACCCCTTCCAGGTCGGGGTTGGACTCGATGCGGAGTTCGGCGGACATCTGATACGACCTTCGTGGGAGGGTGAACGAGGTGTGCCGCGCTGCAAGGAAGTTTTCAACCGACCGCACCAGTCGTACCGGTCCAGGCCCGGCAACGCAAAAGAAACTTCGCTACCGTGCTGCGGGCCTGGGTGCGCCAAGTGGAACCGAATGGCGGTCGGGAGGCCGAACCGAACCGCCAAGTGGAACCGAACGGCGGTTTGGACGTGACAGGGAGGGCGCGGGGTGGTACGTGACCGGGTGCCGGTGCGGCGGCTGCCGGCGTGGACGTGGGCTGGGCAGAGCCCTACCTGGCGGGAGGCCAGGCCTGGCTTGATCGAGGCGGCGCTCAAGCGGGCCCAGGCTCGGCCGTCGGGCAACTGGTACGTGCTCGCCGCCAGCCGGGAGGTCTGCGACGACCGCCCGTTCGGGCGCACCATCGCAGGTGTCGAGGTCGTGGCCTGGCGCACGCCCGACGGTGCGCTGCACGCCGGCCCCGGGGAGTGCCCGCACCTGGGCGCGCCACTGTGCCGGGCGGCGGTGACGGGCGGGGAGCTGGTGTGCCGCTGGCACGGCCTGGCGATCGGCGCCCGCGGTGTGCCCGGGTGGGACCCGTTCCCGGCCCACGACGACGGCGTGCTGGCCTGGGTGCGGCTGGACGCCGCAGGCGGGGAGGACCCGCTTGAGGCGCCGGTTCTGCATCGCCGGCCCGATCCTGAGACGAGCTTGGACGCGGTGTTCACCGGGATCGGACGCTGCGAGCCCGAGGACGTGATCGCCAACCGGCTCGACCCGTGGCACGGCAGCTGGTTTCACCCGTACTCCTTCGTCGGGCTCCGCGTGGTAGAGGAACCGAGCGACGATGTCGACCGGTTCGTGGTGGAGGTGGTGTTCCGGCTCACCCGGCGCTTCGGCGTTCCGGTGCGGGCCGCGTTCAGCTGCCCCGAACCGCGGACGGTGGTGATGGACATCCTGGAGGGGGAAGGTGCCGGCAGTGTCGTCGAGACCCACGCCGTCCCGCTGGGCGTCGACGATGCTGGCCACCCGCGGACCGCGGTGATCGAGGCCACCATCGCCAGCTCACCTCGCCCGGGTTTCGCCGTCGCCCGCCGTGGAGCACCCCTGATGCGCCCCGCGATGCGCTGGGCCGCCGCCCGCCTGTGGCGCGACGACCTGGCCTACGCCCAACGCCGCTACGCCCTTCGCACCACCGGCCGCTGGCCCGGCTAACCAAGACCGCGTTCTGGATGCAGATTGCTGTAATCAGGCCTGGAATCACCGCAGTCTGCATCCAGAACTCGAGTGGTCAACCCTTGCGGTGAGCTCGGACGTACTCCTCGGGTTGGCGGGCTTGCTCGTCATCGCCCAGCGCGCGCAGGACATGGCGAGGTTGTTGGCCGAGCGCAGAGCTCAGGGTGTGGGGATGATCCTCGCCCAGGATCCGGCGGCGGCGCGTCAGGGTGTCTTCGTGGAGTTGGCGGGCTTGTTGATGCTCACCCAGCGCGTCCAGGTCGATAGCGAGGTTGTTAGCCGAGCTCAGAGCGTGGGGTGGTCCTCGCCGAGGATCCGGCGGTCGCGCGTCAGGGTGTCTTCGTGGAGTTGGCGGGCTTGCTTGTTTATACTGACCCAGCGCGTACAGGTTGCTGGCGAGATTGTTAGCTGAGCTCAGAGTGTCTGGGTGGTCCTCGCCTTGCAGGCGCTTGTCCAGAGTGAACGCTCGTTCGAGCAGCTGCCGCCACTCTGGCCAGACAGTCGGATTATCCCAAGGGTCGGCCGGGACCGCTTTCCGTAGTAATTGGAGGGCGACCGCAGTCATACGGTCTTCGGCTGCGCCTTTGGTTCGGCGGCTCAACAGGATCGCTTGCACCGAGCGATGCAGCTGCATGCCGTCGGTCCTGACGCGGGCGAGTGCCCGGTGGCGTGACGTCCGAGCGAGGCTGGCGAAAGCGAGTGGATCCCCGGCTGCGGTGGCTAACGGTTCGGGCAGCATGGCGGCGTGCGCGGTGAACAGAGTGAAGGGAAGCCAGGTGGGCGGCCAGGGTGAGCAGATCCAGTGCGGCTGGTTCGTCGATGGCGAGCTGGTCGAAGGCCAGCTGGTAGCTAGCGGCCAGCGAGGCCGGATAGGTCACGGGCTTCCCTTGCGCGAGGACCTCCGCGGCGCGGCTGGTCAGCAGCTCCAGGTACTTGTCGACCGTTGTGCCGGTCTCGGTCAGGAACGTCGCTGCCTGCTGGACTGCCAGCGGCAGGTCCTCCATGGCCTCGGCGATCCGTTCGGCATCGGGCTCGGACAGCTGCGGTAGCCGCCCGCGCAGCAAGCTAATCGACTCCTGCGGGGTGAACACGTCCAACGGCACCGGGGTGGCCAGCTCGTGCCAGTCCGGGTTGCGGGACGTGACCAGCACGTGGCCGGCGCCGCCTGGCAGGTAGCGCGCCAGTGCCCGCGGGTCCTCGGCGTTGTCGTAGATCAGCAGCCAGCGGTGCTGGCCACGCAATGCACCGAGCAGCCGCGACACCGCGGACTCCGCTGGGTCTGTGGCATTGGCCAGGCCGAGGGTGCGGGCCAGCTCGGCCAGCCGATCCGGAATGAGTGCGGGTTCCTCCGAGGGCGCCCACCAGACCACGTCGTAGTCCTCGCCGCAGCGATGCGCGTACTCGATCGCCAAGGCGGTCTTGCCGATCCCGCCCATGCCGTGCAGGACCTGCACCACGGTCGTGCCACCGGATTGTAGGGAATCGTGCACCCCATCCAGCAGGCTGTCACGGCCGGTGAACGCCGGGCTGCGGGCGGGCACATTCCAGATCCGCCCAGGACCCACCGCATCCGAACGGGCATGCGGCAGATCGCGCAACGCCTGAAACAGAGCCTCGCTGAGCCCCTCAGGCGTCGTGACGGTCGCTGTGGTCACGCCGCTCTGGGCGGTCAACCGCGCCCGGAACGCCTCCTGCCGAGCGGCGTGCTTCACGTCGACGAACAGGTCTTTCGGGCCTTCCGCGTCGTCGCTGAGCAGCAGCACCAGCCGGGGCAGGCCAGCCTCCCCGGCCGCCTCGAACTCCAGTTCCGTATAGGACAGCTCCGGGCGATCCCGCACTGGCGAGCCGTACCGGAATCCGACCAGCGCGGCATACACGTCCGCGTCGAGCACAGCCTCCCGGCACACCTGTGAGGGCTGCTCATCCCGCGGACCGAAGTAAGCCATGTCCACGATGGCGTCCTTGGCCCTGGTCACGGCCTGCTCCGCGGCCGCGACGAACGAGCGTCTGGCGGGCAGCTGCCGCAACTCCGAGGTGTGGCTCAGAAACACCCGCCGTGGCCGTGGCACGACAAGATCTCACCTCTTACCACGGTCACGAACAAGACCGGTCTCAGCCGAAGCGGGCTGCGGCGGCCCGCAGCGGGGCGAGCCGGCCCCGGATGGGAACCGTCCACAGCGGGTGCCCCCGCAGCCCCCACCTGCCCAGTAGCGCATCGGCGGCGAGGAACCCGCTGGTCGCGGCACGTTCCATCAGGGCTACCGGAAGGTCTACCCGGGTAAGGTCCCCGGCGAGCACCACGGCCGGGTCAGGAGTGGTGACGGTGGGACGGTCGGCGAACGTTCCGGGGGCGAACAGCGGGCAGTCGGCCTGCAGTTCGTGCCGCTCGTCGACGATCGTGGCGGCGGCGGTCTCCGGGTAGATCCGCCGCAGCTCCTCGACCATCTGGCGTTTGGCCTGCGCCGGGTCCCCGGTCAACGCGTAGGCGTGCAGCTCCACCACCGAGCCGCCAGTGCGGCGCGCCCACCGGGCCGCCTCGCCCTCAAATCGCTCCAGCACGCTGACGTTGTCCAGCGGCCCGAAGCCACTGGTGCCCATGAACCCGGGCCGTTCCGGGCGCACCGGGCAGTCCAGCCACAACCGGGAGACCAGGAACGGCGGGGCAGTGCGCAGCCGCGCGATACGTGCCCGCCAGCCGGGCTCGCCGAGCTCGGGCGAGGCGGCGAGCAGCTCTTGCAACCCGCGCACGTCGGCGGCGACCACCACCGCATCCACCTCTGCCGGTTCGCCGCCGGCCCGCACCGCGAAGCGGCCGTCCTGCCCGGGCGCCACCTCCTCGACGGCCACACCGGTGCGCACCACCACACCGAGCTCGGCTAGATAGCTGCCCATCGGATCCCACAGGGCCTGCGGGAACGGTTCGGTGGGCACGTCGAAGACCAGGCCCTCGGCCGAGCCCAGGAAGTAGATGTGGAACATCGTGGCCAGCTCGGCTGCCGACAGCTCCCGCGGATCGGCGAAGAAGCTGCGGGAGAACACCGAGAACGCCAGATGCCGGGCCGCGTCCGGGAAACGCACCCGCTCCAGGAACGTCATCGCATCCTGGTCGTCCAGCCGCCGGTAGACCTCCGGCACCGATACGTCGACCAGCGGTAGCGCGGCCACCGCGTCGATCCGGGTGATCAGGTCCCGCCACCGGAAGGTGGGGCTCGCCAGCGCGAAGGCCAGCGCGTTCCACGGCGGTGTGCGAGGCAGCCCGGCGAAGGTGTCGCGATGTCCGTCGGCGTCGATCAACGGGTAATCCGTCAGCGGCGTCAGCGCCCGGTCGAGCGGATCGGCCCGGTGCAGCAGCGCCCGCAGGTTGTAGTACTGCCGGAAGAAGGCATGGAACCCGCGGCTCATGGTGACCGTGGACCCGTCGGCCAGCGTCGTCGGCCAGCCGCGCAGCCGGCCGCCGAGCTGCTGCTCGCGCTCCAGCAGCTGCACCTGCACGCCACGCTCGGCCAGCGCCACGGCGGCCGCGATGCCAGCGATCCCGCCGCCCACCACGGCGACTCGGGGCGACTCCCCGTCGGGTCGAAGCCAGCCGCTGCGCGGCGGGTGCAGCACAGCCCGACGGTCTCGCCCGGGCCGCTGGCCGTTGCCGTTTCGCGGGATCACTCGTCCCAGCGTCACGCGGCCCGCCTGGCTACGACGGTGTGCACGATGCCGCGTTCCCACCCCGGCATCGTGGCGATCCGGGTATCGGCCAGGCCGTGCCCGCGTAGCCGGTCGGCCAGCGCGTTAGCGGTGTCGAAGCGAAGCACGCTGCGCCACAGATAGCGGTAAAGCGCGGCCCGGCCGGTGACCACCTTCCCGACGGGGATGATCACCGTCCAGCTCACCGTGGTCCAGATCGCTCGGCTACGCAGCCGGCCGTCCAGCGCGTAGTCGTGGATCGCCAGCGGCGCCCCTGGTGCGAGCAGGTCGCGCAGTCCGGCCAGTACCGGGTCCGGGTCGGGCAGGTTGCGCACCAGGTACGCGGCGAAGATCCCGTCGAACGGGCCATGAACCCCGGCCGCCGCCAGCTCCTCAGCCCTCGAGTGCACGAACGACACCCGCCGCGGCCAGTCGGCCCGCCGGGCCCGGGCGAGCATGCCGGCCGACGCATCCACCGCGGTAATCGTCGCCTGGGGTGCCACTGCCAGCAGCGCGGCCGTCGATGCACCCGTCCCGCAGCCCAGATCCAGCAGGTGCAACCCGGCGCCGTCCCCGGGAAGCTGCATGCGGCGAGCGGAGCGGGCCAGGTTGTCGTGATAACCCGGACTGGCCGCAACCAGCCGGTCGTAACTCGCTGCGGCAAGATCGAACTCGCTCGGCACGTCGATCGTCACGGGAGGCAGCCTAACTGTGGACAACCCGTGAGTGGCGATGCAGAGTCCGGCTCGTCCGCAACAAGCAGGGCCACTCACGGGCGCCGCAGGCGCAGAATGTGTGCGACGGCCCGCCAGGGTTCGAGTTGCACGTAGTTGACCTGGCCCCAGTCGTACGTCTTGCCGCTGACCTCGTCGTACACGGCGAAGCGGTCCTGCCAGTCCATTCCCAGCGCCGGCAGGTCCAGCCACACCGTCGCGCCCACGGTCGTGTAGGGCTCCAGCGTCACCACGCAGATGACGGTGTCACCGGTGGCCGGGTCGGTCTTGGAGTACGCCAGCATCGACTCGTGGTCAACGTGGTGGAAGCGCAGGGTGCGCAGCTGCTGCAGCGCGGGATGCGCCCGGCGGATCGCGTTGAGCCGGGTGATCCACGGTTCCAGGGATCGGCCTTGGGCCAGCGCGGTCCCGAAGTCCCGGGGGCGCAGCTGGTACTTCTCGCTGTCCAGATACTCCTCGCTACCCGCGCGCACTGGTTTGTCCTCGAAGAGCTCGTAGCCGGAGTAGACCCCCCATGAGGGGGACAGCGTGGCGGCTAGCGCGGCGCGGATGGCGAACATGCCGGGACCACCGTGCTGCAGCGATTCATGGAGGATGTCGGGAGTGTTGACGAAGAAGTTCGGCCGTACTTCGTCGGCTCTGGACGCCAGTTCCATCGCGTAGTCGGTGATCTCCTGCTTACCGGTGCGCCAGGTGAAATAGGTGTAGGACTGGGTGAAGCCCAGCCGGGCCAGCCCGTATAGCCGGGCCGGGCGAGTGAACGCCTCGGACAGGAACAGCACGTCCGGGTGGCGGTCTTTGACCTGCCAGATCAGCCAGTGCCAGAAGTCCGGGGGCTTGGTGTGCGGGTTGTCCACCCGGAGGATCCGGACCCCGCGCTCCACCCAGAACAGCATCACCCGCAGCATCTCGGCGTAGATTCCGGGGGGGTCGGAGTCGAAATTGAGCGGGTAGATGTCCTGGTAGCGCTTGGGCGGATTCTCCGCGTAGGCGATCGTCCCGTCAGGACGGGCGGTGAACCATTCGGGGTGCTCCTTGACCCACGGATGGTCCGGGGCGCATTGCAGTGCGTAGTCCAGTGCGACCTCCATGCCGAGCTCGCGGGCCCTGGCGACGAAGGCCTCGAAGTCATCGAGGGTGCCTAGCCGGGGGTGCACCGCGTCGTGCCCGCCGTCGATCGAACCGATTCCCCATGGCGTACCGAGGTCGTCGGGTCCGGCGTCGGGTGTGTTGTTGGCGCCTTTGCGGTCCACCTCGCCGATCGGATGGATCGGCGGCAGGTACACCACGTCGAAGCCCATCCCAGCGATCCGGTCCAGCTCGCGGGTGGCGGTCGCGAGGGTTCCGTGCACGGGGTTGCCCTCGGCGTCCCAGCCGCCGGTGGATCGTGGGAACAGCTCGTACCAGGAGCTGAACAGCGCCTGGGGGCGATCCACCCACACCTTGTGCGTGCTGCCCCGGGTGACCAGGTCACGGATCGGATCGGCGTCCAGGATCTGGGTCACCGGCGCTGCGAGCGCAGGCCCTACCCGCTCGTCGAGGGGGCGTCCGGCATCCCGCAACGCCGCCGCCGCGGCGGTCAGCACCGCCCGGTTGGGCCGCTGGCTGCCCCGGCGGGCCGCTCGATCCAGCAACCGGGCGCCGACGTGCAGGTCGTTGTCCAGCTCGGCCTCACCCTGGCCGGCGTCGATCTTGACGTCGATTGCGTGTCGCCAGCTCGTCCACGGGTCGGCCCAGGCGTCTACCCGGAAGGTCCACCAGCCCACCTGGTCGGGCACCACGGTTGCCGCGAACCGGTCGGTGCCCGGTTCCCCGGGTTGCATCCTGATCTGATGGCCCGGCCGGTCGCCGGGACTTCGCCAGACCACCGTGGCGGCCACCGCATCATGCCCCTCGCGCCACACCACGGCCGAGACCGGAACGTGCTCCCCGACCACCGCCTTGCTGGGATATCTCCCGCACGCGACTGTAGGCGTCACATCATCGATGGCGATCCGACCACTCACCGGCTGCCCTCTTCCCCGTCGGCTCCCAGACCCCTCCACAGTCTGCCGTGAGCGGCGGTCTGGCGCGCGCCCGATGTGACCGCAACCAGCCCACGTCACCGGACCGCGTGACCGCGTTCTGGATGCAGCCTGCAAGTAATCAGACGCCCATAAGCGCGTTTGCATCCAGAACGCAGGGAGCTTGTGCAAGGTCAGCTCGAATGTGGTCCGCGCTCGTACCGCAGCGTTGCATCAGTCTTGACTCTACCCATGTAGGTGCGCGATCGTTTCCGGGTACCCGCATAATACCCGAAAGAGGGGTTATGGAGCTTGTGGTGCTCAGCAGTGACTCGAAGAGCGAGGACGGCTGCGACCGGGTGATCCTCGCCGGTGATCGGGTCGTCGTGCAGGGCGTTCCGGTGCTCGGGCATCCGGACTTCGCGTCGGTGTCGGTCCCGCCCGGCGAGATGCTGAACGCCGTGTCGGTGCGGATCTTCCTGGAGGCCGCTCGTGAGCTAGAGTGAAGGATGGGGCATTGAGCGAGATCGACGTGATCGCCTTGTACCAGGGTGTGGCGGCGACGGATTGCTCTCCTTTGACTACACCGACTACCCGGCTGGTATCGAAATCCGCCGTCGGCGCCGTGGCCTGGTGGTCGCCAACGCCGTCCCGTACGAAGAGTCTAACCGAATGATTGGCTTCCCCCGGGACATCCGTTCGGTGCGGTCGTTTTCCGGGACCGACGGATCTTCGTGGAGGCTGTGCGCGAGCTGGAGCGGAGGACGTAGCTGTGAGCTTTACGGACATGTCCGCGCTGCGTGGGAACGTCACCGAGGATGCGTTTCGCCTGGAAACGCGGCAGCGCTACAACGTGCCGTACGAAGAACCGCTCATCCGCGCTTTCGAGGAGGGCAGGCCACAACCGGAGAATGAGTCCATCACTCGACACATGACGACGGCTCATCGACTTCGGGTGGCGGGCAAGCGCGACTACCGGGTGCACGTCGTCGAGCTGCCGCTGACCCCCTATCTACGTTATGAACTGGACGGCTATCGGGAGAACATCGAGGCCGGAGAGGAGATCCTGATTGCAGATCGAGCGTGGCACTCCGATCTTGCCGAGCTGACTGAGGACTTCATGCTCTTCGACGGCGACACCGACCATGCCAGCCTCGTGTGGTACCGCTACAACGACAATGACGAACTGCTGGCCGGGGTCCACAGCCATGATCCGGCGGACATCGAGGTCTCCCGGCGGCACCGCGATCTGGCGCTGGCGCACGCCGTCCAATACGCAGAGTTCATCCGGAGCGTTAACCTCGCCTGATGCACCCGTTCGGCGAGTCGTCCACACAGCGGCGGCGACTGGGGGAAGCGCTGCGGGCGGTGCGCGCCAATGCTGGGTTATCCGGCGAGCAGCTTGCCAAGCAGCTCGGGATCTCGCAGTCCAGGGTCAGCCGGATCGAGCTTGGCCAGCAGGCTGCATCGGCTGAACTGGTACGCCGCTGGGCAGAGGTGACCGGGGCGTCGGAGGATCGTGTCGCCGAGTTGGTCGAGTCGGCCAAAACTGCAGGTACCGAGGCGGTCGTCTGGCGTAATGCGATGAACCGCGGCCTGGCGCGACTGCAGCAGGACAGCCGCGAGCTTGAGGCAAGTGCGGCGACCATTCGCTCCTTCCAACCGGTGCTCGTCCCTGGTCTGCTGCAGGTGCCCGAGTATGCCCGGCGGATCTTCGCTGCGGGCAATCCGGAGCACAGTCCCGCGGAGATCGCTGCCGCGGTGGCCGCTCGGGTAGACCGGCAGCTCCTGCTCTATGAGGGCACTGCCCGGTTCGAGTTCGTCATCACCGAGGTGGCACTGCGCTGGCGGGTCGGGCCGCCACACGTCATGCTCGCCCAGCTCGACCGGATCACCGCCGTTGCCAGCCTGGATTCCGTGGACGTCCGAGTGATTCCGCTGGATATCGAGCTCGAGACCTGGCACGAGCACGGATTCAACCTGAAGGACGACCGCCCCGAGGATGACCCGGTGGTGACCGTCGAGACCCAGACCAGCCAGGTGACTTCTACCCATCCGGCCGAGGTCGCGTTCTACCGGGACGCGTTCGTTCGGTTGCGGGACGCCGCATTGCATGGACCCGAGGCCGATGAGCTGCTGCGCCGGATTCGCGAGGGTCTGATGCGTGCACAGTCCGAACGCTGACCCGCTGTGTCTCCGGGCGAGGTACTGACAACCCTCAGCGATGCCCTCGGCCGGCGGGTCCTGCGCGGTTGGTTCGGTGACCCGGTACGAGATGGCCTGGTGAGCTTGACTCTACCCATGTCGACTGAGATGATCTGCGGGTACCCGTATTCACCCATGTATGATCCATGGCAGTCCTGGGTAAGCGACCGTCAGAAGGAGTCCACATGATCGCCATTCTGAGCGACGATCCGTTGTCCTCGGTTGGAGTGCGCGGCACCCCTCGGGCAGATGGGCCGAGCAGCGCGACAAGCTATTTGGCAACCAGGCCGCTGGTACTGCGCAGCCTCCAACCGGCCCCGGAACGCGATCTGCCGGAGTATCTGTATGACCCGCAGCGGCAGATCGCCACCGATCCCGCTGGTCATCCGTTGGGGCCGAACCTGAAGAAGGACTGGACCACCATCGAGGGAACCCACACCGACGGCGACGGCGGCGACAACGAGACTTACGGCTGGGAAGAGGCGTAGCGGGGTGACCGTGCTCATCCTCGCCCGGGAGTTCGATCCCACGGCTGATGCGGTGGTAGGCGCTCTGGGGCAGCGCCAGGTTCCGGTGTTCCGTACCGATCTCAGCGACTTCCCGAGCCGATTGCGGCTGGACGCGCAGTTGCGGGGCGGTCGGTGGTCAGGCCGGTTGTGGACCGATCATCGTGAGGTGGAGCTGGGCGGGGTGCGGTCGATCTGGAACCGCAACCCGACGACTTATGCTTTCCCGGCTTCCATGACCGCCGCTGAGCAGGATTTCGCCTATCGGGAAGCCAAGCTGGGTCTTGGTGGGGTGCTGGCCTCACTGGACGTGTTGTGGGCCAATCATCCGAATCGGTGCGCGGACGCGATCTTTAAGCCCTACCAGTGGAAAGTGGCCGCTGAGTGTGGTTTGCTCGTCGCCGATACGGTGATCACCAACGATGCGGCCTCAGCGCTGCGTTTCGTGGATCGGCAGGATGCCACGATCACCAAGGCGTTGGGACCGTCCGGGATCACCGAGGACGGCCAGGTGAAGGTGGCCTACACCAGGCGGCTGACCGGCCACGACGTCGCCGATATCGACTGCGTGTCGGTCACCGCGACCACTCTGCAGCGGTTTGTCCCGAAAGCCTTCGAAGTGCGGCTGACCGTCATCGGACATAGGTGCTTCCCGATCGCGATTCACGCCGCCACCGAGAGCGCACACACAGACTGGCGATCGGATCCCTCGGCGCTGACCTACGAGTTCGTGCCGGTACCGGATAGCGTGGCGAACGGAGTGTCGCAGTACCTCAAGCGCATGAATCTCGCTTACGCGGGGCTGGACTTCGTGGTAACCCCGGACGAACGCTGGGTGATGCTCGAGGCGAACTCGGGTCCGCAGTTCGGCTGGCTGGAGGCGGCGACCGGTGCCCCGATGGTGGCCGCCTTGGCTGACCTGCTGATGAAGGGGACCGCGTGAGCGCCGTCGATGACTGGACTGAGCGCGCCGAAGCACTCCGGGACGAGTTGGTTGCCGCCGGCAAGCTGACCTCACCCGAATGGCAAGCGGCGGTGCTGGCGGTACCGCGCCACGCGTTCGTACCCCAGTTCTACCAGCGAGGCACTGATCCTGGGCCGATGAATTGGGAGCTGGTGTCCGCATCGTCATCAGACACCCGCGAACGCTGGTGGAATGAGGTGTGGGCAAACACCTCCCTGGTGACGCAACTGGGCCCGGTAGGTCGCTGGGGACGGCAGGTTGTGACCGGTCCGTCTTCTTCGTCGTCGGCGCCGTCGCTGATGACTCGCATGCTTGAAGCGCTCGACATCCACGACGGGCACCGGGTCCTGGAGATCGGCACCGGCAGCGGGTACAACGCGGCCCTGATGAGCCATCGCCTCGGCGACCAGAATGTGTTCTCCATCGACGTGGATGCCGAGTTGGTGAAGTGCGCCCGAGACCGGCTCGCGGCGCTGGGTTACCGACCGACACTAGCCACAGCCGACGGCGTGACCGGACTACCGCAGCACGCTCCCTACGACCGGATCATCGCCACTTGCGCGGTCTCCCGGGTGCCCTGGTCTTGGGCCGAGCAGACCATTGACGGCGGCCTCATCCTGGTCGACGTCAAGCCCAGTGCCTCGGTCGGCAACCTGGTGCTGCTGCGCCGCGAGACCGACCGGCTGGAAGGCCGTTTCGACTACGGCTACGCCACGTTCATGCACATGCGCACCCCGGCCTTCCGCACCGAACCCAAGGCACGACCTTCGCGCGACCACGACAAGGCCGAGAGAAGTACGACCACGCTCCGGACGGAACGTCTCTGGGAGAACGCCCCGCTGTGGTTCCTCCTGCACCTATGGGAGGGCGGACGGGTGGAGCACGGGTACGCGATGAACCCTGGCACCGGTGGTCCCGGCCCGGTGTTCTTCTCCAGCCAGGACGGCTCATGGTGTGAGCTGTCGATCGCGAGCGGGGACGGGACCCGCGAGGTTTGGGAAGGCGGCCCCCGCCGGCTGTGGGCGAACATTGAAGCGGTGATACAACTCTGGCATCAACTGGGCGAGCCCGGATGGAGCCGGTTTGGCCTCACCGCCCTGTCCGATGACAAACAAGTGGTCTGGCTCGACGAACCAACCAGTGAGAATCGCTGGACTTTGCCACTCTAGCTGCGAACGACCCCGACGGGAGAACCCGCGGTGTAGCCGCACTGCGGCCCGCCGAGGCCGACACACCAGTCCCCTCGGTGAAGGAGCACCAATGTACGAGCAGCGTATCCGACCACGCCTAATACAGGGGACCTGCGCCGTCGACGGCCGCAGCCATCGCGTCACCGAGCATGCATTCGATGTGGGTCGGCGCGATGGATACCACCGGGCGCTGTGCGGGCACACCACTTCACCGGCTCGTCGCTCCGCTTCGCCGCGGAGCCCGCTGAACACCCGCCCGGAGTTTAACGACCCGTAAATTAACCGCCCAGAGCGACGGTGAACTCCGGAGAGTCAACGGGTCGGTCTCGCCGCGGGATAGAGTCCGCCCGTGAGAGCACTGCGCCGGTTCACCGTGCGTGCCCAGCTACCGGGCACCTTGGCCCCGTTGGAGATGCTGGCCACCAACCTGCGGTGGACCTGGCACCCGCCTACCCAGGACCTGTTCGCCTCGTTGGACGCGCGCACCTGGGAGGCCGTCAACGGGGATCCGGTGCGGTTGCTCGGTGAGATCCCCACCGAGCGGCTCACCGCGCTGGCCACCGACGAGGCCGTGGTGAGCAGCACCCGGGCGCTCGCCGAGGACCTGCGACGCTACTTGGACGAACCCCGGTGGTACCAGCAGCGCAACGAGGCTCTGCCTACCCTGCCTTCTTCGATCGCCTACTTCTCGATGGAATTCGGCGTGTCGGAGGTGCTGCCGTTCTACTCCGGTGGCCTGGGCGTACTGGCCGGCGACCACCTCAAGGCTGCCTCGGACCTCGGGGTGCCGCTGATCGGAGTCGGGCTGCTCTACCGCTCGGGCTACTTCCGGCAGTCGCTGTCGCTGGACGGCTGGCAGCTGGAGCACTACCCGGCGCTGGACCCGCAGGGCCTGCCGCTGCACCTGGTGGCCGACGCGACCGGCGCGCCGCTGCTGGTGCACGTCAGCATGCCCGGTGGGCGGGTGCTGTCGGCGCGGATTTGGCGGGCCGATATCGGCCGGGTGCCGTTGCTGCTGCTGGACAGTGACATCGAGGACAATCCCGATGATCTGCGCGGGGTCACCGACCGGCTCTACGGCGGTGGCCAGGACCACCGGATCACCCAGGAGATCCTCGCCGGGATCGGCGGGGTTCGCGCAGTGCGGCTGTTCTGCCAGCTCACCGGCCATCCCGAACCCGAGGTGTTCCACACCAACGAGGGTCACGCCGGCTTCCTCGGCCTGGAGCGGATCCGTGAGGTGATCCGCGGCCAGGGGCTGAGCTTCGACGAGGCGCTGGCTGCGGTGCGTGCCGGCACCGTGTTCACCACGCACACCCCGGTGGCCGCCGGGATCGACCGCTTCCCGGTGGATCTGGTGTGGCACCATTTCGTCGGCTCGCCAGACGGGGCCGAGCTGCTGCCCGGCGTTGACATCACCCGGGTGCTGGCGTTGGGCGCCGAAGACAACCCCGGCATGTTCAACATGGCGCATATGGGATTACGGCTGGCTCAGCGCGCCAACGGTGTCTCGCGGCTGCACGGCGCGGTGTCCCGGACGATGTTCCGCGGGCTGTGGCCTGAGTTCGACGTCGACGAGGTGCCGATCGGGTCGGTCACCAACGGCGTGCACGGCCCGACCTGGGCGGCGCGGGAGATCGCCGGCCTGCTTGGCGAGTCCGACAATGGTCTTGGGGTCCCGCCGGTCGCTGACACCCTGCTGTGGGACCTGCGCTGCGTGCTGCGCACCAAGCTCGTCGACGAGGTGCGCAGGCGGGTCCGGGCGGCCTGGCTGGAACGCGGTGCTTCCGCGCCGGAGCTGGGCTGGACGTCGCAGGTCTTCGACCCGGACGTGCTCACGATGGGTTTCGCCCGCCGGGTACCCACCTACAAGCGCCTCACCCTGATGCTGCGCGATCCTGAACGGCTCCGTGCCCTGCTCCTCGATCCGCAGTGCCCGGTGCAGCTGATCATCGCCGGCAAGTCGCACCCCGCCGACGACGGGGGCAAGGCGCTGATCCAGCAGGTCGTGCAGTTCGCCGACGCACCGGACGTGCGGCACCGGATCGTGTTCCTGCCTGACTACGACATGTCGATGGCCCGCTACCTGTACTGGGGCTGTGATGTGTGGCTGAACAACCCGCTGCGGCCGCTGGAGGCGTGTGGCACCTCGGGGATGAAGTCCGCGCTCAACGGTGGCCTCAACCTGTCCATCCGGGACGGCTGGTGGGACGAGCTCTACGACGGAGAGAACGGCTGGGCGATCCCCACCGCCGACGGTGTGGAGGATCCGCACCGTCGGGACACCCTGGAGGCCAACGCGCTCTACGAGCTGATCGCTACGCAGGTCGCCCCGCCGTTCTACGACCGGGGCTCCGATGGCGTGCCGAGCCGCTGGGTGTCCATGGTGCGCCACACTCTGGCCACGCTGCGACCCCAGGTCCAGGCCTGCCGGATGGTGCAGGAGTACGTCGAGGGTCTCTATGCACCGGCCGCCAGCTCGGCCGCGAGGGTGGTCGCCGATTCCTTTGCCGGTGCCCGCGCGCTGGCTGAGTACCGGTCCAGGGTTCGCGCCGCCTGGCCCCGGGTGCGGGTTGCGCAGGTGGACACCTCCGGTCTGCCCGACACACCGGAGCTGGGCTCGGAGATGACCGTCCGGGCCGCCGTCGTGCTGGCCGGCTTGCAGCCCTGCGATGTGGATGTTCAGGCCGTCGTCGGTCGGGTCGACGACGGCGACGAGCTGCGGGACGCCGTGGTGGTGACCATGCAGCCGGCCCGCGCTCGTGACTCTTCTGACGGCGACGGTGAAGGGGACCGATTCGAGGCAACTCTGCGGTTGCCGCATGCCGGATTGCTCGGGTACACCGTGCGGGTCCTGCCCCATCACCCGTTGATGGCCAGCCCTGCCGAGTTCGGCCTGCTCCACCTGGCCACTTGAGTGCGTCCGCGCAGACGGCGGCTCACCTTGGGGGCCGAGCTTTTCCCTGCGGCGCAGCGCGGGAGCGAACCGATCGGGATTGGCACCCATGCCCACCAGACGGTTCCTCGCTGTATCAAGTGGGTTTGGTGATCAAGTTCGTGTGGAATCGTGTGGACCCGGCGTGGCGGGTTGACGAGGGGGTGATGGTTTCGTTGGCTGCGTGACTGTCCGTGATGGTCGCGTAGC
>JBOHGH010000049.1:0-30464 GCA_050699975.1 Pseudonocardiaceae bacterium | reverse complement strand
CGGGTCGCCACGGCCCACCCCCAGGTCGGAAACAGCCCAACCCAGCAACCCTGGCCTCACCCCACCGCCACGTCATCCACCAACCCAGCCACCAGCCTCGGCGGTCAGAGGCGCAGCCTCGCTAGACAGCCTGCCTAACGGCGAGCGTCCGCATTTGACGTTGGCCGTCCGGCCGGGCCGCGACCGAGCACGGCCCGGCAGGGCCGCGCGCAGTGTCGTGGTTCGGCCGGACAGCCAGGGGGTTACGTCACGAGGTGAGGAGAGCGTGTGCCGCCGCAGGCGGCGCCTTGATCTCATAGAAGTTGATTCGGCAACGCAAACCGCCAGACAAATGTGGAGTCCCGCCTGATACTTGACAGTGCGATCTCACCTGACGCTTGACAGTTTGGGCCTGATCGGCTTTCCCTCTCGCGGTCTTACCTAGCGGCGGAGCAGCTGCAGAGCGGATGCGCCAGGTGTCGGGACGGCTTGCGGGACCCTTGAGGGGGACCCGGTGCCCACCGCAGCCCACGTAGAAGGCGTCTCAGTACCCGCGCAGGGTGCCAACTGAGACCCAATAGGGAAACGCCAGATGAGTCAAAATTGACTCGCCCGGCGTTCTTGCTGGTAGTTGGCGGTAGCGGTGGGATTTGAACCCACGGAGGGCGTGAACCCTCACGCGCTTTCGAGGCGCGCTCCTTCGGCCGCTCGGACACGCTACCGCCGGTCACGATACCGGACGCCTGTGAGTGGCGATGCGAGTCCTGGGTCGCATCGCCCACTCACAGGCGCCGCAGGCGCATGAACTCTGTGAGCAGGGCAGCGCACTCGTCACCGAGGACACCGCCGACGACTTCGGGGCGGTGGTTCAACCGGCGGTCCCGGACGACGTCCCACAGCGAGCCGACGGCACCGGTCTTGGGTTCCCAGGCACCGAACACCAAGCGCCCCACCCGGGCCGCCACCAGGGCGCCCGCGCACATCGTGCACGGCTCCACGGTGACCGCCAGGGTGCAACCCGTCAGCCGCCAACCAGAGTCCCGCCCGTCCAACCGCAACCGGGCCGCCCCGGAACGCAGCGCCAGCAACTCGGCGTGGGCGGTGGGATCCCCGGTGGCCTCCCGAGCGTTGCAGGCAGCGGCCAGCTCGACGCCGTCGGCATCCACCAGCACCGCCCCGATCGGGATGTCCCCGGTGGCCGCAGCACCCCCGGCTACCTCGATAGCGCGCCGGACCAGCGCCTCGTCGGCACTGGCCGCCGCCGTCATCCCGGCTGCTTCTCCAGCAACGCGGACAGCTGGGACCGGAACCCGCACCGCTGGGCGATCATCTCGAGCTGCTCGTCCGGGTACAGGTCCACCTCATCTATGATCACCTGCATCTCCGCTGCCGGCAGCCCCAGGTCGGCGAGCAGGCCGAGGTCGCCCTCCGGCCACACATCGTCTGCATCCACAGCGTCCTCTTCGGGAACCTCGACGCGCAGCAGGTCGAGCACATCGGCGGCGACGTCGTAGTCCAGCGCTGCAACGGCGTCGGACAGTAGCAACGACACGCCGCCAGGCACGGGCCGCACCACAACGAAGAACTCGTCATCGACGTCGAGCAGGCCGAAAATGGCCCCCGTGGAGCGTTGTCCGCGCAGCTCAGTGATGGCCGCGTCGAGATCTCGCAGGGCCGCAGTGTCCAGTGGTGTGCACTGCCAGCGCCCGTCCTCGCGAACCACAGCGACGGCGAAGCCGGTAACCGCCATGACACCAGTATGCGCTGCCCGAGACTGCACGGAAGCACAATACGTGTCCGAACCCCCGATCCCCAGATGAGGTGCGAGGATAAGGTGCTGTGAGCACGCCCGCCCCCCGCCACCGACGGCGCCCCAGCAGCCGTTCCGGACCGTGTTCGACCGATGTCGGCACAAGCAGCCTGGTGTGCGCGGCCAGAACGCTGCAGCCGCGCACGATCTCGCTGCGCCGCGCCCTGCATCGGCACCCGGAGCAGGGCCTGCACCTGCCCGAGACCCAATCCGCCGTGCTGGCGGCGTTGGCCGACCTACCCGTACAGGTGCGGACCGGGCACGGCGCCAGCTCCGTGATCGGGGTGATCGAGGGCGGGCGGCCGGGGCCGACGGTCCTGCTGCGGGCCGACATGGACGCGCTGCCGGTCGCCGAGCAGTCGGGAGTGCCGTTCAGCTCGGAGCTGGCGGGCTCGATGCACGCCTGCGGGCACGACACCCACGTCGCGATGCTGGCCTCGGCCGCGCGGCTGCTCGCCGAGCAGCGCGACGAACTGGCCGGGCGGGTGCTGCTGATGTTCCAACCCGGGGAGGAGGGCTTCCACGGGGCGCGGCAGATGCTCGACGAAGGCCTGCTGGACATCGCCGGAATGCCCGAGCGCGCGCTGGCCGTGCACATCACGTCCACCCTGGACCGCGGAGTGGTGCAGACCAGACCCGGCGCCATCATGGCGTCCTCGGATGTGCTGCGGGTGACCGTCACCGGTCGGGGTGGGCACGCCTCGGCACCGCAGAACGCGCTGGACCCGGTACCCGCAGCCGCCGCGATGGTCGGCGCACTCCAGACGATGGTCACCCGGACGCTCAACGTCTTCGACCCAGCGGTGATCACCGTCACCCGGATCTGCGCGGGCACCACCTCCAACATCATCCCCGAGACCGCGGAGCTGGAAGGCACGATCCGCGCGCTGTCCGAGCACACCCGCACCACCGTGCACCAGGAGGTGCGTCGCGTCTGCGAACACGTCGCGGCAGCGCATGGCTGCACCGCCAGCGTGCAGATCGAGCACGGCTACCCGGTCACCGTCAACGACAGCGAGGTGAGCCCGCAGGTGCTCGACATGGCCCGCCGGGTGCTGGGCGAGCACCACGCCGAGACCATGCCGGACCCGATGATGGGCGCCGAGGACTTCTCCTACGTGCTGGCGAAGGTGCCCGGCGCGATGGCGTTCCTCGGCGCCTGCCCGGCAGGCGATGAGCCGGACACCACCCCGGCGAACCATTCCAACCGGGTCATCTTCGACGAGTCGGCGATGGTGCACGGGGTGGCGCTTTACGCCGGTTTCGCACTCGAGGCGTTGACCCGGTGAGCGACCGCGCGCTGTGCGTGATCGGGTTGGGCCTGATCGGCGGGTCGCTGCTGCGGGCGGCCGACGGTGCCGGGTGGAAGGTCCGGGGCACCGCGCCCTCCCCTACTAATGTCACCGCTGCCCGGGAGGCCGGCTTCGACGTCACGTCCGCGCTCGAGGATGCGCTGCGGGCCGCGGCCGGCGATGATGCGCTGGTGGTGCTCGCGGTACCCCTGCCCGCGGTCGTCGACGTGCTGCCGGTGGTGGCGCGATACGCGCCGCACTGCCGGCTCACCGACGTGGTCAGCGTCAAGCAACCCGTCGCCGCCGCGGTAGCGCGGCACGTCCCCTCGGCGCGCTATGTCGGCGGGCACCCGATGGCAGGGACGTCCACCTCGGGCTGGGCGGCTGGGTCGGCGACGCTGTTCACCGGGGCGCCCTGGGTAGTGGGTACCGACGACGGCACCGACCCGGTGGTGTGGGCGCAGGTCGCCCGGCTCGCCCTGGACTGCGGCGCGCACGTAGTGCCGGCCGGCGCCCAGGACCACGACGCCGCCGTCGCCCGGGTGTCACACCTGCCGCACGTGCTGGCCGCGGTGCTCGCCTCGGTGGGCGCCGACGGCGGACCCCTGGCGATGGCCCTGGGCGCGGGCTCGTTCACCGATGGCACCCGGGTGGCCGGCTCCCGGCCCGAACTGGTGCGCGCGATGTGCGAGGGCAACCGCGACGCACTGCTCGGGGCAGTGGACGATGCGCTCGGCCGGCTGGGTGCGGCCCGCGGCTCGCTGGCGTCCACCGGCGCACTGGACGCCACCGTCCGGGCCGGCCACCTGGCCCGCCGAGCCTTCGACGCAGCCCGAGACGACACGGTTCACATCGACACCGTGCACGTCGACCTGGCCGCTCCCGGCGCACTCACCCAACTACGTGAGATCGGCCGATCAGGCGGCCGGGTGATCGCCCTTCACGGCACCCGCTGCCAAGTCACCCTCTAGGCGCTCGGACCGCGATATGGATCCTTGTCGCAGTGGCAAAGGCCCCCTGGGGTGCGACAAGGATCCCTATCGCGGGTGGCAGACCGGTGATCCGTGGAACGCGATCGTGCAGGTGGTGGCAAGCCAGGGCGCGCCGCGCGTGGGGGTGTTGAGCGGGTGGGCGGTGGCGGTGAAGGACCTCATCGACGTGGCCGGCCTGCCGACCCGCTGTGGTAGCGCGGTGCTGGCCGACGCCGCCCCGGCGCAGCACGACGCCGCCGTGGTGGCCGGGTTGCGCGCGGCCGGCGCAGTGGTGGTCGCCAAGACCCACACCCACGAATTCGCCTACGGCCCCACCGGGGACGTCGCCGCCGAGGGCCCGTGCCGCAACCCGCACGATCCGCAGCGGATCACCGGTGGCTCGTCGAGCGGGTCGGCGGCCGCGGTGGCCGCGGGGCTGGTGCCGCTGGCGGTGGGCACCGACACCGGCTGCTCGACGCGCACCCCGGCGGCGTTGTGTGGGGTGGTCGGGCTCAAACCGGCGCACGGCGTGCTACCCACCACAGGCGTGTTCCCGCTATCGGAGACCTTGGACCACATCGGGCTGCTCGGCGCCGACATCAACACCGTCGCAGTCGCCTTCAGCGCGCTGACCGGGCACCGGATCGACCCGGCAGCCCCGGTGGACGGCACCGTGGTCGGGCGCCCCACCGACTCCTACTGGCGGGTGCATGACCCGGAGATCACCGCCGCGGTGGACCGCGCCGCCGCGGCGCTGGGCACCGCGGGGGCCATCCTGCGCGACGTCGAACTGCCCGGCATCGAGGAATTCGCCGCCACCTACTCCGTGATCGTCGGCGCGGAGGCCTACGCCACCCACGCGCGCTGGCTGTCCCAGCGCCCCGGCGACTACCAACCGGCCACCGCGGCGCGGCTGCAGGCCGCCGCCAGACACACCGCCGCCGACTACGTCAGCGCGCAGCGGACCCGACACAGGCTGGCCACCGAGCTGACCTGTCGCCTGAGAACCGCAGGGATCGACCTGCTGCTGCTGCCGACCACCCCGCTGCGCGCCACCCCGATCGGCGCCGAGCAGGTCCAGGTCTCGGATGGCACCCAGGTCGCAGTGCGGCCCGCGCTGCTGTCCCTCGCGCTGCCCTTCAACCTGCTGGGCTGGCCCGCCGTTTCGGTGCCCGCACCGGGGGTGATCGGGTTACCAGTGGGGATCCAGGTCGCCGCGGTGCAGGGTGGGGAGCAGGCGGTGCTCGCCGCCGGTGCCCGGATTGCCGCTGGCTGATGCCAGTTTCAGGTGCGCAAGTTCAGGTGCGCGTGGCCAATCCGGGGTACGTGAGCACCAGACCGTCGGTGTCCACGGTGAGTTCCGCTTCGAACAGGTCGCTGGCGAAGCGCACCACAGTCGTCTCCCCCACCGCCGTGGTGTGGTAGGTCTGCCGGCCACAGTCCACCTCAAGGCCCGGCAACGAGACGAACACCACCGGCAGGTCGTGCTGGGCGGCGGCGCGGTGCAAACCCAACCGGCGCACGGGCAGAGCGTTGAACAGTGGACTGAACGCCAGATCGACGTCCAAGGCGCCACCGAAGTTGGTCCGCACGGTGCCCGCACCCTGGCCGACCCGTTCGACCAGCCAGATGCCCTCCTCCGAGCGAGTCAGATTGACGTACTGCTCGCCTTGGGCCCGAATGGTGCGGACGGTCAGCCGCTGCACTACCCCGACGTCGTCGGTGGTCAGGGAGTAGGACGCGGAGTACGCCTCGGCGTCGTCTTGCCGCGCACTGACCAGGCAACCGCTGGCCCGCATGCTGCGATCGCCGAGAACCACCCGCGCCGCCTCCAGCCGCAGGGCAGCAACACCAGTCCAGGCGAGCATCCTCGTCGCCTGCGGCGCGCGGCGGGCCGGCGTGGATACGGTCTTGCCGGTAAGCCGCTCACCGGTCTCCGGGGTGCTCACAGGCCGACCTGAAAGGGATTGCCGTCGAGTTCCACCGGAGCCTCCCTCGCACTGGTGGCTGTCCTGCGTCGTGAGCCTACCTGTGATGATGATCGCACAGCGTCGCGCCGAACGGGCTCCCTACCGATCTCGGACCGCGCATGGTCGCGCTGTCACCCATGCGGGTGCCATCCGATAGCAGGTATGCTCGCGGTGAAGGCGGGGAGTAGCCTTCACCGCGGGCGAGAGCCGGGGGCAGCGCCATGCTGGCTTCTCGTCTGAAATAAATCAGTAGATCCGCCGATGCGGGGATTGTCACCCTGCTGTGCACGCGTGTTGTGCGCTCACATCCCAGCCGGCGGCCGCCGTGATACCACAACGAAGAAGGACCACATGCGCACGCCCGTCTCCGACCGCCGACCGCGGGCCGGAATGACCGTCACTCCCCGTCATCGGCAGAGCCGACCCCTGCCGATGAGTGCTGTGGCCGTGCGCCGCGGCCAGTTCGGGGAGTTTGAGCTGCGCCCGGTGCGCGAGCACACCGTCGAAGCGCTGACCCCCGAGGAGGAAACCGGAGAGCGTTGAACCCTTCGCCCCGCCGGCGTGTCGGGCGCTCATGCCCGGTGTGTCGGCCTGCCGTGCGCGGTGTGTCGGGCGCTCATGCCCGGTGTGTCGGCCTGCGGTGCCCGAGTCAGCAGCGGTACATCGAGACGGTCACGGCGTCGTGCTTTCAGGCGGCGCGTGGTGCGGCAGTGGCGTCCAGCGACCTCCCGCTTACGCGTCGCGGGGGATAACGCCTACGGTAACGGCATGCTGACAGTGACCGAGGCGGCCGCTCGGGCCATCAACTCACTCGTGACCAAGAACCAGATGCCGGAGGGGGCGGGCCTGAGGATCGCACCCCAGGGCCAAACCAGCCGGTCAGAAGGGTTGGGGCTGTCCATCGCGGCCGCCCCGGCCGACGAGGACACCGTGATCGAGGTCAGCGGCGCCAAGGTCTTCCTGGCGTCCACAGTGGTCTATGACCTCCACGAGCAGGAACTTGACGTGGAACCCGTCGATGATGGCGGCGAGGTGCGCTTCATCGTCGAGCGCAGGCCCAACGACTGAGGCACGGCGTTCGCCAGGCCAGGCGTCTCAGCGCATGATCGACCGGCTTGACCGTGGTTGGGTCAGTCCACGAGATGGGTGAGAGCCGTGCTGGCGAAGGGAACTGCCCCGTCATCACCCAGCGCGGCGCCGCGTGCAATGGCGGCGGAGAAACGACCCGCACCGAGCTCACGGCCGAGTACCGCGGCGTGCGTGACGAGCCGGTCGGCGTCCGCGCCGTAGATCGGTGTCGCAGTGCCGCTGGCGGTGAGCGCGCCGTACAGCACCGCGGCCTGCCCCGGCGCATCCAGGCGGATCAACAGATCAATAACATGCCGCAACGTGATCCACTGCTGGGTCCAGGTGCCCGCCTGGCTCCAGTGGTCAACGGCCTCGGCGAGCAGCCGGGCCGCCTGCGCCGCATCGCCGTGCCGGGTGTGCAGCGAGCCGGCCGACACCAACGCGACCCCGAGCACGAACCGGTTCCGGGCGGCGCGGGCGGCGACCACGGCCCGGTCCAACGCCTCCCGCGCCCGGTCGGGCTCCTCGTCGAGCAGGGCCTCACCGAGCGCGTAGTCGGCCCACGCGAGCGCACTGGGATTGGCGATCGTCGTGGCGAACTGCTTGGCCCGGTCAGCGAGCTCCACTGCGGTGCCGGTGTCGCCCTGATAGGCGCGGGGCAACGAGCCACCGGCGGTGGCGTACGCAGCGAAGTAGGTGTCGCCGACCTCCTCGGCGAAGTCAGCCTCCGCGGTGTACAGGTCGATCGCGTCCGCCAGACGGCCTTCGAACAGTGCCACGTCGGCGAGCGCGCACAACGGGTACCGGCGCACCGGGTCGTCCTCGGCGAGCGCATCGAGCGCGCGCTGTGCGAGACGGGCCGACCCTGCGAGGTCACCGCTGAAGCGGGTACCGGCCGCGGCAGCGAGCACAATAGGCAGCAACGGGTGCCGCGGGGCCACCTCGGCGGCGCGGGCGGCCCAGGCGGGGACCTCCGAGGGCGCACCGGCCTCCCCATACAGGAACAAGGCGGCTGACAACCGCATCGCCAGCGCCGGCTGATGGACGAGCACCCACTGGTGGGTACTGCGCAGGTCGTCAAGCGCTGCGGCGAGTACCTCCGCCCAGGTGGCCTCCTCGGGCCCGCGCAGCCCGATCCCCGCGGCTTCGGCCAGCTCGACGTGATAGCACGCGTGGGCCAGGCAGGCCGCGACGTCCTCGCCCCTGCCGGCCAGCCGCTCCCGGCCGTACGCGCGGAGGGTCTCCAGCATGGTGAACCGCGCCGGCGCGGTGTCCGTGTGCGCGACCAGCATGGACTTGTCGACCAGCCCGGCCACGCTGTCGGTGACCTCGGGCTCCGTGCCGCCGGTGACCGACACCGCCGCGTCGAGGGAGAAGGCCCCCATGAACACGCTGCACCGCTCGAACACCGCCTGCTCGAGGGGGGTGAGCAAGCGGTAGGACCAATCCACGACGGAGGCCAGCGTGCGGTGCCGCTCCTCCCGGATCCGCCGGCCGCTGCGCAGGAACTGCAACCGGCGTTCCAGCCGGTCGGCGATCTCCTGGGACGACAGGGATGGGATCCGGGTGGCGGCGAGCTCGAGGGCGAGTGGCAGGCCGTCGAGCCGGCGGCAGATCTCGGCCACCGCGGCGACGTTGTCGCCGGTGAGAGCGAAGACCGGGGACGCCGAGGCGGCCCGCCGGCAGAACAGCGCGACCGACGCCACCGCGGCGACGGCGCCCACGTCGGCCGACATCGACGCGGGCGGCACGGGCAACGGCTGAACCGGCAGCACCCGTTCCCCGTCGGTACCGAGCGGCTCGCGGCTGGTGGCCAGCACCGTCAGGCCCGGACAGCCGCGCACCAGTGCGTCGGTCAGGGTGGCCGCGGCGTCCAGCACGTGCTCACAGTTGTCGAGCAGGAGCAGTAGCCGCCGGGTGCGCAGGTACTCGACGAGCCGGGCCGTGATGGTGAGGCCCTGCCGCTGCTGCACGCCCAGCGTGGTGGCGACCACGTCGGGGATCGCGGTGGCGTCTCCGACGTTGACCAGCTCGCAGAGCCAGGCACCGTCGGGGTAACGCGGTTGCGCCTCGGCCGCCACCCGCAGCGCCAGCCGGGTCTTGCCGACGCCGCCGACACCGGTCAGCGTCACCACGCGGGAATCTTCGATCGCAGCCAACGCTGTCGCCGCGTCGCCGGCCCGCCCGATCAGGTCGGTCAGCTCCAGCCGGAGGTTCCCCGCCGGTGGCGGTCGCGATCCTGGGGTCCCGTCGGCCGGTGGTGCCGGGTCCGGTTCCGGTTCCGGGTCCGGGTCCTGCCGGAGAATTGCCGCCTCGAGATCGCGCAGCTGCTGCGACGGGTCGAGCCCCAGCTCGTCGGCGAGCAGGTCACGGTAGTCACGGAAGGTCTGTAGCGCGTCGGCAGACCGGCCGAGCCGGTGCAGCGCGCGCATGAGCTGCGCCCGGGGCCGCTCCCGGAGTGGGTCCGCCGCGACGAGTGCAGCCAGCCGGCCGATGGTGTCCCCGGGCCGGTCGAGCGCCATGACCGCATCGACCCAGTCCGAGCTGGCGGCGAGCCGGAACTCCTCCAGCCGGGCGGCGTCACCCCGGGCGAACTCCTCGTCGGCGAACTCGGCGTAGGCCGGCCCGCGCCAGAGAGATAAGGCCTCCTCGAGCAGCGCCGCGGCCTGCTCGGGCGGCTGGGACCCGGCGGCGCGCACCAGCCGTTCGAACCGCACGACGTCAACCTGGTCGCCATCCACGTCGAGGAGATAGCCCGGTGCCCTGGTGAGCAGCCGGGCGCCGCTGTCGCAACCGGCGGCGCGCATGGCTTCCCGCAGCCGCCACACGAGGGTCTGCAGCGCAGCCGCCGGCTTGGCCGGCTGCACGTTCCCCCACAGCACCTGTGCTAGCCGGTCGGCGGAGATGACCGTGCCGTGGTGGATGAGCAGCACCGCGAGCAGCCGGCGCAGCCGCCCCGAGCGCAGGCCCCGGTCGCCGCCCAACTGCAGCGATCCGAGCACCCGAACGCGCACCGGCTCCACGCCACCCTCCGGCACCACGATAGCCCGGCTCCCCGCCGCGGACGGCACCCCGTTTCTGCGTTACTCCCGGATTCGGATCAGGCCGGGGAACCGTCCCTTCAGCCGGATCATCGTGCCCATGTCAGGAGTCCAGACGGTAGAAGCGCCAGAAGTCGTTGGCGATCGGCAGGACCTCGACGCCGGTGTAGCCGGCGGCGCGGGCCCATTCCCGGACGGTGTCGGTGCGCAGCACCGTGCCGTGCGCGATCTTCGGTGATTCCGCGAGTGTCGCGGGCAGGCAGTGCAGCACGCTGTAGGCGTACATGAAGCGCTCGACCTCGTCGCCCGTCGCGGTGAACGACTCCGCGACCCGCTCGTCGGCGACCAGCAGCGGCGCGGCGGGCCCGAGCAGCCCGCGGATCTGCCGCAGCGCCCCGACCGGGTCGCCCATGTCGTGCAGGGCCTCGAAGATACAGGCGAGGTCGTAACCACCCGCGCCGTCGAGCGCGGCGGCGTCACCGGCCTCGAATCGGACCCGGTCGGCCACTGCGGCGTCGGCGGCGTTGCGGCGCGCGTCGGCGACCGAGGCCTCATCGAGATCGACGCCGTCGACCTGCACGCCTGGATAGGCCCGGGCCAGGGCGATGCTCGACCACCCGGTGCCGCAGCCCACGTCGAGTACGCGGGCCGATGCCCCGGAACTCAGCCGGGCATGAACGTCCCCGAGCGCGGGTAGCCACTCGGTCGCCAGCTCATGGGCGAACATCGGCCGGTTGAAGCTGCTGATGCCGTGGCGAATGTCGGCCCCGAAGTGCGCGTAGGCGACCCCGTCCCCCGTCCGGTAGGCAGCGGCCACCTCGCCGAGCGCCCTGGTCAACCCCACCAGAGTAGGCGCCGCCGCGGCCAGGTAGCCGGGGCTGTCCTCATCGAGAAGGGCCTCCGCGTGCCCATCGGGCAGCTGGTAGCGGCGCTGCGCCGGGCCGCCGGGCGCGGTCACCTCCACGATCCCCGCCGTGGCCTGCTGCTCCAGCCATTCCCGGGCGTAGCGCTCCGCAACCCCGGCCCGACCCGCGAGCTCACCCGCGCTGGCCGGCCCGCCGCGGCGCAATGCCGCATAGAGACCCGCCTGCACCCCGAGCTGCACAGTCAGTAGCTCCATCCCGCCCAGCAGGAAGCCGAACAGGCGCTCGCCTAGCGCATCGCGCTGGTGGGCGGTGGTCTCGTTGACCTCAGTGGTCGTCGTCATTTCCAGCCTCCTCGCGGATCGGTGCCACATCCTGACCCGGCCCGCTCGCACCCAGCTCTCAGCTCACTCTCACCGTCAGCCGTCGCTCGACATCGCAGGGCAGCAATGCCTCTATATCGATCGCAGTTCGCGATGCATTTCTGGACCTACGGCATTCCTGGGTCAAGACATACCGCAAAACCAGCTCCGGTATCCCCCGCGACGCCATGATCACCACGCTGCGGAACCGGCTGATCACAATGCAGGCCACCACGCCAGCCAACCCATCCTGAGCCTGCTTTCCACAGGTCTCAGGTGTTGCTCTGCGCCACCTCCTGTGGGCATGCTGACCTACCCGGAGCCGAGTGGAGGGGCAGCAGGTGCCGCAGATCACCAACGGCATGCAGGCCACGCGACTGCGGGGGGTCACCTGGAGAAAGAGCCGTCATAGCAATCCCAGCGGAAACTGTGTGGAGTTGGCGGAGCTGCCAGTCGGGGCGGTCGCCGTGCGCAACTCCCGGCACCCGAGTGGCCCCGCCCTGATCTACCCTCGGGCCGAGTTGGCCGCGTTTGTCCAGAGCGTGAAAGATGGTAAGTTCGACGAGGGAATGGGATGATTCCCAGGCATGAGCATGGCGAGTCGATGGGGGGACGGTCCAGGGCGTGGCGTTTCACCTGTGGAGGACTGATGAGGGACGCTCAGTGGGGTCAGGAGGCGACCGGTAGTCATACGCCGGTCCGACCACAGGGACCGACCGTCCTGCGCATCGCGTTGGGAGCTCAGCTGGGCCGGCTTCGCGAAGCGAGGGGAATCACCGCCGAGGTGGCCGGGCGGGCGATCCGAGTGTCCGCCGCCAAGATCAACCGCATGGAGCTCGGGCGGGTAGGGTTCAAGGAACGCGACGTTGCCGATCTGCTCACCCTCTACGGCGTCACAGACGAGCAGCGACGAGGAGCGTTCCTGGAGCTGGCCGAGCGGGCCAACGCGCCCGGCTGGTGGCACCGCTACAACGACATCCTGCCGGAGTGGTTCGAGCTGTACCTCGGTCTTGAGCAGTCGTGCGCAGTCATTCGCAACTATGAGCCCCAGCTCGTGCCCGGCTTGCTGCAGACCCCGGAGTGCGCCCGCACTGTCATCCGGCTCGGCCATTCGGCCGAGTCCGACGACGACATCGAGCGGCGGATCGCACTGCGCATGAAGCGTCAGGAAATCCTCACCCAGCCCGGTGCACCCAACTTGTGGGTTGTGATCGACGAGGCGGCCCTATTGCGGCTCGACGGACGTTCGGCGATGCGGGCGCAGATTAAGCATCTGATCGAGATGGCCGAGTTACCCAACATCACTATCCAAGCGATGCCGCTCTACGCCGGGGGGCACGCGGCAGTAGGTGGTCCATTCGCGATCCTGCGATTCTCCGAACCCGACCTGCCAGACATCGTGTACCTCGAACAGCTCACCAGCGCCCTCTACCTGGACAAGAGCGAGGATATCCAGCATTATCTGGTGATCATGGATCGCTTGTGCGTCCAGGCCAAATCCCCCACTGAGACAACCAGATTCCTGAACAGTATGTTCAAAGAGTGCTGAGCTGAGATCAGGACTTTCGCCCCACCCCGCAGTACTGGTGTACCTCGGCATGGGTTCCGACGTCGCTGGTCTCCGGGCGCCACAACGAACATGAGACCACGCCGGGCTCCAAAAGCTCCAATCCGTCGAAGAAGCCGATGAGTTCCTGGCGGCCGCGGGTTCTGAGCGGGGCCGCGCCGCTGGAGTTCCAGTGCCGCATCGACTCTTCCACCGCTTCGCCGTGGACTTCTGCGGTGGGGTGGGACATCGCCAGGTAGCTACCGGAGGGCAGGGCACCTAAGAGCCGGCTGACGATGGTATGCGCCTCAGCGGTGTCCATGATGTAGTTGATGATCCCCAGCAGCATGAGTGCCACAGGCTGGGTAAAGTCCAGAGTGCGAGCTGCTTCTAGCAGGATTCTATCGGGTTCCTGCACGTCGGCGTGAAGGTAGGCGGTGGCACCTTGTGGAGTGCTGGTGAGCAGGGCGCGGGCATGAGCCAGCACGAGCGGATCATTGTCCACATAGACGATGCGGCACTCCGGCGCCGTCGCCTGGGCGATTTGATGGGTATTGTTAGCGGTGGGCAGCCCGGTACCGATGTCGAGGAACTGGCGAATCTCTACTTCTCCCGCCAGATACCGGGCAGCTCGGACCAGGAACCCCCGGTCAGCGCGAGCGGCCGCGGGCAGATCGGGATCGATTAACAGAACCTGCGCACCGACCTCGCGATCAACCGGGTAGTTGTCCTTACCGCCAAGCAAGTAGTCCCAGAACCGAGCCGAGTGCGGAACTGTGGTATCGATATCCGGATGTTGTTCCGGCCCGGCCGGGTGCGGGGTTTCCCTCACGCATGCCCCTCTCTGTGCTGACCCTGACTGTCAGCACAACTGTAGCCCCCGCTGCGGCTGCGTCCCCGGAGTTGACATCAACGCGGCTCGTCGTTAACCCCGGAGCCTACCTTGCTGGTGGGAGGTCAGCGGGGCATCCAACATGACCACACCGGAGGCCGCGAACCCGAACGGCAGCAGTACGCCGCCGTCTCGCAGGCCTACCTGACAGCGTCATCGGCCCGGCCACACCGCCCCGGCGCAGCGGCACCGCCGACGTGGCGGGTGCCGAGACGAGCTCGGCACGGTTGCAGAGGTCCAAAAAGGGGTAAACACTTGGTATCGAACGGGTCTGCATCGTACGGTGCAGGTCCGGGGTCAGTCGGAGCCGGGCGGAATTCCCAGGAGGAATCATGATCGTCCTTGGCATCATCTTAGTGATAGTTGGCTACCTGCTTCCGCTCAGCATACTGATCACTATTGGAGTCATCTTGATCGTGGTCGGGGCGATCCTGGCTCTGCTCGGGGGGTTCGGGCGCACCATCGGCCCCCGACGCCACTATTGGTGACCGGCTTGACAGCGGTTTCGGGCCATGTGCGTATCGGTGCTTGCTGAGCGGTAACGTCGGGGTGGTTCGAGGACATCGACTGCGCCTGCGCAGCGGTGTCCGAGGCGTCGCCGAGATCCGCCCCCTTCCGAGAGGGGCGGTGTCCGGGCCTGCCTCGTTCGTGGTCTATGAGGGCTCCGGCTCACGTGCGACGCCGGATCCGGCCCCAGGGTTTGATGACCGCGAGCGTCATCGCGATCATCAGTGCGATCGGCGACACGATCGGCGGATAGATCAAGCTTTCGACCTGTAGATTCGCGGGCTGACCCGCGACCCATCGCCTCGCCTGCTCGGCGGACTCGATCACTTCCGGGCGTAAGGCGACAAGCACCAGCGCGGTCAAGATGAGATTGAGGGCGAGTTTCGTGGCGACCCACCAGTACCGAACCAGGCCCCACTTGCTCCCGAGCCCGAGGATGACTCCGGATACTAGGCAGACCAGGCCAGTCACCAATAGAGGCCACACGGCGAACAGCTCCAACGCCTGGTAGCACAACGCTTGAACCTTCGCATCGTCGGTGAGCAGGGCCGTGAAGATGAACACCGCCATGACAACGTCGATGCCGAGCCATGCGCCGGCCGAGGCGATGTGGGCAATCAGCACTCCGCGACGAGTCTTGGTCCCCAGTCGAGGCCGCGCCGAAGCACTCGAGGTCGCTATCCTGGTCATCGGGATTCCCAACTGGTCGTGTCGGAGGTCGGAGTGGGCAAGGCCGCTGGCCGCGTCGCGAGCATGGCGGCGGGACTATTCAGCCGTTGCGGTGCGGAAACCGATCCGTTCCACCAGGTACCCCGCCAATTGATGCGACGCCGGACCGTCCGACGCATTAATGTGTCGGTGCACATGATTGGCTCCTCGTGAGCGAAGCGTCCTCGGCCTCAGCATGACTGAAATGATGGCTGGCAGATCGGGTGGATGCGTCCGGCCTGAGGAGACACCGACACTGCGACCCGCGCGGTAGGTGGTCGACGGGGCGTAGGACCGGTGGAGTACGGCGCGGGCGGTACGCGGGGCGTCACGGTGGCGTTCAGCCGAGCCAGCGGAGCTTCTACGATGTCCGCGACGTCCGCGCGGACACGGAAAGAGGGGTAGACGCTCATCGGGGGCAGACGGATGCACTGGGCGGGGCCGGGCTGCGCGACGGTTCGGCCATGACCGCTCCGCTGGAGGGCCCCGGGTCGCCCTCCCACGCGCCACCCGAGGCTGCCACCGCGGGAATGGGCACGGTGATCCAGGGCCGATCACTGCGCCAGATCGCCTGGCTGCGGCTCAAGCGCGACAAGGTCGCCCTGGCCGGTGGCGGCGTCGTCGCGGTCCTCATCCTGGTGGCGGTCTTCGCGCCGCTGATCGTCGCAGTGCTCGGGCATCCGCCGCTGGAGTTCCACTACGAGAAGGTCGACCCCGACCTGCAGGTGCCCGCCGGCAACTTCGGCGGCATCAGCCCGGACTTCCTCTTCGGCGCCGAGCCGGTCAACGGCCGCGACGTGTTCAGCCGCGTCGTCTACGGCTCGCGGATCTCGCTGCTCATCGCGTTCCTCGCGACGCTGGTCTCGGTGGTGCTCGGCACCGTGATGGGCGTTATCGCCGGGTACTTCGGGGGTTGGGTCGACACCCTGATCAGCCGGACGATGGACGTCTTCCTGGCGTTCCCGCTGCTGCTGTTCGCGATCGCGCTGGCCGGTGTGGTGCCGGACCGGGCGTTCGGCCTGGAGGGCGACACCCTGCGGATCGCGCTGATGGTGTTCATCATCGGGTTCTTCAACTGGCCCTACCTCGGCCGGATCATCCGCGGGCAGGCGCTGTCGCTGCGCGAGCGCGAGTTCATCGACGCCGCGCGCAGCCTCGGCGCCCGCAGCCCACGGATCCTGTTCACCGAGATGCTGCCCAACTTGGCCGCGCCGATCCTGGTGTATTCGACGCTGCTGATCCCGGCCAACATCCTGTTCGAGGCGGCGCTGTCCTTCCTCGGCGTCGGTGTGCGGCCGCCGACTCCGACCTGGGGCGGGATGCTGTCCGAGGCCACGCACTGGTTCCAGATCGCGCCGAACTTCATGCTCTTCCCCGGGCTGGCGATCTTCATCACGGTGCTGGCGTTCAACCTGTTCGGCGACGGTCTGCGCGACGCGCTGGATCCGCGGTCGCGATGACACTGCGCCTCGAAGACCGGCAGATGACGAAGGGTGACATGAGATGAGAACGAGTCGCCGAGCCGGACTGGCTGCGCTCGGCGCGGCCACCGCGCTGGTGCTGGCCGCGTGTGGCGGGCCGACGTCCGGCGGCGGCACCGCAGGCGGTGGCGCGGCCGGTGGAATCCATAATCCCTCGGACGCGACGGGCGGCACGCTGCGGTTCGCGAACTCCGGCGACTGGGACTCCCTCGACCCGGCCGATACGTACTACGCGTACTCCTTTAACTTCGTCCGGAACTACGGGCGAGCTCTGTTGATGTTCAAGCCGGCACCGGGCCAGCAGGGCGCCACACTCGTGCCCGACCTCGCCGAATCGCTGGGACGCTCCAGCGACGATGCCAAGACCTGGACCTACACCCTGCGCCAGGGTGTGAAGTTCGAGGACGGCACACCCGTCACCAGCAAGAACGTCAAGTACGCCGTCGAACGATCGCTGGACAAGGCGACCTTCCCCAATGGGCCGACCTACTTCAAAGACGTCCTCGACCGGCAGGGCTACACCAGCCCCTACTCCGATCCCGACCCGGACAAGCTCGGTCTGAAGGCGATCGAGACCCCGGACGACCGAACGATCATCTTCCGGCTCAGCAAGGCATTCAGCGGTTTCGACTACCTCGCGCAGCTGCCCGCCACCATCCCGGTGCCGCGGTCAAAGGACACCGGCTCGAAGTACAAGGAGCACGTCGTCTCCACCGGCCCGTACATGTTCGAGACCAACGAACTGGGCAAGCGTTTCACGATGGTCCGTAACCCCCACTGGGACCCGGCCACCGACCCGAACCGCCGCCCGCTGCCCGACCGGATCACCGTCGACCTGAACGTCAACGCCGACGACGTCGACAACCGGCTCATCTCCGGTGATCTCGACGTCTCGATCGAGGGCTCCGGTGTCGGGCCGTCGGCGCAGGGCCGGATCCTCGCCGACCAGGGCCTGCGCGCGAACACCGACTCCGCGCTGGTCGCCCGGCTGTGGTTCACCGCGCTCAACTCCGACGTCGCGCCGCTGGACAACATCCACTGCCGCAAGGCGGTGCTGTATGCCGCCGACCGGACCGGTTACCAGCGTGCTTACGGCGGAGCGACGGGCGGCGAGATCGCCACGAACCTGCTGCCGCCGGTGATTCCGGGCGCGGAGAAATTCGACCTCTACCCGTCGCCGAACAACGCCGGCGACATCGCCAGGGCCCGCGACGAGCTTGCCCAGTGCGGCCGGCCCGACGGCTTCACCACCGGCATCTCCTACCGCGCCGAGCGGCCCAAGGAGAAGGCCACCGCCGAGGCGCTGCAGCAGTCGCTGGCGCGGGCCGGGATCAAGCTGGAGATCAAGCCGTACCCGCTGGTCGACTACCTGCGCCTGTACGCCGGCAAGCCGGACTTCGCGAAGTCCAATGGTCTCGGCCTGATCGTCTACGGCTGGGGCGCGGACTGGCCCGACGGCTACGGGTTCCTCTCCCAGCTCGTCGACAGCCGGGTCATCCGGGCCACCGGAGGCAACTCCAACCTGGGGATCAAGGACCCAGCGATCGACCAGATGCTCGACCAGGCGCTGGTGACCACCGACACCGCAGCGCGGGAGCAGCTCTGGGCCGGCATCGACCGGAAGGTGATGGAGGGCGCGTTCGTCCTGCCCGGCGTCTGGGCCAAGGGCCTGCTGTACCGGCCACCGAACCTGACCAACGTGTTCATCACCGACGGGTTCCAGATGTACGACTATCTGGCGCTTGGGACCACGCGGAAGTAGCGGTGGGCGTCTACATCATCCGACGGATGGTCGCAGCGGTCATCCTGCTGGCGATCGTCACCGCGGCGACGTTCGCGGTCTTCTTCCTGGTACCCCGGCTGGGCGGGGCCACACCGGAAGACCTCGCCTCGCGCTACGTCGGCCGGACCGCCGCACCCGAGGTGATCCGGGAGATCGCGGACAAGCTCGGGTTCACCGACCCGATCTGGGTTCAATACGGCCGGTTCGTCAAAGGGCTGGTTCTCGGCGCGGACTACAGCACGGGCCCGACCACGGTGCACTGCCCGGCACCGTGCTTCGGGTACTCCTTCCTCACCCAGAACCCGGTGCTGCCCGACCTGATCGACCGGCTGCCGGTGACGATGTCGCTCGCCGCCGGCGGGGCGCTGATCTGGCTGGTCTCGGGCGTGTCCACCGGTGTGGTCTCGGCGCTGCGCCGGGGCAGTGTCTTCGACCGCGCCGCGATGGGCGTCGCCTTGGCCGGCGTCTCGCTGCCGATCTTCTTCACCGGACTGCTCGCGCTGGCGATCTTCAGCTACGGGCTGGGCATCACGGCTCCGGGGGGCAGCTACGTCCCCATCGAAGAGAACCCGCTGCGCTGGGCGTACAGCCTGATCCTGCCGTGGATCACGCTCGCGTTCCTCTACGCCGCCGGCTACGCGCGGCTGACCAGGGCGGGCATGCTGGACACGATGGGCGAGGACTTCATCCGGACCGCCCGCGCCAAGGGGCTCCCGGAGCGCACTGTGGTGCTCAAGCACGGACTGCGAGCGGCGCTCACCCCGATCCTGACGATCTTCGGGCTGGACCTCGGATTGCTCCTCGGCGGCGCGATCCTGACCGAGAGCACGTACTCGCTGCCTGGTATCGGCAAGTACGCGGTGGACGCGGTGGTCAACAACGACCTGCCGAAGGTGCTCGGGGTGGTGCTGGTCGGCAGCATCTTCATCATCGTGGCCAACCTCGTCGTGGACCTGCTCTACGCCGTGGTCGACCCGAGGGTCCGGTACTGATGAGCCCGTTGCTCGACGTGCGTGACCTGCGGGTGCACTTCCCGACCGCGGACGGTGTGGTCAAAGCCGTGGACGGGCTGTCGCTGCAGCTCGAGCACGGCCGCCGGCTGGGAGTGGTCGGCGAGTCAGGCTCGGGCAAGTCCGTGACCGCGTTGTCGATCATGGGCCTGCACCAGCCGGGCACTGCGCGGATCTCCGGCGAGATCTGGCTCGGGGACCGAGAGCTGGTCTGCGCCGACCCCGAGCAGGTCCGCAAGCTCCGCGGCCGCAGCATGGCGATGATCTTCCAGGATCCGCTGTCGGCGATGCACCCGTACTACCCGGTGGGTCACCAGATCGTCGAGGCGTACCGGCTGCACCACGACGTCAGCAAGCGCGCTGCGCGCGACCGCGCCGTGGAACTACTCGACCGGGTCGGCATCCCGCAGGCGGGCTCGCGATTCGGTGACTACCCGCACGAGTTCTCCGGCGGTATGCGGCAGCGCGCGATGATCGCGATGGCACTGTCGTGCAACCCCCAGCTGCTCATCGCCGACGAGCCGACGACCGCTTTGGATGTCACGGTGCAGGCCCAGATTCTGGACCTGATCCGTGAGTTGCAGGCCGAGTTCGACTCCGCGGTGATCATCATCACCCATGACCTGGGCGTGGTCGCCGAGCTTGCCGACGACATCCTGGTGATGTACGCGGGACGAGCCGTCGAGCACGGGCCGGCCAGCGAGGTGTTCTCCTCGCCCCAGCACCCCTACACGTGGGGCCTGCTCGGCTCGGTGCCGCGATGGGACCGGGAGCGAACTGAGCGGTTGGCGCCGATCCCGGGCAGCCCGCCGAGCCTGATCAACGTCCCGTCAGGTTGCCCGTTCCACCCGCGCTGCCGCTACGCCGAGCTGACCGAGGGCCGGGCGAGCACGGTGCGGCCCGACCTGCGGCCTGCAGGGTCGCCGGGGCACCTGGTCGCCTGCCACCTCCCCGACGAGCACCGGGCGCACCTCCTCGATGACGAGATCCGCCCGAAGCTGTGACCGCAGTGGAGACAGGCGCGACACAGACGATAGCGACGCCGGCACGAGCGGCGTCCGGTCTTCGCATCCGTTCTTCGGGGCGCCGACGTCGCACTGTCCGGGTTGTGTGCGATCGTGTAAACGTGTCTCCAGTGATCTCGCTACTGCACCGGCCCATCTATACCTACCCGCAGGTGGACCGACTCCTCGGGCTGACCTCGGGCACCGCCCGTCGTTGGATCAATGGCTACCGGCGTGGTCGACGGATCTATGAGCCGATCATTCGTCCAGAATCACGGAACACTACGTGGGTCACGTGGGGCGAGTACGTCGAAGCCAGGCTGCTCGCCAACTGGCGCGACCTCGACAACCTCCCGATCCCGAAGCTCCGGCGGCTGGCTGAATATCTCCGCCGAGAGACTGGTGATGAGCTGCCACTGGCGACCTACTCGACGCTGATGCGTCCCGAAGGCAGGACCATGGTGTGGCAGGCACAGCAGTTCGCGGACCTCCCCGAGGACCTTGCGGTGGAGGTCAGTACCGGTCAGATCGTCTGGACACCCGTGGTCGAGAGGCTTGTAGAAGCAGCCGACTTCGCCCCGGACACCACACCGGACGGGCGGCGTATGGTCTCTGAACTTACTGCCGATGAGGATTTCCCCTTGATCAAGCTCGATGTCCGTCGTCGCGGCGGGCAGCCGGTGATCCAGGGTCGGAACATCCGAGCTTCGACGATCGCGGAACTCGTGACAGCGGGCGAGTCCCGCGAGGATGTCGCTGAGTGGTACGACCTCAGTGCCGAACAGATCGACCAGGCGGTGGGCTATTACCGCCGCCATCTCCGCATCGCGTGACGGAAGGCGCGCCGACGGAGCCAATATAACTGGCAAGTGAGCGGTGTGGGCAAGCCGTAGCGGAGGTGATGAATCATGATGGAGGCGGCCGGAGTAACTGTGCGCTGCGTCGAGCACAACCGGGTACTGGAGATTTTTGGACGTGCCCCCGAAGAAGGTTGGGAGGGGCTGATCCTGACTAACGTGGGTGATGCCCGCAGTGGGCATGACGCGATTGTGGTCGCCGAAATCGAGGCTGGCGTGCCCGATGAAGTGGTCGAACGTCGGCACCTGGTCTGGCGTGGTGGGCAGTGGATTAACCGACATCGGGGCGGCGTCGATCGCACAGAACTGGGGTTCAAGATGGAGTGCCCCAGATGTAGGCGGCCACCCTTCCACTTCCGGGAGCCGGTGTTCGGACAGTTGCTCGACCAACTGGCGATGCAGGGCACCGACGAAATTGACGTACACGTGCTGGTGTCGTTGTACCGTCGCGCACCTCGCGTCCTGTAGGATGAGTCCAGTGGGCGGTCGTGTCATCGCCTGCGGGTGCCGGTCAGCCCGGTTGACCGAGACCTCCCCGTCGCGCCTCGCGCTTTCGGGAGTTCTCGCTTCCACAGACGCTGCCCGGAGGCCCCTTTGATCAACCGAGTACCCATATCACGTAAGTCGCTGCACGCTCGGCCGAAACCTGCCAGAGCAGCGCGTGGACGGTGCCGACCGCAGCTTGGCGGTGTCGCGTGAGTCCGCCGAGCCTCGATGAGGCGCGATTCTTCGTCGATGAGGATCTCAGCGGGCTCGGGATCGCGCTCATGCGGCTGCGCCGTGATGTCATCGTTGGGCGTCGTGCTCCGGCGATCGAAGTCGTGCCGAAGGACGACCCTGACTGGATTCCTATCGTCGCTGCCCGTGGCTGGGTGGTGATCACGAATGATCGACGCATTCGTACGGGCCCCGTCGAAGCCGACCTAGCCAACAACGCAGGTCTTCTGTGCGTATGCCTCAGACCCACTGTCAAGAACGCTACGCCCTGGGACTTCATGATGGTCCTAGCCCGGCACTGGCCGCGCGTGGACGAGCTGGTAGGGCGCAAGGGTCCGGCGTGGTTAGACCTTCGAGGTTCCAGAGTTCGTGAGCTCCAGTATCAGCCTGGACAATCGCCGCGGCTGCCGTAGGGAGGTTGAGGATCGGCTGTGGAAGAGTGTCGTGGACTGGATGACGACACAGCAGACAGAGAAGGGGGAGCACAGGTTGCGTGACAAAGCGGACGCTACGTGAGCGTGATCGAGTCTCACTCGGTGTTTACGGCTGGTGTAAGCGGTGCGATCAGTGTCTAGCCCGTGGCCGCGACAAGTTGCGGCGGCCGAGACCAGGACGCCAGCGGTGCCGTGCCCGGGGTCGCCGGGGCCACGCCGGTGCGGATGAGGTGTTCTCCGCACCCCAGCACTCCTACACCTGGAGCCTGCTGGGCTCGGTGTCACGATGTGACCAGCAGCGGACCGAGCGGTTGGCGCGCATCCTCGACGATGAGATCCGGCCGAAGCTGTGACCGCGGTGGAGCAGAACCCGGTGCCGAAGATCCCGGCGCAGACACCGCAATCCGCGCTGCTGCGGGTGTCCGGGTTGCAAAAACACTTCCCGGTCCGGCGGGGCCTGCTGCAGCGCACGGTCGGAGCCGTGCAGGCCGTCGACGGGCTGGACTTCGACGTGTTCCGTGGCGAGACGCTGTCGCTGGTGGGCGAGTCGGGCTGCGGCAAGACCACCACCGGGCGGCTGCTCACCCGGCTGCTGGAGCCGAGCGCCGGATCGATCGTCTTCGACGGGCGCGACATCACGCACCTGTCCGCACGCCGGATGCGCCCGCTGCGCCGGGACATCCAGATGATCTTCCAGGACCCGTACTCGTCGCTGAACCCGCGGCACACGGTCGGCTCCATCGTCGGTGCCCCGTTCCGGATCCAGGGTGTGGATCCGCCCGGCGGCGTGCGCCGGGCGGTGCAGGAGCTGCTGGAGCTCGTCGGTCTGAACCCCGAGCACTACAACCGGTACCCGCACGAGTTCTCCGGCGGCCAGCGCCAGCGCATCGGCATCGCCCGCACGCTGGCGCTGCGACCGAAGCTGATCGTGGCCGACGAGCCCGTGTCGGCGCTGGACGTGTCGATCCAGGCCCAGGTGATCAACCTGCTGGAGGACCTGCAAGACGAGCTGGACCTGACCTACCTGCTGATCGCCCACGACCTGTCAGTAGTGCGGCACGTGTCCGACCGGGTCGCCGTCATGTACCTCGGTAAGATCGTCGAACTCGGTGACCGCAACGCCGTGTACACCCGACCCATGCACCCCTACACGGTGGCACTGCTCTCGTCGGTGCCGGTGCTCGACCCGAAGCAACGCAGCGGGAGTAAGAGAATCCTGCTCACCGGCGACGTGCCCAGCCCGCTGAACCCGCCTGGCGCCTGCCGGTTCCACACCCGCTGCTGGAAGGCGCAGGAGATCTGCCGCACCCAGGAACCGCCACTGACCGAGTTGGCGCCCGGGCATCGCGTCGCCTGTCACTTCCCAGAGCACCCGCCGGCGTGATCGACGCACCAGCCGCGCGGTGTGCATGTCTTTAAGCCGCGTCGGTCGACCGGCGAGCGAGTGAGGCGTGGCGACGAGGACCCGGCACACATCGGATCCCAGACCCCGCCGGAAAGGCGTAATAAGCTACTTGTCCATCAGGGCAAGCTGGGAGGATGCGATGACCGGGTACGTCTCGTCACCACGACCGGCGTCGTGCCAGCCGACCAGCGCGAGCATGGGCTTGCAGTCGGGCCGTTTAGCGGTGCGCAGCTGTCGTCCGTTTTCCCACATCGTCCGCATCCTCCTCTCAGAATAGTAGCCTTCTGTCTACATCTTGCCCGAGGAGAAGGATTCCGCATGCACGTGGGGTCTGCCATCGTCTCCACAGATCATCTTCCATGTACTCCAGATGATGTAGCCTGGAAGACCTCTACATCCGTGGGGTGACTGTGGTCGACCAGACTTGTCAGAGCTGGATTTCACGGGCACCGTTTCGACCGATCCGCCCGTCGTTGTGCACCGCCCAGCCGTCAGGTAGGTGAACGTCGGGGCCGGGGCACACAGTCATCCCACCGGTACCAGGACGAGCAGGATTGGGCAGCTGGCATCGGAGATCGAGGTCGCTGCGGAACACGGTGCGCCGTAGGTCCACGGACTTGTCGAACGTACTACCCGCCAGGGTCACCGGCCCGTGGAACTCCGAGGACAAGAAGACGGCACCCTGCTGGAAATGGGCTCCCTCAAACGAGACCCGGTCGTGCGCAATCAGGTGAGGGAAGTTGCTTCGACCGCGAAACACCACGTTGTCACATTCCAGCCGGCCGTACGACACGGCACGAGTGAACCACGCCTCGCCATTGATCTCAGTCGCATTCAAGCGGGTGGTGCCGTGCAGCTGAGCGTCCCGCAGCACGAGCTGACCGACGACCTTGCCGGACAGGTCAAGGTAGTCCAGCAGCGCGCCGGTCAGATCCAGGTCGGGCAGCTTGGCACCCTCCCGGCGGCGGTCGAGCAGCAGCTCACTGATCACACGCTGCGCCGCCAGCCGGACCTGCCGCTCCTGGTCGGCGTCCCGTTCATCTGCGGTTTCCCATGGGGGACGTTCACCGGTCCGGTTTTGCACGTAGTCGGGGTGGTCAAAAGGGCGGCGCAGGTATGAGCAGATCACGTCGAGCACCGTCTGGACGTAGGACGACCGGCTCCGTGCCAGTCCCGCCAACGCGTGCACAGCACCGACCCGGACCTGGTCGGCTTCGTGCCCGAGCAGTTCGACCGCACGGGCGAACCGCTCGTCGGCCACCCGCTCCCAAGTCTGCTCGTTGCTACGCCGCTCCAATTCGTGGCGAGACTCCTCCACCCTGCGCCGGCGGTCATTGAGCCACAGCGCGTACAGGGCAACGACCGCCGCCGACACCAGCCCACCCGTCCGAATGGACTCAGACACTGAGGTTGCCCGGTCAAGCGAAAGCAGCAGGGCAGTGACCGTGCCAAAAAGCGCCACCGCCAGCAGCATGGTGATCACGAGCCACCAACCGTCCCGCCCCTCCCTCATGACGTTCGTCCTCACCTTCAGCGTGTCGGCTAGATCGTGCCGCATACTCATGTGAAGCAGGGGTGCTGCAGGCCGCGGTCTGACAGCAGCCGCCGGACCGGCTCGGTCCGGCTCAGGCCGCCTCGGCGGCGCGCCCGGTTGCCGCGTCCAACGCGTCCAGGTAGCCCTCGCGGTAGCCTGTCTGGTTGGGGTGATACGGCCCGACGACGGTGGGGACGCTCGGACCGTTGATCCACGGGTCGGCCGAGCACACCCCGTGGCCGTCGAACCGGCCGCGCACGTCGGTGAAGCTGAATCCGGGGTGCTGGCTGACGGCCTTCTGGATGACGGTGTTGAGCACGTCGGCGCCATCGTTGAGCCGTTGGCGCCGGGCCAGGTTCGGCACCAGTGGGTCGGCGCAACTCGGCGTGAGGTCGAACAGCCGCGGGTAGCCCAGCACGATCACTCGGGCGTCTGGCGCGTCGCGGCGGATCGCTTCGTACGTGCGGGCCAGCCGGCCAGGCAGCACCGTTCGCGAGAATGCCTCCGCGGCGTCGACCGCGGCGAAGCACGTGCTATCGCTTTGGGCGGCCGTGCAGGTCCGCAGCACGGTCCCGAATTCCGCGTCGTTCCCGCCGATGGTGATCGTCACCAGGTCGGTGCTGGTCTGTAAGGCCGGGATCTGGTTGGCGAGCACATCGTCGGTCCTGGCCCCGGAACAGGCGACGAATCCGAAACTGGCAGACTGGTTCTCCCCTGCCCACAGCGGCGGGTAGGACAGCGGGCTGCGGAAACAGTCCCCGCTTGCCCCGTCGTAGACGCCGGTGCCGACTCCGGAAGAGTAGGAGTCGCCCAAGGCGACATAGTCCACTTGCTCGTTGACCGGCAGCGCGCGGGCAACGTGGTCGCTCAACATCATGGCCGGACTAGCGGCTGCGGTGGTCGGGGCGGCTGTCACCACCCCGACCACCCCGGCTAGTAGCGTCGCCAGGCGACCTACCCACCTCAGCCGGCCAGCGCGCCGCCCCAACGCTCTTTGACCGGCGTGCTGCTCGACGCTCACCCTCAGTAGCACCGTGGTCTTCCCCATGCCGCCCCTCCCCAGCCTCGGCTTCATACTCGTTGATCTTGTCCGCAACGCTGACCCGGATAACAAAGCGCCTGCTCAACCGAGTAGCTCGGAGTTGCTGTAGCTCGGATCGACCGACTGCAAGGCACTTAGCGGAGAAGATAAGCATCACAAGCTGTCGCTGTCAGTAACCATCGACGGCGAGTCACCAATTTCGATCTCCATCAGGTCGGCCGGCGCTACCAGCGGCTCGAGGCCCTGCACTCCGAGGCCTCCCCGTAGCACACCGACCGCCGGCAGTAACCGGAACCCATCGCGACCCTGTGCAGCAGCGTGTCGGTGCCGCGCCCCGTGAACTCGACGGGAGCGACGTACGGCAGGACTGAAATGTCGCTGGCGTCGAGTTCACGGGCCGGGCCCCGGGCAAGCCAGCCAGGGAACACGCCTGGTCGGGATGGGGCGAAGCGTGCGACACGAGGTCGCACACCTCGTCCCATCCCTGCTAGCGCGCGGCAAGGTTCTGTACTGGCGAAGGTTCCTCGTGGTCGACCGGTCCTTGGGAACCGGCTCGGCGAGCTGACGGACGAGCTGGGACGCGACCCCGTCCCCGGCCCCGTGCTGGTCGGCGTAGTACTCGTCGATGCCATCGGTACTCTCCCGTCGGCGGGCTGGGTCGTGGTGCCCGGCGCACGTTCTCCGCCAGGGGGCCAGCGCCCGAGGATGTATTTCGCCTTCTCCGCACCGTCGAGCTCTGTCGTGGCGTTGCTGGCACGCAACGTCGAACGCGGTCTTCTTGATCATTTGCCCGTTCTTTCGACCGTAACCTTGGCGTCGACCGGAAAACTCGAAATGTGAAAGTGTGCGCGGTACGATCGCGGAATCAAGCTCTACTCAATCGTCAAGCAACTGACACCACACGATGTCCAAGCGCTGCCTTAGGGCAAAATCTAACGCACGATGAACCGTGCATTGCGGTCGCCTATGCCAGAACCGCAAAGCGCGGCGCGGCGCAGCGCAGAATCGGCATTGACCCCGCTTGTTTACGTTATGTTGACGCATGAGCATAACCACACCCGCAAGCAGCCGCACCGTCTGCTCTTCAAGTGCCGCTGGCGCTATTGGCTCGTCGCTTCGGAGCTGGTCAGCTTCCTTCTCAAACCGTTCAAGCATCAGCCGGTGCCGGGTTTGCCAGACGTCGCTCACGGCTCCCGATAGGGCTCTACGGTAAGCCCCGGGAGGGTCAGCGGGCCGTGGGCAAGGACCTCTCCCTCTATGACCGTTCCAGCCGTCTCATTGGCTCGCCGCTGCAACCACTCACCAGCCGCAACCAGACGCTGGGCATAGTGCGCCTGTTCAGCGGCGCTGGCGCTGGCGTCCACGATGCGCATGGCTAGTTGCGCCATATCACGGTTGAGTCGGGCTAACTCGGCTAGTAGCTCGCGGTCCTCCCGAATCACGGTGCTTCACCCTTATTACTGCTTGCCGCGAGATCAGGACTCCCGAAGGCCGCCGCTCGGTCTCGCCGCAGCAGGTGGGCTTCCTTTCCTACGACACAGACTGCCTGCTCACCTTGTAGGTAGACCAAGAGCAGGTCGCTCCCGTCAGTCGTGACCACTACCACGACAGTCTCCGGGCAAGGGCACCCACGGCCGGATACTGTGCTCGATGACCCGAGGCACGTGGTGGCCGTTGCGCAACGTCATCGTGACGGTGGTCGTCGGTTCCTTGGCTTGCCCGGTCGCCTTCGTGCTGCACTTGGTCTCGCTATCTCCGAGTCTTGTCGCTGGACGGCACCCAGGGCCGGGGAACGCCAGCCCGGTGGAAGCGGGGGAGGCGTCCTATGAAGGACGGCACACCAGCTCAGCGCTCAGCCCGGCCCTGGGGCCAGGGCGAGGACGCTAAAGCAGTTGCGAGAGTCTGACCCGAGCTGTCAGTTCGGGTTGTCTCGCAGTCTGGTTTCTTTAGTTCAGCGACAGCCCTATACGGGCCGCCAGCTGCGTGGCCTCAGCGGAGACCGAGCGACGGCCATGCAGAACCACCGTACGCAGGATGACGAGAGCAGCCGGTCTGTGCCGCACGTCTTCTGGTGCTTCGCGTTCAGCGGTGTGTAGCAGGAGCAACGCGCTGGCGTAGTCGCGGCGTTGCTCGTACCCCTTAGCTTGGTCGAGAAGGAACGCCACTCGCCGTTCAATGGACGGGGAATGTCCGTAATCGATTTGTTCGGCCAGCCGCAGACCCTCAGCAGCCTCGCCCGCCTCAATTTCGACGGTCACGGCGTACATGGCAACGTTGGTTGGTCCGAACGCGGTCCACAACGTGTTGCACTCGCCAGTTCGTTCGGCCAACGGAGCGACCTCCCGTAAGCGGCTGCGAGCGGTCCAAGCGTCACCCTGACGAGCAACTGCGACCGCCCCGATCAAGAGTAAAGCACCGTAGATCGCCGCTGTGTCGGCCTCACCCTCAGCCATGACGGGCCGGAGGGCCTCGGCTGCCTGCATCGCCAACATCTCCGCGCCCTCGGGCTGCCCATCGGCTAGCAGCACCTGGGCCAAGTTCCACCGTGCGACCCCCAGCCGTAACGCATCGTCCGCGATCTCGGCCGCCCGTACCGCCCGCTCTGCCGCGAGCAACGACAGGTCAAACCTGCCGAGCCGCTTGGTTACGGTCCGCACGAGGTTGTAAAGATCAACGGCAGAGCTTTTGGCGTGCCGCAAGCCAGACATGGCCTCGGCTTGGTATGCCTGCACAGCTGCTTCGGTATCAATAATGAGCGCCGGCAGTCGGCTCGCAAGCTGGCTGTAGCGCTGCGGTGACGTTTGCCATGTCCGCCATGCCCGCGCTATCCGCTCGTGCAGCTCCGTCACCGCCGGCGGCACGGATGTGGCCGAAATCGGCGGATTGACCAACGCGCAGTAGAGAGCCTCTCCGGCAGCTGTATTCGATGGCCGGGTGTTTGTCGCTGATTCCTCGCCGAGCAGCTCGGCTACCGACAGACCGAGCACCTCGGCAAGCTTCGCCAGCACGGTGACGGTCGGCAGCTTCATCCCACGCTCGATCTGATACAGGTAGTCGGCCGTGATGCCGGTAAGCCCAGCCACCACGGTCTTCTTCCGTCTTCCGGCGGTTCGGCGGGCTCGCACACGTTCGCCGATAACCCGCGCCAGATGTTCGTCCATGCCGTTTACCCGTCGTCCTGGGCGTGACCGACAGGGATGCTACGCCGTGATGGCGGCTGGGTTGGCAGACTCGTCCCATGGCCGGACAGAACACTGCGAGTCAACCGCCGTACATCCTCGTGCTGTGGGACATCGACCACACCCTGATCGAGACACGCGGGGTCGGCCGGGCCATCTACGAGCGGGCATTCCCTGCCGTCACCGGCAAGCCACTCCGGCAGCTCGCCGAGGTCGCCGGTCGGACCGAGCTGGTCATCATGCACGACACGCTCCAGCTCCACGACGTCGAACCGAGCGAGCAGATGATGCACCGCCTGGCTGCCGCGCTCGTCCAGAGTCACGAGGAGGCCAGGGCGGAGCTGGCTGCCACCGGTCGAGTCCTTCCCGGCGCTAAGGAGACGCTAGCGGCTCTGGCCGCTGACCTTCGCGTCCACCAAGCCGTCCTCAGTGGCAATCTGCGGGACGTGTCTCGCATCAAGCTTGAGGTCTTCGGTCTCGACTCATATCTCGATCTTGCCAGTAGCGCCTACGGCGACGACCACACCGAGCGTCCCGAGCTGGTCACCATCGCCCAGCAACGCGCTACCGGGCGAACGGCCACCACGTTCGACAATCAGCACACCGTACTTATCGGGGACACACCCCACGATGTAGAGGCTGCCCTCACGACTGGCGTGCGAATCATTGCGGTCGCCAGCGGAAAAAGCGATGAGACTGAGTTAGCACAAGCCGGAGCGCCAGTTATCGTCTCTAACCTTACTCATACTGCAACAGTCGTACAGTTGGTGACCGATGGACTGCAAACGTCTGCTGAGCCACCGCGCGTGTAAGTTACCAGGCACTGCTGGTAACAATCTCAGCTCAGGATTGCGATGTTCTCCGTGGTGCTCAGCCTCGATTCACCGGCCAATTGTGGGTGTTGATCGTGTCGTGACAGGGCAAATGCCCTCTGAGCTGGGATGATGGTGTTTGCGAAGACCCCATGCACCCAGACCGAAGGGCATCTGCGAGATGCGATTGTTGCATA
>JBOHGH010000048.1:0-30946 GCA_050699975.1 Pseudonocardiaceae bacterium | reverse complement strand
CGCTGACGCTGGCCACCGCGGCCCTCGCCCGGTACGGCTTTGAACCTGACCGGGCAACGCCGACGCTGCTGCGATTGCGCAACTGCCCGTTTCACCCCCTGGCCGGCAAAGCGCCACAGCTGGTCTGCGGTATCAACCACGCCTTCCTCACCGGCTTCCTCGACACCCTTCAGGCGTCCACCCTCACCGCCGTACTGACCCCCCGCGCCGGTGGATGCTGCGTCGAACTGACCGCCGGCTAACCACACACGAGTGCGTCCGGCCGAATCTGCCGCGGCTGCCTACTGTCCACGAGGCTTCTGCTGGCGGGACGGATTCTCTGGTCCCCGCGGTCGGCCGGGGCGGCCACACCCTTCGGGTCGCGCGGGAGCTCGCTCCAGTGGCACCTCAACCCGTCACGCCCTCATTCTGGCTTTCTTAGGATTCGCTGCAGGTTGCCCCTGAGTGGCGCGGTGGATCATCGGGCCATCTGGGTACCCATGGTCCGTGGCCGCCTGGGTGTTCTCTATCGTCGACCGACTCGGAGCGGCCGGTGTCGGCCTCCTGATCCTGCTGGAGAACCTAATCCCTCCGATCCCGTCCGAGGTGATCTTGCCGCTCGCCGGGTTCCGGGCGAAGGCCGGCGCGCTCAACGTCTGGCTGGTGTGGCCCGCCGCGACGTCGGGGTCCGTCACCGGTGCGCTCGTTCTCTACAGTCTGGGCCGATCGCTCGGTTACGACCGGTTGTATCGGCTCGCGGGCCATAAGTGGTTCATCCTGGCCAGCCCAAAAGACCTCGACCGCGGCAAGCGCCTGTTCCGTGACCACGGTGGCAAGATCGTGCTGATTGCCCGCATGGTGCCGATCATCCGCAGCATTGTGTCGGTGCCCGCCGGCGTGACCGGGATGCCGATCCCCCGGTTCATTTTGCTCACCGCGATCGGCAGCGGCATCTGGAACGCGGTCTTTATCAGCCTGGGTTGGTACCTCAATGAGAACTACGAGGTCGTTGACAACTGGCTCGGGCCAATCAGCTACGTCTTACTAGGCCTGATCGTCGCCGGCCTCGTATGGCTGGGGGTACGCCGGCGGCACAGCCGCGACGCTCACGACAGCACCAAGCCGTCCCGATGAGGCCCACCCATCCGTTCACGGTGCGTCGCAGACGACCACTGCGCACGCTGTCAGGCGCACCGGCGCGGCTGAAGTCCTGATGATCTGCGCAGATGAGCACCGTAATTGCGATGCGCAGCGCAAACAGGAAACGAACACCGTTTAACAAAGCTCCGCCCTTAAAGCCGGCCACCGTAGATCGCGCCGCGAGGAGGTGTGCGACGACGATGGCGGCTAGCAGCTGGAGAGACGCCTCCGGTACCCGGCCGATTACGCCTGAGCCCGCTCAGCTCGCGCACTCACACCTTCGGCCGTGAGCGCGGGGCAAGCGAAGCAGCACGCGTGCGTTGAGCAGGGCGCCGACGCCGCATCACCGAGGCCAGCCGATCGTCCGCAACTACGCACGACCCTGCGCTGCGGTAGCCGCCCACCGGAGTCTCAATGATCGCGTCAAGCAGCTTGGGTGTGGGAGTGTCGCACGCTTCATCCGAGTCGCGGTCTACGCACGCTTGCGTCCCGTTCAGGTCCCTCCACAGCGGGCGGGGGTTTGACGAGCTGCTGCTTCACCGGCTCCGGGTCCACCGGCTCCGGGTCCACCGGCTCCGGGTCCACCGGCTCCGGGTCCACCGGCGGCTGCTCCACCGGCTCCGGGTCCACCGGCGGCTGCTCCACCGGCTGCGGGTCCACCGGCTCCGGCATCTTCTCCACAGGAGGACCCGTCACTATCGGAGTGGATCCAGAAGGCGGCTGACCAGCGGTCTGTCCCGGGTTGCCAGGTGAAGCTGATCTACAGCCGTCACCCTCACCGCCGGGTCCTGGCACCTGATTGAGCGGACATTGTGTGCCAGGGGGAGCGCAACTCCGGTCAGGGCCTGACTTCGGGCCTCGCGGACACGGCGGCTCAGGCGGCACACACTTCCCGTCAGAACCCGACTTCGGGCCTGGCCGACACGGCGGGACATGACACCCGTTAGGTCCTGGCACCAGGGGTGGCGGGCACCGATCGGGTGGGTAGTAGCACCGGCCGTCATTGTCCCGAAGCATAGGCGGCGGACACACATTGGGCGGGTAGTGGCACCTGTTATTAGGCGCCAGATACTGACCGGGAGGGCAAGAGATGGTCGGCCGGCATCGTCGACCGTCGAAATATTCGTCAGAGCCGCAACGGCGATCACGATCACGGTCGATGATGATGATCTTTATAGGTGTGAAGTCCGGCCAGGGTTTTCCGGAGTACACCGGCGGCCTACTTAACTGCGCCATGGGCTTCAGCGGATTACCGCATGCGCAACGAACTCTGGAAACACCGCTCTTATCGGTCAGGACCGCGGTTCCCTTTTGAAGCACCGACTGCACCGCGATCGCTTTTCCTTTTTCAAACTGATGATTCGTGACACGTAGGTCGTCGGAGAGCAGTTGCGAAGTCAGCTCACGAATGTACGTTGGTATTTGCGCAAGTGAAATCTGCTTGCCCCCACTCCAAGTGAGCGAAGGGTCGGAATTTAATGCTTGAGTCCAGGCTGACGCCTCCGCGGGGTGCGCCACCAGATAGGTTATGAGTCTCTCAGGATCGCACGTCGCCCGATTATCGGTTCCCGCGGAAGCAGGGACGGTCTGCTTGACTGCGTCTCCGCTCTCCGCCTTCGGCTTATCCCCAGCCACGGGCACAAAAGGATTAAGGCCAGGACTTTCAGTCGTCTCCAAGTACACGGGTCCAGCCTGCTCACTCTGATATTGGCGTACCACCACCGCGGCCAAGAGTCCCGTAGCCAACATCGTGGCAATCAAGAGGGCGACGAGGATGCGATTCGACCGCAACCACCGAACGTTCATCAGCGGCTCCCCGCCGACGCGATGGGCCCGAGATCAGATGAGCTACATGCAGCGAATCCAATCAGAGTGATCAAACCGATCCACCACATCACGAGCCTTGATCGTCGTACCGGACGGACTCGTGGCAGACTCCTGATCTGCCTGTCGAGGCTACACACCGTCAGTAACCGACCTCCGCTGAGCCCTGACCCAGTCCCGGATCTTTCACGGCGCCGAGGCGGATGGACCGCAAGGGCTATGGCGGCGAGAGGTTCGACCAATAGTGCGCGGCGCATAGACATCTCCCCACCCGCCGATCTTGACGTGCTGCGACGGCTGCCCTGTGTGTTCAACCCGTACCCCATCGGGTCTGACCTGCTGTGACCTTCGTTTAACCTCTTGTCTGCGTTACCCGGCGCTAGATGAAGTTGGGCGATCTCGCCCGAACGGCGTAGCTCTTGCGCCCGATTTGGGTCCTGCGCCCAGATTCGTTGTCTCCTTGATTCTGGGGTGCGTGGACATCTCGCTTGCACCACTACACGACGAGTTGATACCAGTGTGTAAGCGGCCGGTGGCGTGGAGTGACACGTCAAGGTCGCGACAGTTGCATCAACCCCGTCCAGCTGTGTGAGCAGGCGAGCGGGAAAGCCATGCCGGGGTGTCGCTGACGGTGACGAAGCTGCGGTTGTCGCGGAACACACTGGAGGCAGGCATTCATCGGGTGGCTGACTTATCCAGCGGTGCCAAGTGGGTCAACGGCAGCCGTGGGTTCTCCTCCCGTGGCCGACCGTATGCGCTGGTCCTGTTCGGGTCGGTGGCTCAAGACACGGCGGATGCTCAGCGAGGAAGACGGCCGGTACCGAGCGCCGATACAAAAATACGAAAGCACGCTAAAGGCGTCATCGGACGTTACATTTTTCGCGGCTTATGAATAGGCGCAGCAGGAAGGCTGAAGGCTACTTCGTGGAGATCAGCCTCCGACGCCGGGGAGTCCGGGCGGTATCAGAGGCGGCGTCGGGGTCACCTCGCTCGGTGCCGGTTTGTCGGAGGTATTGGTTGGGCTCTGCTCAACGCCGGAACCGCCGTCCGGGGTGGTGGTACTGGAGTCGGGAGCGGTGGGGGTCTCGGTGGGACTCTCGGTGGGAGTGGGGGTCTCTGTGGGGGTCTCGGACATCGGGCCGGCCGGGCTGTGCGGCGTGGACGGGGCTGTGGGGTTCCGCTGGCCAGGCTCGTCGGTGACCACCCGCCCGATGGTGGTTCCCTCGCCGTTACCACCGACAGTTTCGCCGCTGGCCACCTCGAAGCCGGTAATGACCATCATGGCCAGCACGAAGCCGCCGAACGCGCCCGCGATCACCGCCCCCCAGCGCAGCGTCCTGAGCCGCTGGGAACGGTCCCCCGGCTGTGGTCCGCGGGTGCTGTCGGGGAACTGGTCGTCGCCGAACGGGGCGTTCGCCGCCACGGAGTGGGAGCGCTCGGTCCTGGATCCCACCGGGGTGGTTGGCCACGGCCGAGTGCGCTGGGCAAGAGTGCGGACCCTCTCCCGGCTGCGCTCGAGTGAGGCCTGGTACAAGGCGGTGCCTACGGTGGTGATCACGCTGGCCCCGGCGGCCCCGATGAGGGTGCCGGCAGCGCCGAGCAAGGAGCCGAGCACAGCCGTGGTCACTGCAGCGAGAGCGGCTGCGGCGACGTGGGTCACGTTAAAGTTGATCTTGCGCGTAGTGTCGTCTGGGCTACGAGGCGAGTGCGGCGCAGTCATGATCTCCGGTATGTCGGGGTCTACTCGTCAGTGGCCAATGCCCGGGATGTCGGTTCTGATTCTAGCTACGGTAACCGCGGGGCCCGACCACGCCCCATCGGGGTAGGCGCCAGAGTTCGAGCCATCCGCTGATCGAAGAGCTGGCAAGCTAGCGGCCCCTCGCCCCATCAGCCCGCCCGCAACGTGCCCGGTCACGCACCAAGCGCGGGCAGTGAGCTCGAAAGCCCCAGCCGGTGCACCGAGCCGTCGGTGGAACGTTCACTTTGCGTCGTGAACTCGACGTTACCGACATCCCCAGCAGCCGAAACGTCGTTGGCGTCGAGTTCACGACGCGAACACACAGTGATGCTGGATCATCAGCGAGCAGTCGGGACATTAAGCGGGCGGAGGGCGACAGGACTACGCGGTGCGGCGCTACGCTGCGGCGGTGTTGTCGTGCTGTGCGGTCGGCCGCAGGTCCGGTGGTAGGCCGTCGGCGTCGGTCCCGATCGCTGGATCGGCCCGGTTCGATAGGGGCGACCACGGTAGCCCCACTGCGGAAACGCCGGGCACGGTACCCCTGGTGGGTCTGGGCAACCGGTCGAGCACTATCACCAGGATCAGGCCGAACAACACCAGGCCGTGTAAGAGGAACCGTTCGGGATCGACCCGCCCGGCCACCACATCCAGCACCACCAGCGCTGCGAGCACCGCCACGAACGTCGCGAGTGTGGGCACCATCCCCGACGTCCGCGACGAGCGCCAGGCAATCCAGAGGAAGCCGACCCCCAGTGCCAGGTTCCAGGCGGCGCTCTCGTGCGCGAAATGCGCGATCGAGGCGCCTTCCAGCACCACCTGGGAGCCGTGTCCAGCCGATTGGGCCGTGAGTACACCAACGAGGGCGACTTCAAGCTGAGCCAGGCCGACCAGGCCCAGCAGTACCCGCAAAGCGGTAACCAGCCGGGGGCGGCGTGATCGGGGGGCAGCCGCGAGGACCGCCTCAACGACGTCGGGCTCCTGCGTCGCCACGGCGGTCCGGGCAAGCCGGGTGACCCGCGCCGCCTCGTCGGCGAACCGGCGGCACGCCGCGCAGGTAGCGAGGTGCTCGTCGACCGTGCTCCGTTGCGCCCCGCTCTCCTCGCCGTCGAGCCGGGCCGAGAGGGCTTCCCTACACTGTGTGCAGTCCACATGACAATTGTCGGCCCCAGGATCCCTGGGGTTCCCGGAAACTGTCAGTTACCCTGCCCGCATGGGTGTCCCCCGATCTGATGATGCGCGAATCACTGCGCTGGCACTCTCAGCTGGCACTGGCGACCGCGCTGCTCTCGCCGCGTTAGTCCACGCTACCCAGCGCGACGTATACCGTTTCCTCACCCATATAGGCGAGCGCGGCGAGGCCGAGGATCTCACCCAGGAGACCTATCTACGGGCCCTGCGGTCGCTACCGCGCTTCGCCGGTCGCTCCTCGGCCCGCACCTGGCTGCTGTCCATCGCCCGGCGGGTCGCCGCCGACCAGGTGCGTCGGACCATGGCGCGGCCCCGAACCACCGCCGTGGAGGACTGGGACAACGTCGTGACCGCGAGCCCGACGCACCGGCGATCCGGGTTCGACGAGGGCGTTGTGCTCCGCGAGCTGGTAGCCGGGCTGGAGCCCGACCGCCGGGACGCCTTCGTGCTCACCCAGATGCTCGGTCTCGGATACGCGGCCGCGGCGCAGGTGTGCGAGTGCCCCATCGGCACCATCCGCTCCCGGGTTGCCCGGGCACGGGAAGACCTGGTCCGCGCGATGAACGCCCCCGGACTGCCCGGCCGAAGCGCCACCGGTCGCTAAGTGGCGCGAGCGGACGTCGTTCCGCAATGGCGCTCCTCAGTGACGCTCCTCGAGGCCGACCGCGTCGCGCAGGCGCTGCGCCGCCTCCCGAAGATCGTGATCGTTGCGCGCCGCCGAAGCCATCAGTTCGACCACCGCCTCGGCGATGACGTTGAGCTTCTCCTGCGCGGCCTCTTCCGCGCGGCGACCGGCGTTCTCGAGCAGCACCACCAGCAGCAGGGTGAGGACGCTCGCGACAGTATGAATGGCCACCTGCCATTCCTTGAGGTCCGGCCACAGGGGCAAGCTGACCAGCCAGACCACGACGATGCCGGCACACACGAAAAAGAACGGCGCCTGGCTGACCCGGACGTATGCCGTCTCAACGAATCGGTCGAACAGCGAACGGCGATCTCCCCGCGCGCGGGTTTTTGCGGCCTCGGTGCGCTCCACAACCGCAAGCCTAGCGACCAGCACCGATTTCCTAAGGTGTTCGGCCATGACTGTCGTGTGGTCGGTCCTGTTGTTCGCGCTGGCGGCGCTGGCCGAGATCGGCGGGGCGTGGCTGGTGTGGCAGGGCGTGCGGGAGAATCGCGGACTGCTCTGGATCGGGGCCGGCGTGCTCGCGCTGGGCGTCTACGGCTTCGTCGCGACGCTGCAGCCGGACGCGAACTTCGGCCGGATCCTGGCCGCGTACGGTGGCGTCTTCGTCGTCGGCTCGCTGGCCTGGGGCATGGCCCTGGACGGCTTCCGTCCGGACCGGTTCGACGTGATCGGGGCGGGCATCTGCCTCGCCGGTGTCGCGGTGATCATGTACGCACCGCGCGGCGGATGAGTTGTGACGCAGAGGAGGGTGAAACCGGGTTATGTCGTTGACCTCGTCGGTCGATCAGCCGTCGGCTGCGGTGCAGTCGATCGAGTTGTCCATCGGGGGCATGACGTGTGCGGCCTGCGCCGCGCGGGTGGAGCGCAAGCTCAACAAGCTTGACGGGGTGCACGCCAGCGTGAACTACGCGACCGAGAAGGCCAGCGTGCAGGCATCGGCGGGAGTGGCCGTAGCGGAGCTGATCGCCCAGGTCGAGCGCGCCGGCTACCAGGCCGCGCCGATCGAGCCCGACCAGCCCGTCACCCAGGACGACCCGGCCGATGCCCCGGTCCGGTACCTGCTGCGTCGCCTGTTGGTGGCGCTGCTACTCGGGGTCCCGTTAGCGGATCTGTCCATGACGGTGGTGTTGGTGCCCTCGTCACGGTTCAGCGGGTGGCAGTGGGTGCTGCTGGCGCTGACCCTGCCGGTGGTGACGTGGTGTGCCTGGCCTTTTCACCGCAACGCCGTCGTCAACGCCAGACACGGGTCGACCTCGATGGACACCCTGGTGTCGCTGGGGATCACCGCGGCCAGCTGCTGGTCGGTCTACACAATGTTCTTCCACGACGATGCGGGGCAGGGCGCCGACAGCGGGTGGGGACTGATCTTCCGGCCCAGTGGCTCCATTTACCTCGACGTGGCCGTCGGTGTGACGATCTTCCTGCTCGGTGGCCGGTTGTTCGAGGCCAGGGCGAAGCGGCGCGCCGGCGGTGCCCTGGCTGGGTTGGCCAGGATCGGGGCCCGGGACGTGGCCGTGCGGCGCCGTGACGGGCAGGAATACCGCATCCCGGTCGCCCAGCTGCAGGTCGGTGACCACTTCATCGTTCGCCCGGGCGAGACCATCGCCACCGACGGCGAAGTGCTGGACGGGCACAGCGGCGTGGACAGCAGCACGATGACCGGGGAATCGGCACCCGTCGAGGTGTCCGAGGGTGACCCGGTCATCGGCGGCACCATCGCCCGCAGCGGCCGGCTTGTCGTGCGCGCCACCAAAGTGGGTAAGGACACCCAGTTGGCGGCACTGGTGCGGCTGGTCGAGCAGGCGCAAAGCGACAAGGCCCGCATCCAGCGGCTCGCGGACCGCATCTGCGGGGTATTCGTTCCGGTCGTGTTGGGGCTGGCGGCCCTGACCTTCCTCGGGTGGCTGGCCATCGACGGTTCGGTGGAACACGCGTTCAGCTCGTCGCTGGCCATACTGATCATCGCGTGTCCGTGCGCGCTGGGTCTGGCCACGCCGACGGCACTGATGGTGGCCTCCGGGCGCGGCGCGGAGCTGGGCATCTTCATCAAGGGCCACCAGGCGTTGGAGTCGGCCAAAGCGATCGACACCGTGGTGCTGGACAAGACCGGAACCATCACCACGGGCCGGATGGTGGTGGTCGATGTGGTGCTGAGCGCGGGGACCGAACTGGACACGGTGCTACGCCACGCCGGTGCGGTCGAGGACGCCTCCGAGCATGTCGTCGCCGCGGCGATCAGCGCGCTGGCCCGCGCAGGGCTCGACAGAATCCCGCCGGTGGCGGACTTCACCAGCCTGTCCGGTCTCGGAGCCCGTGGCGTGGTGGACGGCCAGGAGGTCCTGGTCGGATCGGCGCGGCTGCTGGCCCAGCGCGGCATCAGGATCCCGGCCGCGCTCGACGAGGAGCGCACCCAGTGGGAACGGCAGGGTTGCACGACCGTCGTCGTTGCCGCGGACGGCGTGGTCGACGGTGTCTTCGCGCTGGCCGACACGGTGAAGCCGACCGCCGCCGCGGCGGTCACCGAACTGCACCGGCTCGGCCTGCGCACGGTGCTGCTCACCGGCGACAACGAAGCGACCGCCCGGGCGGTCGCCGCCCAGGTCGGCATCGACGAGGTGATCGCGGAGGTACTGCCGCACGACAAGGCCACCATGATCGAGACTCTGCAGGGCCAGGGACGCTCGGTGGCCATGGTCGGCGACGGGGTCAACGACGCGCCGGCGCTGGCCCGCGCCAACCTCGGCCTGGCCGTCATCTCCGGTACCGACGTCGCGCTCGGCGCCGCCGACCTGATCCTCATGCGAACCGACCTCAACGTCGTACCCAGCGCGATCACACTGGCCCGCGGCACCCTGCGCACCATTCACGGCAACCTCGCCTGGGCTTTCAGCTACAACATCGCCGCGCTGCCCTTAGCGGCATTAGGACTGCTCAACCCGCTGATCGCCGGTGCCGCCATGGTGTTGTCCTCACTGTTCGTCGTGTCGAACAGCCTCCGCTTGCGCAGATTCGCCCGGCCAGCCACGGCCGGGCGCAGCAGGGGATCAGCGGTCGAATTTGGTCGTGAGGACGATTGAGGACGTGGTGCGCTCGACGCCGGGGATGCCGCCGATGCGATCGAGGACGCTGTCGATCCCGGCCGTGCTCTCGGCGGCCACCACCGCGATCAGGTCGAACGGCCCGCTCACTGTGTGCAGCGTGCGGACACCGGTGATCCGGCGCAGCGTCTGCTGCACGTGGTCGCCCCGCTTGGGGTCGATGGTGATGGCGACGTGCGCGGTCACTCGCCGACCAGTCGCCGCCGGCCCGAACCGGACGGTGTAACCGGCGATCACGCCGCCGCGTTCGAGGCGGGCTATGCGCTCCTGCAGCGTCGAGCGGGCCACGTGCAGCCGTCTCGCCAGCACCGTGACCGACTGGCGGGCATCGTCGACGAGCAGGGCGAGGATCCGCTGGTCGAGGTCGTCCATGGACCCATTCTCGCCGATCTGACGTCGGAGGCCGGCATTCTGCCGGATCAGGGACCGACATCGGGCGACGGGCCGCACCAATTCGGCGGTGACCGGTCGTACGTTCACTCTATGTCAGGCCCCAGCATGTCGGCCCCCAGCGGCGACAGCCGCAACAGCCGCGGACCGGCGGCCTCCATCGGACGCACCCGTGCGCTCGTCGTCGGCGCTGGCAAGATCGGCACTGCTATCGCCAGCCTGCTGGCCGCGGCGCACGACTACGAGGTGACCGTGCTCGACCGTTCCGAGCGGGCGCTGCGAACGGCCGATGGTCTGGGGGTGCGCACCGTGCAGGGCGACGCTTCCAACGCCGCACTGCTGCGCCGGCTGGCCGGCAGCAACGACATGGTGCTCAGCGCCGCCCCCTTCCACCTGACCACCAGCATCGCTCGCGCTGCGCGGGAAGCCGGCGCCCACTACTTCGACCTCACCGAAGATCGGGCGTCGGCCCGGGCGGTCGCCGCCATGGCTGCGGACGCGCCAGCGGTGCTCATGCCCCAGTGCGGCCTCGCGCCAGGGTTCGTTTCGGTGGCCGCGGCCGCGCTGACCAGTTCGTTCGACGAGTTGCGTTCGGTGTCACTGCGGGTCGGTGCCCTGCCCCAGTTCCCGGCCAACGCTCTCAAGTACAACCTGACCTGGTCAACCGACGGGCTCATCAACGAGTACTGCAACCCCTGCGAGGCCATCGTCGACGGCGAGCTACGCGAGGTGCCGCCGCTGGAAGAGCTGGAGGCGTTCTCCCTGGACGGCGTGGCCTACGAGGCGTTCAACACCTCGGGTGGGCTGGGCACCTTCGGCGAGAGCCTCCTCGGCCGGGTCGAGACGCTCAACTACAAGACCGTGCGCTACCCCGGTCACTGCGAGATCGTGAAGCTGCTGGTGCGAGATCTGCGCCTGGCTCGCCGGCGTGATGTACTCAAGGACGTCCTCGAGACCGCCATCCCGGTGACCGACCAGGACTTGGTGCTGGTCTTCGTGAGCGTGTCGGGTACCCGTGACGGGGTGCTCACCCAGGAGACCTTCGCGCGCAAGGTCTATCCCGCTGACGTGGGCGGCCGGCGGCTGTCGGCCATCCAGCTCACCACTGCGGCGGGGATCTGTGCCATGGCCGACCTGGTCCGGGAGGAGAAGCTGCCGACGTCCGGGATCGTCGAGCCGCAGGAGTGCGCGTTGGAGGAGTTCCTGGCAAACCGGTTCGGCTCGCTGTACCTGCGAGGCAAGGAAGTGGCCACGACATGAGTGCCGAAGACATCCTCCGGGCGGTCGGGCTCGACCCGGCCGATCTGTCCGACGGCGACCTCATCGCCCGCAGCCCCATCGACGGCGCGGTGATCGGACGGCTGGTACCCACCTCCCCGCAGCAGGTCGACACTGCCCTCGACCGGGCGGCCAGCACGTTCGCCCGTTGGCGCTGCGTGCCGGCGCCCAAGCGGGGCGAGCTGGTCCGCCTGTTCGGCGAGCAGCTGCGGACCCACCAGGATGCGCTGGCTGCGGTGATCACGCTGGAGACCGGCAAGATCCTTACCGAGGCCCGTGGCGAGGTGCAAGAGATGATCGACATCTGCGACTTCGCCGTCGGCCTGTCCCGCCAGCTCTACGGCAAGACCATCGCCTCGGAGCGGCCGGGGCACCGCATGATGGAAACCTGGCACCCGCTCGGCGTGGTGGGCGTCATCTCGGCGTTCAACTTCCCGGTGGCGGTGTGGTCCTGGAACACCGCGGTGGCACTGGTCTGCGGTGATCCGGTGGTGTGGAAGCCGTCGGAGAAGGCGCCGCTGTCGGCGCTGGCCTGCCAATCCATCTTCGAGCGGGCCCTGCGCGCCTACCACAGCGGCGAGGACTGGAGCGGGTTGTCCGCTGTCCTGCTCGGCGAGCGCGACACTGGCCAGGCATTGGCCGAGGACCACCGGGTGGCCCTGGTCTCAGCGACCGGGTCGGTGCCCATGGGCCGGGCGGTCGGGCCGGTCGTGGCGCAGCGGTTCGGGCGCCTGCTGCTCGAGCTGGGCGGCAACAACGCCATGATCGTGGCCCCATCGGCGGATCTCGACCTCGCGGTCCGGGCCATCCTGTTCGCCGCGGTCGGCACTGCGGGCCAGCGCTGCACCACCCTGCGCCGGCTGATCGTCCACGAGTCGATCGCCGACGATCTGGTGACCACCCTGGCGCGGCTCTACGACACCCTGCCCATCGGCGACCCGTTCGATCCCGCCACCCTGGTCGGTCCCCTGATCGACGCGGCGACGCTGGACGGGATGGACAAGGCCCTGGCGGCCGCCCGGGCCGACGGCGGCATCGTGCACGGCGGGGGGCGGGTGCTGGCCGACGAGTACCCGCAGGCCTGCTACGCCCGACCAGCCCTGGTGGAGATGCCGGCCCAGACCGAGATCGTGCGGCGCGAGACCTTCGCCCCGATCCTCTACGTGTTGCGCTACGACGAGCTCGACAAGGCGCTTGCCGTCCACAACGACGTCACCCAGGGCCTGTCGTCGTGCATCTTCACCAACCAACTGCGGGAAGCCGAGCAGTTCCTGGCCGCCACGGGGTCGGACTGCGGCATCGCCAACGTGAACATCGGGCCCTCCGGTGCCGAGGTTGGTGGGGCCTTCGGCGGCGAGAAGGAGACCGGTGGTGGTCGGGAGTCGGGGTCGGACTCCTGGCGTTCGTACATGCGACGATCGACGGCCACCATCAACTTCTCGACCGACCTGCCGCTGGCACAAGGTATCGAATTCGGGCGGCGGGACCCAGCATGAACGAACTGCTCACCAGGCTCGTCGGTGCGCAACAGTGCGCGCAGTTGCTGGCCCAGGTCGCCGTCCCACCGCAGCTGGCCGGTGATAAGCAAACCCAGAGCCGGGCCGCGCTGGCGATGGCGATGAGCCTGATGTTGTTCGAGGACCTGCTGGCTCGCGTCCCCAGCGGGGCGCGCTATGTGACCAGCCAGCGGGAGCAGGGGCGCCAGGTCGTGTTCGACCACGGTGCCGTCCGGACGGTCGACTGGCACGAGACCGGGCAGCTGCCGCCGGGTGCCGAGCTGTTCCGCCGGCTACTGGTTCCGCTCGGTTACCAGGAAGTGGGCCGGTACCCGCTGGACCGCATCCACATGACCGGGCGGGTGTTCACTCATACCGACCTCCCCGAGCAGGTGCCGCAGTACTTCGTGTCCGAACTGCACGTCGACCGGCTGGACGCCGACGCCCGGCTGGCCGTCACCCGAACGGTCGGCAACTCGGTGGATCCCCTCGACGACGAGGCTGTGGTGCTGCTCGACGACCTGGCCGGCCGGGGTTGGCTAACGCTGGACGACGCGGCGCACCTGGTCCCGATGCTGGCATCGTGCTTCGGTCGCCACCATCCCGACCCGCCGCTGGACGGCTACGACACCCTGGTCGGCCACTCGGCCGAGATGGCCTGGATCGCGACCGAGGGCAACGCCTTCAACCACGCCACCGACCGGGTCCCCGACGTCGAGGCGCTGGCCGAGGCGCTGCGCAGGCCCCTGAAGAACCACAACTGGCCCCTGAAGGACACGATCGAGCGGTCCCGCAGCGGGCGGGTCCGCCAGACGGCGCTGCATGCCGACCCGGTCGTGCGCCGGTTCCGCGATGCCGCCGGGGCCAGCATCGCGCGTACGGTCCCCGGGTCGTTTTTCGAGTTCATCACCCGCGACGTCCGGCCCGACGGCAAGCTCGACCTCACCTTCGACGCCGGCAACGCCCAAGGCATCTTCCGCATGACCGCCCACCGCCCGGTTGGTGCCTCTTCAAGTACCACCAACCCGGATCCCGAGCGCCTCTAACGACGGCCAACCCGACCGCCGTTGCCGGTGCTCACGGCGCCGGAAGCCTTCGTCTGTGACCAAGTCGAAGACGGCGCGCCGGGGGACGAGCCCTCGCGCACCGACGTCCCGCCACCGGTCAGCGACCTGCTGCGCCTGCCCACCGGCCCGGTGGACCTCAAGGCCATGGCCACGCGGGCGACCCTTGGCTTCACCGGCTCGATAGCTGGCGGAAGACCGGCAAGATCTGTAGTTGCCCGCTTCTCCGGAACGCCCCCGTTCCACGCCGAAAGCATCGCTTCTGGCATATCTCGCTGCTGCCGCCCCGCTGCCCCGGAACCGCGGCACGACCACACCACACGCGCGGGATGGATCAGACAATCAGGACGCCCTTCACCAGATGCTCCATCGCCCCGACTCTTCGTGAGCTGGTGGGACGAGCCGCTCGTCGTCTGGTCACCGGCCCAGTTCGTCATCCCCCCGGGATAAGCTGTGCTCCTTAAGCGACCCCAGCCGGTCAATGTGCTTGTCGAGGTTGCGGACCTGAGTCGAGTCAGCGCCGAAGGCAACAGCCAGGAGCGGGCGGACCGATTCGAGTTCGGCCAGTGCGTCGTCGGCACGTCCAGCGGCGGCGAGCATCTGGGCGAGGGCGAAGCGGGCTCCGAGAACCTTGTCCGCCTCCTCGTCGCCCGCGGCGCCAGCGTGGTGCACGTAGAACCGTAGCTGCGGCAGGGCCTTGTCCGGTTCGCCGATCTCGGCGTAGGCGTGCCCCGCGTGGTAGGAGCTGTCGAGGACGAAGGCCTCCGACGGCGCCAGGTACCGGCGATAGTCGCGTCCAACGACGTCGAACAGCGGCGCCGCGCGCGTGTACTCCCCGGCGTAGAACAGCGCTGCCGCCAGGAAGTGGCGCAACCGCAGCTGGACGAAGGGGGCGTGGCCGGCTCGTTCGACGCCGTCCTCGAGGAGTCTGATCGCCTCAGCCGGCTGGTCGTTGTCGAGCAGCGCCTTGACGTTGGCCTGCAGCTGCGCTGCCTCGGCCTGGGTGATCGCACTGCGCCGTCCGGGTTGCGGCCGGCGCGGCGGCGGGGAGAGCAACGGCTGGCGGAACGGCCGTGTCGGGTCGCGGTCGTCCTCCCCCGCCGTTTCGTCCGCCTGCGATGACAACGGCACGAGTCCGTAGTAGACCGCCTCAGCCGACGGCCGCGCGTGCGGCTCCTTCGCCAGCATCGCGGCGACCAGTGCGTCGACGTCGGCGGGAACGTCGGCCCGCCGCTCCCGCATCGACGGTGCCGGCGATTGGAGGTGACGGGCCCGCAGCGAGACGTCTGCCGTCCCGTGGAAGGGCGGATCCCCGGTGAGCAGCTCACAGAGCAGGCAGCCGAGCGAGTAGACGTCGGACGCGGCCGTCACGACCTGCCCGAGGCCCTGCTCCGGAGACATGTACGCCGGGGTGCCGACGGTCCGGTCGACCTGCGTCAGGCGCGGCAGGGCTCCCGCGCCGCGCAGGATGGCGATGCCGAAGTCGAGCACCTTCACTAGGCCGCCGTCCGACGAGCATCACGTTGGCCGGCTTGATGTCGCGGTGGACGATGTCGACGCGGTGGACATCGGCGAGCACGGCCGCGATCTGTGCCGCGATGGCCGCCGCCCAGGCCGGGCTCGGCGGCGCGGCGGTGTAGTCCGCCCGGTCGAGCTCGGCTTCCAGGGTTGAGCCACGCAGCAGCTGCATGACGAGCCACAGCTGCATGCTGCCGTCGGGGGCGGTCTCCACGCCGGTGTCGTAGATGGCCGGCGTGCCAGGGTGCTCCAGCTGGGCGGTGGTGCGGATCTCGCGCAGGAACCGCTTGCGGTCGCGCTCCAGCGCATCGAGGATCTCGACGGCCTCTGGGCTGTCCGGCCCGGCCGGGACCGATGCCGACGGCGGGCGGAGCAGCTTGATCGCCACCCCGCCGGTCCAGACGCTCGTCATAACCGTGGAAGACCTCGCTCATGCCGCCCCGGCCAAGCGACCCGTCCAGCCGGTAGCGCCCGGCGAGCCTGCGTCTTCCGTCCGCCACCGCTCCGCCCTTACCCGCGTGCTTGCCCTGCAAAACGCGGCCACATGCCCTGCGAAACGCGGAGCCGGTCACTGCAATTCGCGGTTGCCCGGCTCTCCCCATCAGGGCAGGTGATCATCGTCGTCCCGCTCGGGATCGGCACGTCGATTCTCGATCGCCGTCAAGGTACGAAGGTCCTCCAGCTCGTCGGCCTCGGCGCGTTCGGCCTCCGCTGCTTTACGATGCTCGTCGACCTATCAGGTCGTCGAATTCGCCGGCCTTGCAGCCTTTGATCCAGGCGTGCATCTCGGTGCGGGTGAAGACCAGCGCCCCGGCGTCGGGGTGGTTGCTGTTGCGTAGGGCGATTGTGCCGTCTGCCAGCGAGGCGAGCTCGATGCAGTTGCCGCTACCGGCGCCGCCGCTGCCGGAGAAGCTGCTCTTGCGCCATCCCGCACGGGCAACGAGGTCCTCGTGGATCATCCGGTGCCCTCCTTCGTCATGGATCACTCGTAACCCTTCGCTGCTTGCTTGATCATGTCCACTGAGTCGGCCTGGGACAGCGCTCGTTCGGTGAGGATGCCCCACTTGACGGTGCACATTCGCACCAGCTCGCGATCTTCGATGTAGACCGACGAACCGCCGCCACCTTCGGCATAGCCGAAGTCCGGGATGGGCTCGGGCAGGGACAGCACGGAGAACGGGCCGTCCATCGCGGGACTGGCTCCGGCCGACTTGGGTAGGACCTGGAGCATGATGTGGTCTCGGGCTGTTTCGTCGATGAGGCGGCGGAGCTGGTTGCGCATGATCACGGAAGTGCCCACCGGGCGTTCAAGGATCGCCTCGTCGATGATCACGTGGTATTCCAGCGGCGTGGTCCTGGTCAGCACTTGCTGGCGGGCCATTCGGGCCATCACGCGGCGTTCCACCACGTCGGCGGCTAGGCCGGGACTCGCGCCGTTGATGAGTGCACGGGTGAAGTCAGCGACCTGCAGCAGGCCGGGCACGGCCATCGTTTCGAACTGCCGCAACCCTACGAGCGCGGCTTCGACGCTGAGGAAGTCATGGAAGTCCTCGGGAAGATCCTTGCGGATGACCCGCCAGTAGCCGCGTTCGTGCACGGTCGCGGCGAGGTCGAGCAGCCACCCGCGCAGGTTCGCGTCGGTTACGTTAAAGAGATCAAGAAGCTGCTCGACCTCACGGACCCGCACGCCCTGCACGCGGGTTTCGATCCTGCCCAGCTTCGAGCGCGACCACGCCCCCGGTCCCGTGCGCAGCCGCTCGACGGCCTGCTCGATGGTCAGTCCCGAACGTTCGCGAAGCTGTCGCAGCGTCTCGGTGAGCTGCCACCGTCGCACCGTTGCGTTGACCACACCACTGCTGTCCTGGCCCACTGCCGCCTCTCCGGTCACGCCAGGGCACCCGTTGAGCCTGTCTGCGCTGAACGGGTACAAAAATGGGTTCCCGTTGCATTGCGCGGGTTCCCATCGCCACTGTAGACCCTGCGCGCCATAACAGCACAAACTGACACGCCACGTGGGAGGCAGCTATGGGTCGACTGCCGGAGAGGAGAGAGCTATGACGGGCGTGCAGCCAACACCGTCCTCTCATAAGTCGTCGGGACAGTCGATCGATGTCGAGCGTGTGTGGTCACCGATCGTGGATCAGCACGCGACCTGGATTGCCCTTAACCCGATCCAGGGCTGTCCCAAGGCGTGTACCTACTGCTTCCTGCATGAACGGGGCCAGGTGGCGGTGCGACCGGAGGTGCTGGCTTCGCCCGAGGCTGCGGTGGAGATGCTCCTCGCATCGCCGTTCTACGAGCCGGATCGCCCGGTGGCGTTATACACATGGACCGATGTCATGGCGCTGCCGAGTTCCCGCTCGCATCTGGCGGACCTGCTGGAGGTGGTCCTCCGGCGCGGGCTGGCCAACCCGGTCGTGCTGATCACGAAGTGCCACATTCCGGACGACATGGTCGAGATGATGGCGCGGGCAAGAACCCGGGGCGTGCGGTTGCTGGCCTACCTGAGTTATTCCGGATTGGGGTCGGGGGTCGAGCGGGGGATCCGACGGGTGGCGGTCAGGGAGAACTTCCCTCGCTTGGCCCGGGCGAGTGTGCCAGTGGTGCATTACTGGCGACCGTCACTGCCGGCCTCTGCCACTGAGGATCGGATGCGCGAGGTGCTGGGCTGGGCCGCCCGGTTTGCCCGCTGCACCGTCGCTGCCGGGTTGAAAGTGGAACCGGCAGCGCTTGGGCGGCTGGCCGGACACTGGCCAGAGCTCGCCGACACTCCCGGCGTCACGGACGCTGAGGGCGTCTACCCCCGGGCGTTCTGGGAGTTCCTGAACGCAGTGCCCGAGCGCTATCCGGGTTATCCGCTATTTCACACCAACGCGTGCGCGCTGGCGTACGTGCTCGGCGAGACCGACCACTTCGGGATCTTCGGCAGCCAGGTCTGCACCCAGCGCAACGCCTGCCCAGCGTCCCAACGCGAACGGTGCGCATTGGCCGCAGCGGCTTCTGTCCGCCCGAGTCCAGCGGAGGTGAAGGAAGCACTATGGCGGCGTGGGCTTGCCGGCATCGCCTTCACGCTGGGCCCGGCTGCCGAGGAGTTAGTTCTGCATGCCCGGGTACCGACCAGCGCGGTGGCCGCGCTCACCCAGGACCTGCGTTTCCGGGTGCGGGTACACCGCGATAGGGGTGACGCCTACTGGAGCAGTGGCACCGCAGGCGCCGTACCGCTGGTTATCGGGTGAGCATCAGTGATATGGACGTGTCCGGCCATCTGCTCGCCGAGGCACGGCTGCTGCGGCGTCGGTTTGCCCACACTGCCCCGCAACCGTGGGACGCGGTCACGGCCAGCGGTGAGCTGTCGGTGCAGCTCGGGCACCTGGCGCTCTGCTTGTTGCGGCATCGTGACTCCTCGACAGTCGAGTGGGACGACCCGGCCCGGCCACTCAGCGAGATCGGCGATGAATTGGCCGACGTATTGCTCGCAATCCTCAGTATCTGCGCTCTCACCGACACTGATCCGCTGCCCGATGCAGGTCCGCCGACGGGTGACAGCGACTCCGGTGACGCTTACCTGCGTCTGGTCATGGCGTGTGGGCGGCTGAGCGAGGCTGCCTTGGTCAAGTTGGGCTACCGGCACCAACCCGAGGGACGACCGCCGTCGATCGCCCGCGACGCTGGCGTTGCGCTGCGATGCTGCGCGGCACTGGCCGACCGGCTGGACCTCGATCTGCTCGCCGAGTTCACCACGATGGCCGCAGATGCCCACGCGTTCCTTGATCGCCAGGGCACGCCATGACTGGTCCGCCCGGTTTCAGCGGTCACCATCGCGACGGTGACCACGTCGTCAAGCTGCTCGACGTGCCGGAGCCGGCTTCTGAACGGGTCGCCGCTGCCGCGCAGGAGGGTGGGCGGACCGGCATGCAGCGCTACCTGGACCTCCTGCGCGCCCACGAGGTCACACTGCCCCCAGACCTGAACGTGATCAGCGATAGCCCACTCGCCGTGCGGCACCGCTGGATCGACGGCCCGACGCTGGCCGACCTGGCCGTGCAGCACCCGCACCAGTTCGTAGCCGCCGTCGCCCAAGTCGCCCACTGGGTACGCGCGGTTGGCAACACCGACGCGCGGATCGACACGAACCTGGCTAACTTCTGCCTGACCGCGGGTGGCCCAGTGCTGGTGGATGTGCTGCCACCGCTGCGCCTCAGCTACCTGCCCGCACCGCCGCACACGCTGTTCGAGACCCTGTTCTGCGCGCTGTGCTTCGACACCGAGGTCACCCTCGATGCACTGATCGGTTACGCCGCCCGAGCATTGCTCCGCGCCGACCCACCGCCGCAGGCCCGGCACGCACTCGCCGAGCTCGGCCGGGATCTACGCCCCTCGCTCGCCACGAACCCAGTGGGCGGGTTCCCTGCTGGCTGGTTCCGTGCACGTGCTCGCCTCGCCCTCGCCACCCTGACTGGTGAGGTCCCCACCCCCGTGCTGCACGATTTCTTCGCCGCCACCTCGGTGCTCGCGTTCCATGAGCTCGACGAGGTCCACCGGGAGCTACGCCTGCACACAGTCGACGGCCTGATCACCACCCTGGACCTGGCGTGACGAGCTCCCACCAGGATCGGGTGCGCTGGCGCTGCCAGGCCGGAGACGTGGGCATCACCCTCAGCGCCCCGCAAGAATGGGCGGACGTGCAGCGTCTGCACCTGTGCGAGTATCTGCCGCCGACCGAGGGTGGGGATAGCGTTGAGGAGTTCCGGCTCGACGTTTACACCGACGGAGACCTGCCCGGCCAGATGACACGTGCCGCATCTCGGACGACCGCCACCCTCATCGAGACGATCCCAGGACTGGCGCTGCGACGTGTCCAAGAGGCCGGAGGGTGGCAATGCTTCACCGTGGCATCCGATGCGGTGGAAGGTCGACCGGGTGCCTGGGCGGCCCGATCCCGCGGCCGCGAGCTTGAGTTGTTCCTGCGCGACGGGTCGCCCCAGGCCCACCGCTACCCACTGCGACTGATCCGCGAGGCGATGCTGCGCACCCACGAAAACCACGGAGGGATCATCTTCCACGCTGCTGCGGCGAACCTGCACGGCACCGGAGTCATGGTCTGCGGGCCCCGTGGGGCCGGCAAAACGACCACCCTGGCCTGCCTGCTTCGGGCGGGCGGCATGCTGTTGTCCAACGACCGCGTCATCCTGCACGGTCGCGAACGCCTCGTCGCCGTGCCGCTGCCAGTCCCCGTCGCACGCGGAACACTCGACGCCTTCCCCGAGCTCGCCGACTCCGTCGAACCGTCAGTTGCAGCGACGCTGCCTGACAGTTTTGGAAGCCTCCACAAGGTCGCGATCAGCGCCCGGCAATTCGCCACCACCCTGGGTGCCGCCATGATCCCCACGGCCAAGCTCCGGCTGATCGTCCTGCCCCGACTGACCGACACCCGTGAGCCCGCTCGGGGCACACGGGTGCGCCCACAACAGGCCCGCGACGTGCTCTCCCAGTCTTGTTTCACCCCGCACGACGAGTTCTGGATCAGGCCCTGGCTGGTGGCACGGACCGAGTCCCACGCCGCTCTGGCTGTGCGTGCCCGCGAGCTCGTCGACGACCTCGCCAAGTCAGTGCCGTGCGTTGTCGTGCACTGCGGCGTGCGAAACCCTGCGGGTGTGTTGCAGGCAGCTGTCCTCGACGCCCTTAACAGCGTGACATGACTGCCGACGGGCTCGCACAAGGCGGCCATATGACGGCGCCGGAGTTCCCCGCCCTCATTACCGCTGCTGGGCACGCCTCACGTTTCCGCCCGTTCAGCACCACTGTCCCCAAGGAGATGCTCCCGCTCGGCGCGCGACCCGCCCTGGACCACGTCATCGACGAATGCGCTGGCGCCGGCGTCAGCGAGGTCATCATCGTCACCCGGCCCACGGACACCGTCGTGGCCGCACACCTGGCCGCAACCCTTGGGCGGGCCATACCCGTGCAGGTCGTGGCAGAAGACCTCCGGCACGGGTATGGCAATGCAACGCCATTGCTCACCGTGGGCGATCGGCTGCGTGGCTGTGACCTGTTCGCCGTCGCCTTCGGCGACGACGTGCTCCTGCCTGGCTTCTGCGCGTACCGAGAGCTCGCCAGCATGTACCGGATCGCTGCGTTGGGCGCCGACGCGGTGATCGCTGCCCAACGCGTCGAACGCCACCACGTCAAGTCGTTCGGCATCATCGACACCGAGCCCGATGACCCCACCAGGGTGATCCGCATCCGGCAACGGCCTGACCCTGCCACCGTCACCGAACCCCTCGCTGTCGTGTCGAGGCTCGTACTCCGGCCATCGATAATCTCGCTGCTGGTACCTACCGAGCGCGCCCGCGGTGAGGTCGATCTCGGCATCGCCGTCGGTGAGCTCGCCCTTACCGGCATAGTGCGGGTACATCGCATCAATTGCCAGTGGGTCACCGTGGGTGACCCCGCCAGCTACTACCAGGCATTACGCACCTACTGGTCACTGCACCCCGAGGACATTCCGTGACGCTGATCGACATCTTCGACGACCGCTACCAACACATCGGCACGCGCGAGAAAACCACCGCGCACCGCGAGGCGCTGTGGCACCGCACCTTCTCCTGCCTCGCGATCAACCCCACCCACCGCACCGTACTGCTGCAGAAAAAGAGCCCCGACCGGTACAGCTTCGAGCGTCCCGACTACGCCGACATCACCGTCGGCGGGCACTACCACGCCGGAGAGGACATCCCTGATGGCGTGCGCGAGGTCCACGAGGAACTCGGGTTACCGGTGTCCTACACCGACCTGCAACCACTCGGGATACGCCAGACCGCAGTCACCCTCGCCCCCGACTACATCGAGCGGGAGTTCCAACACTGGCACCTGCTGCCGCTGAACGTCGAGCTCACCGACATCCCGCTGGCCGACGCCGAGGTCGCCGGACTCGTCGAACTCGATCTCACCCATGCCCTCGACCTCGCCGCGGACACCCGCCCCAACGCCCCCGCCCGCTACGCCACCCGCTCCCCCGAGGGCATGACCTACCAGGAGGGCACCCTGCAGCGCGCCGAGCTGATCCCCAACTACCTGCGCACCGACCAGCTCTACCTGCGCCTGTTCGTGGCAGCGCACCGCTACCTCACCGGCGAACGCCGCCACCTGTACTGGTGAACCACGATGACCCGCCAGGCGACCCTGGTACTGGGCACCCGCCCCGAGCTGATCAAGCTCGCCCCGATCATCGCCCTACTCGACTCCGAGGCCGTGGTCGTCCATACCGGTCAACATGACCACGAACGGATGTCGGCCCGGATCGCCGCTACCTTCGGGATCCACCTCCAGCATCTCACCACCGGGGCCGACCGCGCGGCCAACCGCGGAGCGCAGCTCGGTGACATGGTCGCTGCACTGGACCGGCACTTGCGAGCCGACTCACCCGCCGTAGTCGTCGTCCAGGGCGACACCACCTCCGCGCTGGCCGGTGCGCTCGCCGCCAACCACGCCGACCTACCACTGGTGCACGTAGAAGCCGGACTGCGCAGCTTCGACCGCACCATGCCCGAGGAACACAACCGAGTCCTGATCGACCACCTCGCCGACCTCTGCTGCGCCCCCACCCCGCTCAACCGCACCAACCTGCGTGCCGAGGCCATCCCCGGGGACCGCATCCTGCTCACCGGTAACACCATTATCGAAGCAGTCCACGCGATGCTGCCCCGACCCGCATCTCAAACCACCCTGCTCGACAAGTACCAGCTCGCCGCGCGCCGCTACGTGCTGGCCACCCTGCACCGACCCGAGAACGTCGACCATGCCGAGATCCTCGATCTGCTGCTCACCCAGCTCGCCGCCATCGGCGTCCCCGTCATCTTGCCCCTGCACCCCCGCACCTCGCGACGCATCGACGAGTTCGGCCTGGCCCACCGCCTGGCGCCCCTGCAAGTGATTGAACCACTCGACTACCCGGACTTCCTGGGCCTGGCGCATTCTGCTGCCCTGCTCATCAGCGACTCCGGCGGAGTGCAGGAGGAAGCCAGCGTCGTCAAGACACCCATCATCATCGTGCGTCGCAGCACCGAACGTCCCGAGATCGAGCCCACCTTCGGCCTGCGGGTGACCCCATCACGTGAGCTGGGCGCCCTCGCCCGCCAGCGGCTCGCCGACAGCGTTCAACACCACCATCTCGCCGAGCAACCATCACCGTTCGGCGACGGAACCGCAGCACAACGCATCACCGACGCCATTAACCAGCTCACCCAACCCAATCCCTGCCCCGGGGAAACCTCAGAGGTTCGACGTAGCCGGCAGCCGGAGCGGGCCGAGGTTGTAGACGTTGACCTCGCGCCGGACGGTGCGGGCGCCCTCCGCCTGAACCCTTGACTCGGAGTCAATAGTTGCCTGGCTCACCTCGCCGTCGTCAAGAATGCGTCGGACGATGTGCGCGACGTGCGACACGGATGTGTCGTAGAGCTCGGCGATCTGGGCCTGCGCGAGCCACGCGGTGCCGGCCACGGCTCGCAACTGGACGAGCGACTTGCCGTCAGGGCTCCGGTAGACGATCACCTCGCCACCGGGCTCACTCATCGCGCGTCCCGGTCTCGCGCCGCATCTCGGCACGCAGCCGGGCCAGCGCCTCGTCCCGCGCCGGCTCGGTGATGATCCGGTACGCGCGCTTGCGCGCCGCTTCCTTGATGGCCTTCTGGAACTCGTCATTGTCGAAGTAGAGCTTCATGAAGTCGGTGTTGCGCTCGGCGTTCTCCGCGACGATGTCGTCGAGCCGGTCGTCGGCGACCTGCCCGAAGCGGGCCTCGTCGTTCATCAGCGCGATCTGCTGCATCGAGGTGTCCTCGACCAGGCCGATGACCTGCTGGTAGACCAGGATCTCGTCGGAGGTGCCAAGGCCCAGCCCGAACCGGTGGTTGAGCTCGGCGATCACCTCCGAGAGCGGTGCCATCTCCGGTTCCCGCCTGCCCCCGCCGTCGGCCGCGTGGCCGCGGACGTCGCGGTCACCGACGGCCGAGAGCGACACGTTGTGCCGCCCGGTGAACTCCAGCCGGAAGTGGCTCAGGTCCGCGTCGCCGATGTCGACCGACGCCGACGGACGCCTCCGGGCCGATGCGACAAGGGGTCGGCGTGGGCTCCACGAGATGAGTAGGGAGCGCTGCTAAGGTCCGCCACGCGCCCTCGGGCGCCGGCAAACGTCGTTGCTGGGAGCACGGCTCGAACTGAACGTGATCGTCGTGGAGGGTTCGAAGATGACGGTGGCAGGTCAGGATCCGCGCGATGTGGTGCACGACCTAGTAGCAGGTGTGACACCGCTCGACGAGCACGAGGCTCAGGACAGGGCCACCACGTTGCGGTGGATCCGGTCGGGTGCGCCGTTGTTCCGAATCGCCCAACCGGCGACGCCCGACAAGCACCTGTGTGTCTATTTCGCCTTGTTCGACGACGCACGACGTTCGGTCCTGCTGGTCGATCACGTGAAAGCGGGCTTGTGGCTGTTCCCCGGCGGCCACGTCGACGACGGCGAGGACCCGCGCACAACAGTGCTGCGGGAGGCCGCCGAGGAGCTGCGTATCGACGGTGAGTTCCACTCGCGGTTCGGGGACGAGCCACTGTTCCTGACCGTGACGAAGACGCGCGGCCAGCACAGTCACACGGACGTGTCGTTCTGGTTCGTTCTGGCCGCCGATCAGGACATGCGGATCGAGGCGGACCCCCGAGAGGCGAACGAGCTCCGCTGGTTCGCCCTGGACGACCCTGCGGAGTGGGCGCACGATCGGTTCGATCCGCACATGGCGCGCTTCCGTGACAAGCTCTTGGCCCGCCTGGGCGCTCCGGCGTTGGTTGGCTAGCACGTCACCCGAACGGCCGTTGCTTACCAGGGGCGATGGCCGTTCGTCGCCGCACGGTCGGCTCGCAGCCCGATGGTGGTGAGCAGGGCAGCATGATCGCTGAGGTCGTCACGTCGGGTGGTGTGGTCGTACGCGCAAGCTCGGACGTCCCCTGCGCCATCGCTGATTAGGCTGTGGTCGAGGCGTTGGCTGCCGAAGCGGGGATTGATCCAGCTATGGTCGCCGCCCGTGGGGTTGAGTTCGCGGTAGGCGTCGCGGAGGCCAAGCGCGAGCAGGCCGGTGTAGAAGGCGTAGTCGTGGTCTTCGAAGGCCGGTAGATGGGGGCGGTGGTTGGGTTCGACGACGCTGAGGTCGCCCACCACGCACAACGCTGAGTTGTTGATCTCGGCGAGGTAGTCGAGGAACCGACTCTGGAACTCGCGGCGACGGTGGCTGCTTTCCGCGGTCATGCCGTTGGTAGGGCCGTAGAGGCCCACGAGGCGCACGGTTGTGGCGTCGTTGGTGAGGTCGACAGCGGCGACACGGGGATCGAACCCGGCTGGCTGCACCGGAACGGCCTCGACGCCTCGAGTGGCGACGGCAGCGAAGTACCAGGCTTCTTTCCAACCGGGCGTGCACGTGGTGGTGCATCCTTCCGCCTGGAGGCAGGCCAGCATGTGGCGTCCGCCTTCGGAGAGCTGCATCTCAGTCAGCACCAGCGTGTTGCTCTTGGTTGCCAGCAGCCAGTCGACGATGCGTTGCGCGCGGCTGGGGCTGGGGCTGTTGACGTTGAGCGCACACACGCGCAGCTCGTCGATTGGGCCGTCCTCGGTGGTCTCGCCCTCGGCTGAGGTGGCGCCGAACAGCATTCCCTGCCATGCGTCGTCGTCGGTCACGGTGTCTCTACCTTCCGTCGAGAGTTGCGGATCGGCTCGCCGGATCGAGGTCGCGATAAGGCGTTGGATGCGGGTGATGGTGTTGGTGAGTTGGTCGGGGGTCAAGCGTTTGCTGGCGCGCTGTTCAGGTGATTCTTGAGCTGCGCCGTAGACCCAGAAGAAGCCGCCCGCGGCGGCGTCGAGGATCAGGAACCGCTGTTTGGCGGAGGGGCCACGAACGAGCAGGGAGATAGTGTCGGCCTCGGCTTGGACAGTGTGCACGCTGGTGTGGTGCAGGGCGTAGGTCGAGCCGGGTTGTTCGAGCCGTTCGTGGATGGGGAGCAGGCTGTCGGGGTCGGTGTCCTCGCCGAACTGATCGTCGCGACCGAAGATGCGGTGGGTATAACCGCCACGGAGGATATGGCTGGCGAAGCTCCACCGGTGGTTGTGCGGCCGGTCGAAGAATCCCGCCTGGTAGACGTGTAGCCGAAGCCGAACACCGAGGTCGGCCACGTCGTAGAGGACCAGCTTGTGCATGAAGTCGTATCCCTCGCACATGTCGGCCAGATGGGAGTCCTCGGCGACGCCCGCGACGAGCGCGGCCAGCAGTATGGGATCGCTCGCCAGGGCTTGGAACAAGGGCGTGCAGCCGCGCAGGATCGAGGTGGTGTCGTTCCAGTCAATGTGGCCGAGCGCGGCGAAGCTGGGATGCAGTGGGCTGGTCATGGCTGGATCACCGTCCATTGAGGGGCGTCGTTGTAGGCGTAGGGCGAAGCGTCGAGCAGGCGTTTGAGATGGGGATGCAGGCGGTAAAACTGGGTTCCAGCCGCAGGTTGCGGGGTGAGGTCGGGTAACGCGCCGGTGGCGGCGACGTGCGCGGCGCCGGCCAGCAGGAGCCGGAGCTGAGTGATTTTCACTCTGGCCGCCAGCGTGTCCACGGGCGCGATCGGCACCGGATGAGCAGCGACGACTTCCCCGGCGTCAACCACTGCACGAGCAAGGTGCAGGCTGCACACGATTGGCTGGTTGTGCAACAGCGCCCAGCCGACCGCGTCCATGCCTCGGTGGCTGGGCAGGGCGCCGTTGTGAGCGTTGAGGACGCCTAGCCTCGCGGCTTCGAGCACGCGAGTCGGCACCACCGGCATGCCGACCAGGAGAACAAGGTCAGCGTCCACGGCCAGGATCGCCGCCGTCACCTCGCCCCAAGATTCGGCCGTGGTAACCGGGACGTTCTCAGGCACGTCGGGCTGCGCCGCGAGGTTGGGCGGGGCTGACGGGTACCACGCGCTGGAGTAGTTCGATGAAACCGAGGGCTGGGCATTCGATGGCGAGTACCAGCACACCGTCTCGATGGGCAGCCCGGCGGTAGTCGTTGCCGTAACAAGGCGTCCGGCGCTGTGTGAGCCGGAGCGGGCCAACACGACGATCCGTGCCTTGGCTGTGGTGGCGAGCCGGGCCGTGTGGAGTGCGTCGTCGCCCGCCCTGGCTGTCTCGGCAAGGAGGACGCGCGCTGCGAGGCGCCGCTGGAGCTGCTCGGTGGTCTCGTCCAGCATGCGTCCGAGGGCGGCGAGCTGACCGGTCAGGCTCGGTTCCTGCCACGCGATGTCGCTGTCCGAGCGGGAGTGGTGCAGCCAGACGGCGCCGGTGAGTTTGCAGGCGACGTTGAGGAAGCGCAGGTCGCCGCAGGAACGAGAGAGGTCGATCCAGCGGGCAGCCAGCGCGAGCCAGGTCGCGCCGAGCTGGGGCGTCAGAGGGGCGACCTCATCGTGTACTGGAGGCCGGAACAGTCCGCTGGTTTCGATCCGGTGCAGGAGGTCCGCGTCGTCCTCCGTCGACGCGTTGGGCTTGGCGACCGCGCTGTGCTGCGAGGTGGTGTCCAGTTCGCGGCTGGCGGTGTTAAGTCGCCAGGGTGCGGCCCGTATTGCCTGAGCGGCGGTGATCCTCCGCGCGCGGCCAACGTCGGGGAGGGCGAGAAGGTCATCAAGCGCGAAGTCGCCATCGGTGCCGACGTGCACAGGGTGGCGTGCCGCTATTCGCTCATGTGCGCCGACACGCTCGGCGGCGGATGCGGCCGTCATCGAGCGACCGCGGCGGAGACCTTGGTGAGGACGTCGAGGTAGCCGGCCACGAGCGGCTCGTCTCCTTGGTAGCCCCACAGCGGGATCTTGATGAAGGTGCTGGCGAACGCGGCCACGCCCGGAAGCTCATTGGTCGGTGGCGTGCCGGGCACCCAAGGTGCGAACGGGTCGTGGCGGGCGAAGAGGGGTTCGGTGCTGATGTCACGTGTCGAGCCTGGGGCGTCGACGTCGGTGGCGCCTTCGGCCTGGCACAGTGCCACGAACTCGTCGCGCGATACCGAGCTGTTCCCCGGGTGGAATCGCAGCCCGAGGACGTAGAGGCCGTGCTGCCCGTCTGCGTCGGGCACGATTGCCGGGGTGATCACCGGATTGTCAGCCAGGCCGATGGCATACCTGGTGACGTTCGCGCGGCGGCGGGTCTCAATCTCGGCCGCTTGGTCGAGTTGGTGGACCCCGATCGCGGCGCCCAGGGTGGTGATGCGGTGTTTGAGGCCCATGCCGGTGAAGGCGTAGGGGTAGTACTCGGCGCTGGGGTCGATCTCCTTCTGACAGCGCTTGTTGTAGTGCCCGAATAGCAAGGCGAGCTCCCGGTAGCAGTTGTTGCCGGTGACGAGGACTCCGCCCTCTCCCGTGGTGATCGCCTTCTGATTGGTAGAGAACACCGCCATATCCCCGAACGTGCCGACCCGCTGGCCCTGCCACGACGCAAAATGCGCGTGAGAGCAGTCCTCCAACAGCAACAGGTCGTGGGTGCGGCAGAACTCGGCGATCTCGTCCATCGGGCACGGGTTGCCCCACATATGCGTGACGATGACCGCCCGAACCGCCGGTGTGAGTTTCTCTCCCAGGGTCGCCGCGGTGACGTTGCCATAGCGGTCGGCGTCAGCGAAGCGGACCTCGATGCCGTCGTAGGCGAACGGGGTGGCCGTGGCGAAGAACGTGTAGGCCGGCGCAATGATCGCGTCACCGGGTCGTAGTCCGGCGATGCGGAGCAGGCTGGCATGACCTCACCCCACGCTGATGACCACGTCGACCGTCCGCTGATCCCGACCCGCCAGCTCGGCGCCACCGGCATCACCGTGCCCGCCGTCGGCATCGGCTGCTGGGCTATCGGCGGTCCCGACGACAACCTCGGTATGCCCATGGGCTGGTCCGCAGGCGACGACGAAGCACGCTCCTTCGCTGGCCTGGAAACGGCCTGGCAGCATGGCGCCCGCCTTTACGACACCGCCGACGTCTACGGCCACGGCCGATCCGAACGCCTCCTCGGCCAGTTGGTCGCGCAGGTTCCCCGCCACGAGATCGTGCTCGCCTCCAAGGTCGGGTACTTCACCGGAACCGCCGAGCACGGCTTCGAGCCCCGTCACATGCGCCGCCAACTCGAACAATCACTGGACAATCTACGCACCGGCCATCTCGACATTTACGCCTTCCACCACCCCAACTTCGGCGCCGACGACCGCTGGCTGCACCACGCACTCGAGGCCATGCGAGCATTCCGCGACGAGGGCCTCATCAAAGCCATCGGGATGCGCGGCCCGCACCGCTTCGCGCTGGACCGCCTCACCACTCCACCCGATCAGCGCGGCGACAAAATCGCACGCTTCCGCGCTCTGTTCGACATAGTGCAGCCCGACATCCTGGCGATCAGAGACAACCTTCTGACATCAACGCACCGGTCCGAGGGCGTGTTCTCCTTCGCCGACGAACACAACGTCGGCATCCTGATCAGCAAACCCCTCGGACAGGGGCTACTCACCGGGACCTACCGTTCTGATGTTCAGCGCGCGTTCGGCGATGGAGATCACCGACTCCGCAAGCGTTGGTTCCAACCTGACGCGATCGAGATCATCAACGCTGGGCTCGATCAGGTACGCGCCATTGTCGGCCCGCACACCGAAGACCTCATCCGCGTCGCACTGTGGGGATGCCTGGACCGCTCGTCCAACGCCGTCGCGCTCGTTGGATTCACCACCCCCGATCAAGTCGCTATGAACGTTGGCTCACTCAGGCCACGACCAGACGCCGCAGAGATCGGAACAGCGCGGGAGATCATGGCCGACATCCAGGCGCGCCTCGACGCTGCCGGTGCCCTCGGTCTGAACCCTTAACTCTGAATTAATAGTTGCCGTGCTCACCTCGCCGTCCTCCAGTATCCGCCGGATGAGCTGGGCGATGTTGGGCACCGACGTGTCGTACAGCGCGGCGATCTGGGCCTGCGCGAGCCACACCGTCCCAGCGACGGCTCGTAGCTGCACGAGCGACTGCCCGTCGGGGCTCCGGTAAACGATCACCTCGCCACCCGGCTCACTCACGGCGTGACACCCCCGGTCTCCCGCGCCATCTCCGCGCGCAGCCGTGCCAGCGCCTCGTCCCGGGCCGGCTCGGTGATGATCCGGTACGCGCGCTTGCGCGCCGCTTCCTTGATGGCTTTCTGGAACTCGTCGTTGTCGAAGTACAGCTTCATGAAGTCGGTGTTGCGCTCGGCGTTCTCCGCAACGATGTCGTCGAGCCGGTCGTCGGCGACCTGCCCGAAGCGGGCCTCGTCGTTCATCAGCGCGATCTGCTGCATTGAGGTGTCCTCGACCAGGCCGACGACCTGCTGGTAGACCAGGATCTCGTCGGCGGTGCCCAGGCCCAGCCCGAACCGGTCGTTGAGCTCGGCGATCACCTCCGAGAGCGGTGCCATCTCCGGTTCCCGCCTGCCCCCGCCGTCGGCCGCGTGGCCGCGGACGTCGCGGTCACCGACGGCCGAGAGCGACACGTTGTGC
>JBOHGH010000047.1:0-32066 GCA_050699975.1 Pseudonocardiaceae bacterium | reverse complement strand
CCAGAGCAGCCCACAGGACGTGATCAGCGCGATCGAGGAACTCGGCTACCGCGCCTCACCGATGCCGTGACGGTGTCAGCAAGCCGGACGAGCTGTCCCCCTCGCCAGGTCAGCTAGGCCGTCGCGGTAGAGCCTGATACTGGTAGTCCCAGCGTAATCCAGTCGTGCAGCCCGCCTCGGTAGTACCAGATCGTCTCCGCGGGGTGGCCAGCTTCGATGCGCCCGGCTTGAGCACCCGGACGACCTCGTCGAGCGCCGATCGCCAGTCCGGGATGTGGTGGATGATCGCGAAGTCGAACACCGCGTCGTAGGCGTCGTCTTCGGCATCCACCGCGTGACGCAGGTCGGTGGCGCTGCCTTGGGCCAGCCGCACCCGCTCGCCGAAGCGGGCCAGCCGGCGGCCCACCCGGGCGATCATCGCTTGGTCCAGGTCCACCGCGTCAACTCGGTCGGCGCCGAAGCGCTCCAAGATCAACTGAGTGCCATAGCCGGGCCCGCACCCCAGTTTCCAGCACCCGGCCGTCCGGCAGTACCGCGGCGCCGAGTTCACCAGCGCGGTCTCCACCCGGTTCACCAGCATGACAGCCACCTCTTACTCATCATCGTCAATCTCAGCTATCATCCGGTTATGGCGATTAATAGTACGGAGGGACGTCCTGCGTCGAGCGCCGCCGGTGGGGGCCTGGATGTGGCGGTGGCGCTTTTCCACAGCCTGTCCGACCGGGCCCGGTTGGCGATCGTGCGCCGGCTGGCCTCCGGTGAGGCCCGGGTCGCGGACCTGGTCGAGCAGTTGGGGTTGGCGCAATCGACGGTGTCGGCCCACGTGGCCTGCCTGCGCGACTGCAACCTCGTGGTCGGGCGACCGGAGGGGCGTCAGGTGTTCTACTCGCTGGCCCGGCCGGAACTGCTGGACCTGCTGGCCGCGGCCGAGACGCTGCTCGCGGCGACCGGGACCGCGGTCGCGCTGTGCCCGAACTACGGCACCTAGTTACAGGAGGGTACGCCAGTACGACCAGAAGGCTTCCCCGATGAGCGCGGCCACTAGCAGTAGCCAGATGGTGGGGATGGCAGTGTGTATGCGCACCACCGCTGCTACCCCGGGCCGCCACCGAGCGGGGATGGGCAGATGGCCGCAGTGGAGGGCGTACAGGGTGGTGTAGCAGAAGACGACGATGGCGGCGACCCAGACCAGCATGCAGTACGGGCACAGTGCACCGATGCGGTAGACGCTTTGGAAAAACAGCCAGTGCACGAAGCCGACCCCGAACAGCGTGCCGGCTTGCAGGCCGAGCCACCACCAGCGCGGCAGCTGCACGCTGGCGAGGACCAGGATCCCGGTGGTGACCACAACGGGGAAGGTGGCAACCCCGATGAGCGGGTTGGGGAAGCCGAACACCTCTGCCTGCGGGGTGGTCATCACCGACCCGCAGGACAGGATCGGGTTGATCGAGCAGCTCGGTAGGTAGCCGGGGTTGCGCAGCAGCGTGACCTTCTCCACGATCAGCACGAACGCGGCAACGCCACCGAGCAGGCCGCCGATGGTGAGCACCCAGCCGAGCATCCGACGCGTCAGCCCTGAGGCCTCGGATTCGAGGATGTGAGGGGGGCTCTCGGTGGCGGTGGGCGGGATCTTGGTGGTGGACACGGCGAGTGTCCCTTACTTGGCTAGAGCGGCGTCGATGGCGGCCTTGAGCGGCTCGTAGGTGGGATCAGAGTCGAACTGACCGCCGTTGATGAAGAAGGTGGGAGTGCCCTGCACCCCAACAACCGCGCCGTCGGAGGCGTCGGCGCGGACCCGGGCGTCCACGGCCGGGCTGGCCACGTCGGCGCGGAACCTGTTCACGTCCAACCCGAGTTCGCGGGCGTAGCCGACGAACACCTCGACTTGGGACTGCTGCTTGTGCCCCCATACGGCCTGGTTGTCGAACAGCTTGACGTACATGGCCTCGAACTTGCCCTGGGCAGCGGCGGCTTCGGCGGCGTGCGCGGCGTTGAGGGCGTTCGGATGGCTGGCGATCGGGAAGTACCGCACCACGTAGGTGATCCGGTCGCGGTACTCCTTACGCAGCCGCTCGACGTCCGGGTAGGCGGCGAGGCACGACTCGCACTCGAAATCGAGAAATTCGACCACAGTGACCTTGCCGTCGGCGGCGGTGGACAGCCGGTGGCTGTCCGGGCGCACCAGCGCCTGCGCCTGCACCGCTGGATTGCCGGACACGGCTGGTCCGTCAGATCGGTTGGCCACCATAACGCCGGCAAAGACGGCCACCGCCACGGCCAGCAACGCCAGAGTGACCTTCAGGTTGGTGCTCATGCCGGTCATAGCCTTGCGGGTTTCGGTGTCGTTGGCGGGCATCATCGACCTTTCATGGAGGCGAGCGGGTACGCGGGCAGCGGCGATGTGGTAACGGTGAGTGATGTCTAGGCCACTGTCAAGCATGAGTCGAGACCCAGACCGTCCAACATCAGCTGCAACCAGCGCGCCGCATCGCTACTTGATCTCCTTGACGTAGCGCAGTTCGTAACGGTCGGCGGCGAACACATTGTCAGCGGTTTCGACGGCGATGTCTTCGTCGGGACATCGGTGCCGCCAGGCGGAAGCGATGGACGTCCTCGCCATGCACCAAAGTCGGGAGGCAGGCCCCTCAGGCACCGTGGAACCGTAACAAACCGGGCACCCGAAAGGCCCGCTGCCGGAGAACGCAATCTCTGGGACGAGGTGCAGACCGCCCACCTGTGGCGGCTGGACATAGGTAAGCCAGCCGCAGACGCATGGCCGTTCACCATCAACCCCCGGCGGGCCAGCGGATCGAGCTTCTCCTGAGCGACGAGCCCACCCCAGACCCGCCCAGCAACCGGTCTCGTACGCCGCCGCACCTCAGGCACCAGTCCAACGGAGTGGTCAGTAGCCGAGGCCGGAGTGGAAGTCGGTGTCCTCGTCGAACTCCTGGTCATCGTCGTGGCGGTAGCCCTCGTCGGCGCCCTCCTCCCGGTCGTGGGCAAGATCGTCGGGAGTGTCCTCGCGGTAGCCCGCGCGGCGGACGATCGTCTGGTCTCGCAGGGCGTCGATGCGTTGCTGGTACGGCGGCGCCGGTCGTCGGGGTCGGGTGCGGTGAGAGGTGGTCTCCACTCGCAACAGCGACGCGATCACCCGTGACCGGTCTGCATAGGCCGGTTTGACAGGTCGCGGTCATCGACGCCGCACCATTGACTGTGGAGGCGACGTTGTCCCACAGGACCTGCCGGGACACCGACAACGGCATGGTGGCCTCGACAAGGTCCCGGAACCGGGCTGTCCAGAACCCGGCTCGCGAGCAAGTAGGTAAGGCGCTGCGACTTCGGTTCAGGTTTCGGGTCGTGGTCACCGGCATTGGTGCCAGCGTCCTGCGGCACCGATAGGGGAACGCGCCGCCCAGCACGCGCTGCGACTGCATGCGGGCCAGATCGATTCCCAGTAGGTCACTGGAGGTCACCGCGAGGGCCAGTGCCGGCGGGACCAGCCGGGCGATCAGACCCAGGTGGGTCATGTTGGGGGAGGATCTGGGCGGATCCTGATCTCCGGTCTCGTCGTGGTGACCACCCGTGGACTCGCCCCGACCGAAGTCGCGATGGTCGTCGAGATCATCAGTCCGGACAGTATCTCGGCTGGCTTGTGATCAAGCCACAGCTCTCCTGGGTCGCGAGCATCGAACATTACCTACGGTGTAACCCGTTCCCGGTCGAGTGCAAACCTCGTCGAACTCGCCGTCACCGCCCGACTGTGAGGGTGATGTCCGCAGATCACAACCCGGATGCGTCCGCGCGAGGCCGGTAGAGTTCGGATTGCTGGTGGTTCGGGTCGTGCCCTCGTCTGGCGCGGCCTGAGGTAAGAGGGTGGCCGAGCGGATCGGATGTGGTGTCGTGGCGTCCGGTCTCCTCGTGCGCCGCCCGCGGCTGCCGTGGATCCTCTCGGCACGCTCGCGAGGAGAGAGCAGTGACAGACATCATCGGGACGGACACGATCGGCGCCACCGTGTTGGGGTACCCCCGGATCGGGCCGCGCCGGGAGCTCAAGCGGGCTGTGGAGCGGTATTGGGCGGGCAGCCTTGATCGGGCTGGGCTGCGTGCGGTCGAGGCCGGGTTGCGCCGCGAGACCTGGATCGGGTTGCGTGACGCCGGGCTGGGTTCGGTGCCGGGTAACACGTTCTCCTACTACGACCACGTGTTGGACACCACGCGGATGGTGGGTGCGGTGCCGGCTCGGTTCACCGCGCTGGGCCTCGATAGGCTGGACACGATGTTCGCGATGGCCCGCGGTCACGGTGGGATGCGGCCATCGGAGCTGACCAAGTTCTTCGACACCAATTACCACTACCTGGTGCCCGAACTGGGCCCGGACACTGCGCTACAGGTGACCGACTGCAAGCCCGTTGATGAGTTCCGCGAGGCGCTTGAGGTTGGGGTGCGCACTCGGCCAGTGTTGCTGGGCCCGATGACTTTCCTGCTGCTGGCCAAGCCGGCGGCGGAGGCCCCGGCGGGTTTCTCGACTCTGGAGCTGTTGGAGCCGCTGGTCGAGGTGTATGCGCAGCTGCTCGCCGAACTGGGGCGGCTCGGGGCGGTCTGGGTGCAGTTCGATGAGCCGGCGTGTGTCGCCGACCGCACCGACGCCGAGTTGGAGTGCCTGGCGTGGGCCTATCGCCGGCTGGGTGCGGTACCGGGGCGTCCGAAGATGCTGGTAGCCGGTTAGTACGGGAGCCTCGGGCCGGCGCTGCCGGTGCTGGCCGCAAGCCCGGTCGAGGCGGTCGGTCTGGACCTGGTCGCCGGCGTCGAGGATCTGCGCGCCGCGGTGCCGCTGCCGGCGCTGCGAGACAAGGACGTACAAGAACTATCAAACTTCTTCGAACGCCGCGTCTCCGCCTACCAAATAGCCATCAGCGGCACAGTCAACTTCAACGCCGACTTCTGACCGCCCTAGTATCAGACTTCCATGATCTCGGTTCAGCGGCACCTCAGGCCAACACCCCAACGCAACACCTGCGGAGCCGCTGGAAGCGCGCGTAGCCAGGTCCTCCAGCGTGCTCTCCCATCCCTCAGCGACCAGTTCGCGGATCGAGGTCATCATATCCAGGGTGGTGTGGAAGATGACCGCGTTGGTCAGCAGGGTGGAGAACTTGAGGATCTTCTCCTGCTCCTCGGGGTCGTCGTTGTCGGCGATCACTCCGGCGTTGCTGAACCGGCACCAGGAGGAGAACCGGTTGTAGGACTCGACTTTGGCGGCCTACAGGTCCAGGGCGGCTTGCACGGCGCTGGCCAGGCGCGTCAAGGTGAACTCATCGAGGTGGCCGATAGGCTCACCGATCCACGCCCGGTAGAGTCGGGTGAGGTCTCGCACGTAAGCCCAGCCATATCCGGCCACCGGGATCGCGAGAAGGTCGCCAGGATCGCGCGACTGCAGCTCCATGCCCAGCAGCCACGGTCGTGGTGAGCTGTTCAGAGTGTCGCCGGACAGGATCACGACGATGCGCTGCATCTCCGGGGAACTGGGGCGGACGTATCGGTGAAGGTCACCCCGCCGCACGGAACCTCTTCGCCTCGGCGGCGGCGATCGCGGCCTCGTCGTCAGCGCGCTCGACGTCGTCGGCCAGCATCTCGGCCTCGGTCAGCCCGACGTAACTAGGGCCGGGACTAAGACCTGTGAACTCCCGGCGAGCCGCCCTGGCGATCCACTCCGCGACCGGCATGCCCTGGTGGGCGGCCGCCAGTTCGGCGAGAGCCACCGTGCCAGCGTCGATGTCCACGGGCACCGTCCGACGAGTTGCCATGGGCCTCAGAGTACTGCTCTCAGTTCAGCTTGACAGCATCGCGTCAGTCGGCGCTGGACTGTCGACGACCATTCGACAGCCGGGCCGGGTCAGGTGCGCCCACAGCCCTACCCGCCCTCGTGGCTGCAGCCAGCCTCGCGGCGACGACGAAGAACGGTCGGACGGCAACCGAGCCGACAGCGCGCGGGACAAGGACCGACTATGAGCGTCCGTCATGGATCTTGCGTGGGTGTGGTTGTTGCGGTGGTGGTCGCATTCGTCGTGGGGTGTGACGGCGACCGGCCGATGGCCTTGGCCGAGAGCTGGTGGAGTTCGGTCGGCGGGTCGCAGCCCGTCGAGCCGAGAGCAGCTACTCAGCTCACTTCGCCACCCATCGGGTAGTAGCCGAGCAACACGCCATCTCGATCGGCAACAACCACATGGCCGGCACGAATCTGCTCGGCACTGACCGCGAGCATCTCCCGCATCCGATCAAGGACCTCGCGGTCATAGCCCCAGTGCCCCGTTGACCGACGCGTCAGCGCCGTAATCTCCTCTGCCTCGCTCGGTTCGGGTGAAGCTGGGGCCGTGTGCACCGCAGGTGCACAAAGAGGCCTTATCAGGCCGCATGATCCCTCGCGTGCCGGAAGGATCATGCCCGGAGTCTGACGATCGTGTGGGGAGCGCCAGCAACGCGCAGCGTTCCTCGCTGGCTGGGTTGTCCCGATATCGCCTGAGGGAATGGCTACCCGGCGTGTTCGCAGCACGGCTGCTGCTCGGTGTGATCCTGCCCAGCGGTCGGACGGTCGGCGAGACCGACCGGGTGGTGCATCTGTTCCCCATGCCCTCCGGGCAGACGATTCCTGATGAGCTGCACGCGTTCTGCGGCCTGGCGATCCGGCCGGGTCAGGCCGAGCTGGTTACCGTTGGCACCGGGATGCCCTGCGTCGCGTGCGTCGTTACCGCGCCGGACCCCGAGGTCCCCTGACGGGGCTATCGAGCCGCCTGCGGGCGCGCCAACCACTGAGTGCGTTGCAGCGGGATGAGCGGTGGTCACCGCGGTCCAGATCTCCGTAGCAGGTGATCACCGACAGAGCCCAGCGCCGGATACTGACTCCTGCGACCTGGGTGTTTTGAATGACCGTTAGTAGCGTGGGACGTGGGCGAGGATGGAAGGAGGGGGACGGTGTGGACGAGCTGACGGCGCTGGGCCGTCGGGTTCGTGAGATACGAAGCTGGCGTCAACTGACCCTGCGGGAGGCGGCGGGCCTGGCCGGGTTGTCCTTCTCGTTCTGGGGCCAGGTGGAGCGTGGTGAGAAGGCGGTCACCAACCGCAAGACGCTGGAGGCGATGGCGGCCGCACTGCGGGTGCAGCCGACTGAGCTGACTGGGCAGCCGTGGACGCAGCGGGACGTGGTCGGCGGCGAGGCATACGCGGGGCTGGCGGCGATCGAGATCGCGCTGGAGCGTTACGAGCTCGGCGTCGACCCGGAGGTCCCGGTGCGGGCCTGGCCGCAGATCCAGGCTGACCTCGATCGGCTCGTCGAGATCACCCACTCGACTTCGGATCACGCGGTGATGGGTGAGCTGGCGTCGGGGTTGATCGGGGAGCTGCAGGGTGCCTACCTGCGGCTGCCGCAGCGGCGCCGGGAGGTCCTGCTTGGGCTGGTGAGCGCCTACAGCAGCGCCATGTGGACCGCTCAGCGACTTGGTGGCCGTGGGCTGCCGGCGCTGGCGGTCAGTGCCGTGCGGCAGTGCGCTCAAGCCCTGGGTGATCCCGTATGGCTGGGGTACGCGGCGTGGCTGCGGGGTAACGCCACCGGCCGGCTCGATCGAGCCGGGCAGTACCGGCGCTCGGTGGCTGCGGCCGAGACTCTGACCGGCAAGCTGGATTCCGGTGACGCGCTGCAGGCGTGTGGGATGCTGCACCTGTCGGCGGCGCTGGCGGCCGGAGCGCAGGCCGACCACGATACGGCGGCGACCCACCTCGATGAGGCCTCGACGCTGGCGGCCCGGATGGACACCGAGGTCGGCACCTGGGCGAACCTGTTCTTCGGGCCGACCAACGTCGGCATTTGGAAGACTGGCCTGGCCGTGGAGCTCGGCGAGCACGGCCAGGCGCTCCAGGTCGCCAAGACGGTGCACCCCGAGTTGCTGCCCGGCAGCGTCCGCCAGGCGGAGTTCTGGGCTGAGGTGGGCCGCGCCCTGGTCGCCGGGAAGAAGACCCGCCACAAGGGCGTGCAGGTCCTGCTGCACGCCGAGCAGCTCGCCCCCCAGCGGATCCACCACGACCTGTTCGTCCGCGAAACGGTCGCTGACCTGCTGCGCCAGGCCCGGCGCGACGCCGGCGGCCGCGAACTGCGCAACCTGGCCTGGCGCATGGGAGTCGCACCGATCGGGTGAACGTGACCCCGTGTGCACCTCTGGTGCACACAAACGCGACTCTCAAACCAGGATCAGCCTAAGCGCAGAAGGAGGTCCGTTGCTACCGAAACCCGATCATCACCCAGCCGGTTAGTAGAGGGGTAGTGACCAGGTGGTTGTGGTGGATGAGGCCGAAGCGCTGATGGGAAGGCCCGGCCCGCGCCGTTCCAGAAGGTCGCGGCTTGCTCGACGTGGTCTTACAGCGGTTGCGGGCCTCTACAGTAGGCGATCGGTAGGAGTGGAATGGTGACCGCGCAGGAGCATCCCAACCCGCCGGGTCGGTTCATCATCTCCAAAGACTTCGAGTTCAGTGCGAGCCACGAGTTGCGGCTGCTGCCTGAGACGCATAAGTGCAGAGGTAACCACGGGCACAACTACGTGGTGACGTTGACTCTGGCTGCAGACCGACTTGACGAATTCGGGTTCGTTACCGACTTCGGAGACCTCGCTCCCTTCGGTGACTACCTCAAGAGCACCTTGGATCACCGGCTGATCAACGACCATTCCATCCAACCAGTGAACTGCTGGCCTACCACCTGGGGCAGTGGTTCATCGACAACGTCGAGCCGCGCATCCACGGTCGCTTGGCGTCGGTCCGAGTCGCAGAGACGAGGCTGTCTTCGGCGCTGTGGGAACGGCCCGATGCGTCGTGACCGTGATTCCGCTTCTCCCCGATCGGGTCGAGGGCCACGCGATCGTCGCTGAGAAGTTCGGTTCCGTGCAGGGCGAAGGACCCTGGACCGGGCAGCGGTGCGTGTTTGTGCGCTTCTCGCGTTGCAACCTGAAGTGCCGTTGGTGCGACACCACCTACACCTGGGACTGGACCCGCTACAAGCCCACCGGGGTCAGCACTCGCGTTCCGATCGCCGACCTGGTCGGTTGGGTCGCTGGTCAGGACGTTGACTTGATGGTCATCACCGGTGGTGAGCCGATGTTGCAGCAGCCGGCGATGACCGCGCTGGCCGCCGGTGTGCCTGATTGCGTCCGGGTACAGGTCGAGACGAACGGCACCCAACCCCCCGATCCGGCGTTAGTCGGGCTGGTGGACCTGTGGGTGGTCAGCCCCAAGCTGGCCAATTCCGGTATGGACTACGGCAGCCGCATCGTCCCGGCGGCACTGACCGGGCTGATGGCCACCGGGCGGGCCGCCTTCAAGTTCGTGGTCACCGACCCGGACACCGATTTCGATGAGATCGCGGAGTTGGTCGAGGAGTTCGCCCTGGCACCGGTCTGGGTGATGCCCGAGGGTGATACCCGCGAGAAGGTCCTCGCTGGGATGGACGCGATCATCGAGCCTGCCGTGGCGCGGGGCTGGAACGTCTCCACCCGGCTGCACATCCTGACGGGGGTGCGGTAGCGGTGACCGATTCTGAGATCGTTCTCGACCTCGATTGGGTGCACCTGGACCGCCTCATCGCGGTCCTCGCTGAGCGCATCCACGAGGACGGCGTTCCGGACCTGGTAGTCGGGATCCTGCGGGGCGGCATGGTGCCCGCGGTGATGCTCGCCCACCGGCTCGGTGTCCGGTCGGTGCGGGGAGTCGAGGTCACCCACACCACAGTCGAGGGCCCGAACGGCCCCAAGACGCCGCATCCGGTGATCACCAACCCCGACTCGGTCGGCGTCTTGGCCGGTGCTGATGTCCTTCTGGTCGACGACGTCGCCGGATCCGGCGCTACCGCCGACACCGCGACCGCCCTGCTGTCCCGGGCGGCTACCTGTGTCCGCCGCGCGGTGGTGGTGGTCAACGTCGCCAACTGGTACGCCGCCAACACCTGTACACCACACGAGGTTCACGACTACATCGCCACGACGTGTGCGGGATGGGTCCGCTTCCCCTGGGAGCTTCGATGACCAGCACCGGCGAGCTCGGGGAGGAGTACCGCACCCGACCGGGTACACCGATGATCGGTCCCTACAGCGTCAACCAGATGGACGATTTCTACGCGGCACTGGCGGCCGGTGAGGTCAAGCCGACCGGCATCATGAACTATCTGCAGCGACTGCTGATCACCCAACGCTGCCGTGCTGGTGACCGGGTGCTGGACGTGTGTTGCGGGCGTGGCCTGCAGTTGCCGGTGCTCTACCGGTACCGGCCCGATCTGCGCAGCTACGTCGGCCTGGACATCAGCCCGGACAATCTCGCCGAGGCGCGGGCCCGTCAAGCCGAGCTGGACGCCGTTGCCGACCGGCAGTTCGCCATCGACTTCCACCAGTGTGACGTCGCCGAGCGGTGGCCCAGGATCGGCTTGGCCGACGTCGCGATCTACACCTCGGCGCTGGAGCACCTCCCGCGTGAGCGGGGCATCGCGAGCCTGCGCCACACCGCCGCCGCCCTGGCCCCTGAGGGTCGGTTGTACCTGTCGACGCCGAACACCCCCGGCGAGCCACCGCGCAAGCTCCAGCACCGCGTCCACGTCTACGAGTGGTCACACCAGGAATTGACCACCGTGCTCGACGAGGTGGGCCTGGTCGTGCACAAGGTCGTCGGCATCCTGGCGCCGCTGGCCCAAGACGAGACCGAGGCCGCCGTGGCCGAGCGCTACGGCAACGGAGCCGCGGCGTTCTACCGGCGGATGCGTGAGTTCGCCCCGGCGGCACTGCTGGGACCGGTGGCGGCCACCGCACTGGGCGCCGCCGCCGCCGAAGTGCTCTACATCTGCTCGCGGAGGGCCGCATGAGTACCACCAGCAACGGCACGGCGGGCACCCGTTGGGTGTGCGTTGAAGGCGTCAACGGGGTCGGCAAGACCCGCTTGGCTCACGCTCTGGCCGCCCGGCTTGGCCCGGACTGTCAGCTGCTCACCGAGCTGACCGACGCTCAGGGCGAACACGTCCCAGCGCAGGTGATCGGCGCCCTGTCCGCAGCGGGGGATGCGTTCCTGCGGACCGGTCACCCGCTCACTGAGACCTTCGCGCTGCTGGCCTTGAAGGTCCGCGAGCACGAACTGGTCACGCAGATGCTCGCTCCGCCGGCGATCGTGCTGGAGGACCGCGGTGTCGACACCGTCGCGATCTATCAGGCCACCATCATCCTCGGCGGGCACGCCACCGAGGAGCAGACCTGGACGCTGGCCCAGCAGATATATCAGACGGCCGCGCAATGGCGGCCCGTCCCGGACCTGACACTGCTGATCACCGACGACCTGGAGGACTGCTGACCGGCGAACAGCAACACTTGATGAGGCGCGTCGCGAGGCTCTACCGCCGCCAAGCCGCCTACGAGCCCGAGCGGTTCCGTACCGTCGCCCGCTCCGGGCGTGACGAGGACGAGATCGTCGCCGAGATGGAGCACCTCATCCTCGCGGCGGCGGGAGGTAGGCACTGATGCGGGCGCTGCGCGAGGTCACCCTGCTGTGGGCCCTGCGCAGTCCGTGCAACCTGGGGTGCGACTACTGCTATTTCGGCACGCTGGAAGAACACCGCCAGGCCCCGCCGACCCAGCCCGGCCAGCTCTCCCACCTGCCGCTGGGCGACCTCCACCTCGCCGACATCACCCGCTTCCTGTCCACCGTGGACACCTCCGGCATCAAGCGGGTCTTCCTCGCCGGTGGCGAACCGCTGATCTGGCCATCCATTGGCCAGGTCATCCAGGCCCTGAGCCGGGGTGGAGGTCGTCGTGTGCACCAACGGCATCCCGCTCAACCGCCCCGAGATCCGGCGGATGCTGCTGGATGCCGGGGTGCACGGGGTGTCGGTGTCGCTGGACTCCGCCGACCCGGACACCAACGACGAGCACCGCCCTGCCCATAACCGCAAGGACAGCTGGCACACCGTGGTCTGTGGCATCAGGGCACTGGTCGCCGACCGTAATCGCCACCGCGCCCCGAAGATCGGTCTCTACACCGTGATCACCCGGCACACGTTGCCTGGCCTGCTCGACACCGCACGGCTGGCTGCCGACCTCGGTGTGGACTACTTCGTCCCCCAGCCGATCTCCCTGGAAGGCAACCACCGGCTGCACGACGAGCTCAGCCTGCGCGAGCAGGACCTCCCTGCGCTGACCGACGCGCTAGGCGCTGTCTACGAGACCGACCTGGGCCTGAAGTTGCCCGCGCCGCGCTATCCCGCCCAGGTCGCGTCTACCGTCCAGCACGAGCTGCAACCGGTGCACGGCTGCTTCGGTGGGCACCGACTCGCGTTCGTCGAGCCTGACGGCAGTGTGTGGGACTGCCCCTCCCGCTACCGGATCGCCGCGACCGCCCGAGCTGGAACCCAGCGCAGTATCACCACGCACACCGCGGCCGAGCTGTTCCCCGCCCGCGAACGTACCGGCGGCTGTGAGTGCCCCTTCTATTCCCGCGATTGCGTGAGCATGTGGCCACTCATGCAGGACTTCGACCGCTTCCTCACCGCCTGAAGGAGCTACCCGATGACCGCCGGCTCCGTGCTGCCTGATACCGAGGTCACCGCCTACGAACACGAGCTCGCCGCGCACCTCGGCGTAGCGCACGTCGTGGCCGTGTCCAGCGGCACCGCCGCCCTGCACACGGGGCTCAACGCCGTCAATGTCGGGCCCGGTGACGAGGTCTTGGTCCCCGCGCTGGCGGTAGTGATGTCCGCCGCGCCGATCGTCCACCTGGGCGCTCGCCCGATGTTCGTGGACTGCAATGCCACTGGGACGGACTTCGACTACGACGACCTGGCCCGCAAGACCAGCGAGCACACCACCGCGGTGCTGCCGGTGCACCTGTGGGGCCGCGTCGGCGACCCAGCTCGGCTACGCCACTTCGCCGACAATCGGGGCCTGGCTGTCGTGGCCGACGCCTGCCAGGCTCTGGGCACCACCATTAACGGTGCCCAGGCCGGTACCGAGGTCGCCATCGGCTGCTACTCCACGCACCACCTCAAGCTGCTGTCGACCGGCGAGGGCGGCTTTTTGACCACCGATGACGACGACCTCGCGGCCAGTGCCCGCGCCTACCGCGGGCACTGGCTCACTCCACCGACTGGGCAGCAGCCGCTGACCCGGCTCGCGCACAACTTTCGCCTCGCCGAGGCTCTGGCCGCGATCGGCCGCCGCGAGTTGGCCCGCGTCGAGACCCTGATCCAGCAACGCATCGAACAGACCACCCTGTTGCTGGAGCTGCTGACCGACGCTCCCCTACTCCGGCCCGCTGAGCAGCCCGCGGACCAGCGGTGGAACGCCTACGCACCGCTGCTGCACCTGCAGCTTCCCCGGCCGCGCCAGTTCAGCAGGCACCTGGCCGATCTGGGGGTGCCCAACAGCACCGGCACCTTCAACCTGGTCCCGCTCGACCAGCGCCCCATGTTCCCCGACGACACACCCCCGTGCACCACCGCCGCCGCAGTCCTCGACGGCATACTCGCCGTCATCCTCACCCGGCACGACGACGACCAGCGGATCCGGCGCTACGCCGACACGATCGCGCGGGAGGCGATTCGATGGGCCAGCGCCTGATCAATGCCCTCGCCCACATCACGCCCGTGGTCATCGACTTCGAGTACACCACCCCCACCGGCGCCCCGTTCGAGCCCATCGAGGTCGCCGTCCAAGCCCTGCGCGTCCACGACGGGCGACTGCAACGGGCCGCTCGGTGGGAAGCGCTCATGCGCCCACCACAGCACGGCGAGCTGACCCCCTTCGACATCGGCCAAACCGGTATCACCCCGGACATGCTCGCCCAGCGGCCCTTCGCCGGTGAGATCCTGGCCGAATTGGACCGTCGCTTCATTGCCGGGCCCTACGTGCTCATCGCCCACCACGCCCCAGCCGAAGCAGGACTGATCTACGCCTACCGCGAACACTGCCCCAACCTCGCCGGCATCAGCCTGATCGACACCGTCCGGCTGGCCCGCAACCTCTACCCCGACCTACCCCGGCACGGCCTGGACGACATGCTGCGTCACCTGCAGATCCCTGCACCGGCCAACCGCCACCGCGCGATGGCCGACGTCCAAGTCACCGTCGAGCTGTTCATCCGCATGGTCACCGACGCCGACTGGGTCGACCTCCGCCAGCTCCGAGCGCTAGCCGGCTACCCCGCGCGCGCCGCCCAACACGAACAGATCCCCCTGTTCGGCTGACCTTCCCCACCCACCACGCCCGCACTTACCGCCAGCCGCCGATCCGAGGGACCCATGCCTGCCGTCGCTCACACCACCCGTGGCCGCCTGGTCTCCATCGAAGGGCTCAGCGGCGTCGGCAAGACCTACCTGACCCACCGCGTGATCGACGCAGCCACCGCCGCGCCCGGCGAGCCGCCCCTGGTCGTCGAGGAGTTCTCCCAGCGACGAGACGACAGCGATGCCGACCTCGGCCGGCGCCTGCTTCGCACCCTGGTGACCGCCGCCAACGGCGAGCACTTCCTCCGCGCTGGATTCCCCAAATCGGAAACCCTGCTCCTGCTGGCCATCAAGATGCACGACTTCGAGGCGACCCTGCCCCACCTGCTCGCTGGACGCACCGTGATCGAAGGACGCAGCATCCACTCCACTGCGGTGTATCAGTCGCTGATCATGTACGCCAACGACAACCAGGCCGTTGCCGCGTCGGTCGCGCGCATCCTCGACACGGCCGCCCGGTGGCGGCCGCTGCCGGACCTGACCATTGTCATCACCGACGACCTGGAAGCCGCCATTCGCCGAGCCGAGGCACGCGACGGGACCACCTTCACTGCCGATCAGTGGGCCGTGCACCACCAGGCCTCCCGGCTGTTCGAGGACCTGACCACCATCGACCCCCAGCACGTGCGCCTGCTCGACCGCCGCAAGCACGACGCCAATTCACTCGTGACCACGATCGGCGAGTGGATCACCACCGCCCCCGCGCGCCCCTTCGACCTCCTCACCCCGGCTGCGTTGCCGGGGTGAGGATATGGTCAGCTCAGTCCGGCCGCCGACAGCGCTTGCAGCATCGCCGCGTTGCCGCGCTCAGCCGCGGCGGCGACCGCCCCAATCTGCGGAAACAGCGCCTTCGCCAGCAGCGCCGTGTCCGGAAACATCGGCAACCCGTCGAGTTCGTCCATGCCATACCAGTCGAACAGGTGGACCGGTTCGCTGACCGGCACCGGCGAGTCCGCGATCGCTACATACTGGTGGTCGACGTGGACGTGCGGCTCATCCAGATGGTTGTCGGCGGGCACCAGCATCTCGGTGATCCACCACGGTTGTGGCACCGACGAGTGTGGAGACCCCGCCGGCAGCGTCGGCGACGGGCACGCCAACAACCGCACCCGCAACCCGGACTCCTCCGTAGCCTCGCGCACCGCGGCCTCGGCTTGCGTCTCGTCCTCCTCGACGTGCCCACCCACGACCATGCGCCGCCGCAACCGAGGATGCTCGATCAGGCCCAACCGCCAACCCTCAGCGAACTCGCAAAACACAAACGCCGAGGCCGTGGCATGCTTGATCATCGTTGCGCTCCGTCATCGCTGCGGTGCTGTCCGTCACGAGCCTGCCAGACCACCGCGCACAAGCTTGGGCCGCCCGGCTCGCATCACGCCACGCGACAGGGGGGCCGATCAGCGCACGCTCGTACTCATCGCAGAGCTACAGCCCCCTGAGGGAGATTGCCCGATTAGACACAACCGGTATGCGGTCGGATACAAGGAACTCTCCCGGTCGTGAATGCCAACCCGCCGCAGGCAGGCTGCGCTCACGCGTCGTGCGGGATCGATGTTAGTAGCGTGGAAGTGAACCGGTGCGCGAGCCGCAAGAGAGGCGCGAGTGTGGATGAGGCGACGGTGGTGGGTCGGCGGGTCCGTGAGGTACGGAGCTGGCGGCAGCTGACCTTGCGGGAGGCGGCGGGCCTGGCCGGGCTGTCCTTCTCGTTCTGGGGCCAGGTGGAACGCGGTGAGAAGGCCGTGACCAAGCGCAGCACGCTGGAGGCGATGGCCAGCTCCTTGCGAGTACACCCCACCGACCTGACTGGGCAGCCCTGGGCCACCCGAGATCCGGCTGGCGCCGATGCACAAGCCGCGCTGGACGCCATCGAAACTGCACTAGAGTCCTACACACTGGGCGTGGACCCGGAGGTCCCGGTGCGACCCTGGCCACAGCTTGCCGATGACCTGAAGCGGCTGGTCACGACCATGACGTGGGCCGGGGACTACACGGCGCAGGGTGAGCTGGCACCGGTGTTGATCGCCGAGTTGCACGGCGCGTATGCGCGGATGCCACACCGGCGCGCCCAGGTGCTGCTGGGGCTGATGGGGGCATACAGCAGGGCCCTGGCGACCAGTAACTTGCTCGGTGCCCGCGGGTTGCCGAGCCTGGCGGCCCACGCCGTGCGACAGTGCGCCGAAACCTTGGACGACCCAGTCTGGCTGGGCTACGCGGCGTGGTGGCGTGGCCACGCCACCAGCCATCTCAACCGGACCGCGCACTACCGGCGCTCGGTGGCTGCGGCGGAGAGCCTGACCAGCAGGCTGGATTCCAGCGACGCGCTCCAGGCCTGTGGCTTGCTACATCTGTCCGCCGCATGGGCTGCCGGGGCGCAGGCCGACCACGACACCGCGGCCACGCACCTTGCAGAGGCCTCGGCGCTGGCAGCCCGGATGGACACCGAGGTCGGCACCTGGGCGCATCTGTGGTTCGGGCCGACCACCGTCGGCATTTGGAAAACCAGCATCGCCCTGGAACGCCGCGAACACGGCCAGGCCGTGCAGGCCGCCAAAGCGGTGCACCCCGAACTGCTGCCCGCCACCGTCCACCAAGCCGGGTTCTGGGCCGACGTCGGCCGCGCCCTCGCTGCGGACAAGAAAACCCGGGACAAGGCCGTACACGTGTTCCTGCACGCAGAGCAGCTAGCCCCGCAACGGATCCACCATGACGTGTTCGTCCGGGAAGCCGTCGCTGGCCTGCTGCGTCAGGCCCGGCGCGATGCCGGTGGCCGGGAGCTGCGCGGCCTGGCCTGGCGGATGGGAATCGCCCCTCTCGGGTGAGTCTCGACCTGGTGTGCACCGCCTCAGCGGGGCCAGTATCAGGGAGAGAGGATGGGTGTGGACGAGATGATGTTGGGCGATCGGCTCCGGGAGATACGACGCTGGCGTCAGCTAAGCCTGCACGAGGCCGCGGGCCATGCTGGACTGCCGGTGTCGGTGTGGGGTCAGGTGGAGCGCGGCGAGAAGGCCGTGAGCAACCGCCACACGCTGGAGGCGATGGCCGGCGCGCTGCGGGTGCGCCCGACTGAGCTGACCGGGCAGCCTTGGGCGCCGCACGATCTGGTCAGTTCCGAGGCGCACGCCGGGTTGATCGGTATCGAGATCGCGATGGAGCGCTGCGAGCTGGGCGTCGACCCGGAGGTCGAGGTGCGGGACTGGGTGGAGATTGTTGCTGACCTGGAACTGCTGGAGAAGCTGCGGCACTGGAGTGCGGACCTCGCGGCGCTGGGGGAGCTGACGCCGGCGCTGTTGGTGGAGCTGCACGGTGCGTATGTGCGAATGCCCGATCGTCGGCGGGAGATTCTGCTGGGCTTGATGAGGGCATACAGCTCGGCGGCGATGGTGACGAAACGTCTGGGTGTGCGGGGGTTGCCGATTCTGGCCGCTCACGGCGTGGCGCAATGTGCCCGCGCCCTGGGTGATCCTGTATGGCTGGGTTACGCGGTCTGGTTGCGCGGCGTTGCCACGGGTCTGGTCGATCGGGTCGGACAGTACCGGCGCTCGGTGGCGGCGGCCGAGGCGCTGACCGGCAAGCTCAACGATAGTGAAGCGCTGCAGGCGTGCGGGATGTTGCACCTCTCGGCTGCGTTGGCGGCCGCAGCGCAGGCTGACCGCGACACCGCAGCCACCCACCTTGCGGAGGCGTCGGCGTTGGCGGCCCGGATGGACACCGAGGTCGGTACCTGGGCGAACCTGTGGTTCGGGCCGATCAATGTCGGCATCTGGCGCACCTCGCTGGCCGTCGAGCTCGGTGAGCACGGCCAGGCCATCGAGGCCGCTAAGACGGTGCATCCGGAACTGCTGCCCAATTCCCGCCAGGCCCAGTTCTGGGCCGATCTCGGCCGCGCCCTAGTCGCCGGGAAGAAAACCCGAGAGAAGGGCGTGCGTGTGTTGCTGCACGCGGATCAGCTGGCTCCGCAGCTGATCCGCACCGACGTGTTCGTCCGCGAAGCGATCGCTGACCTGCTGCGCCAGGCCCGGCGCGACGCCGGCGGCTCCGAGCTACGCGGCCTGGCCCGCAGCCTGGGAGTCGACCCGATCCGGTGATCCTGGCCGGTGTGCACCCTAGGTGCACAAAAACACCAAATCAGGCACCACGATCCCTGGCATGGTGCAGGGATCACGCCCAGACTCACTCACCACGCCCGTACACGGCGGGCGTGGCCGGCCTGGCGCGGGCTCGGCCTGTGTCCAGCTTCCCCCGACCGGCATCGAGTCGGCTTACGGTCTGAGCCCGGAGTTCTTGGCGTCGTTGGCGTGGCAGCGAGCCCAGCAGGGCGGGCCGGCCACGTCTCGCGAATGCGACGTCGATCACGGTCAGTGGGTACCCGACCCGCAGTTCCCCACCACAACGTCGGCCGGCCGCCGGCCGAGCCGCCCCGTGCCTGTCTCTTCCGCTCCAGGCGGACAGCCGGATCCCACCGCTCACGCTGAGCACGCCAGCCTGCCCGTCCGCTCACCCGGTACCCACCTGCATCCCCAGCTCCACCGCCCACCGGTAGTCGGCCGCCCTCCCCTGGCCGGGGCCCGAGTGCGGTCTGGGTGGGTGGTCGTGTCATGAGCGCCGCCGGGCCTGCCGGGACACAAGATCGCCGGCTGGCCGTCGGTTGAGCGAGCGGCCCCCGACGCTCGGCTCCCGGCGGCCAGCCGGTCACCAACAGCCCCCGCGAGATGGGAGGTGCACCACATGGACGTTGCAGCACCGCGACCGGCCCATGACCCATGGTGCGATGTCGATGGCACCCACATTTCCCTGTTCGGCAGCAGGGTCGAACAAGTCGCGGAAAACCCGGAACACGAGGGGCTGTTCTCGCGGTTGCACCAGCAGGGTCAGGTCCTCGGCCGAGGTCTCGACCTGATCTACATCCGCTTCGACGGCGAGAGCCAGCTGCTCAGCCTGCGACCCCACCTCGTGCGCCTGCTCCCCGACGAGCCGGACAGGTACTGATGCTCACCGCGCCCAGCCCGCGGGCGGACTCAGCGCGGCACCTCTCACCGCAGACGCTGGCCTGGCTGGCCGACCGACCCCACGCGCGCCAGATGGTCCGCTCGATGTGGAACACGCTCACCGAGCTCGAGCAGGCCGGTCACCACCCCGGCGCGATCAGCGCGCTGCGCTGGGTCCTGCTCAGCCATCAGCCGCCCACCCGCGCCGGTCGCTGCCGAGCCTGCCGCCGATCCAGCTGGCACCGCCTCTGGCGGCGCCGCTCCTTCCCTTGCAGGGTCTGGGTAACCATCCATATCGAGCTGCAGGGACTCTTCAGCGGCGATCGCTCCCACACCCCCGTTTCCCTGCGTAAACGCTGGACGCAGGTCTGACCATGGGCCGGGACGGCCGGGCGTTTCGGGTCTCCTCAGTCTTCGGTGCCGCCGGGTTGGCGTGCCGGTGGGTCGGATAGCTGCTCGTCGCGGCGCCGGCCGCGGCGGATGACGCCGCGCGCGGGCCCGCCGCTGGCGGCCGGGTCGGGTTCGCTGCGAGTGCGGTCGGCCGCGGTGAGCGCCTCCAGCTGCGCGCGGTGGGCTGCGCGGAGCTCCTCAAGCCGCGTGGCGGTGTCGGTGCGCAGTTGCTCCAGTTCGGCGCGGTGCTCCGCGCGCACCCTGGTCAGCTCCTCTCGCAGCTGCTCAGCGGCAGCGTGCTCGTCGACGGCGCGCTGCTCGTCAGCCGCCCGGGCGGTCTCCGCGGCCTGCCGACCCTGATGGGCCTCGGCGACCTGAGCCTCGGACTCCCCCGTCACCCTGCGAATCTGCTCCTCGGCGGCCGTCCGGGCGTCATTGACCTCGGCTCGGGCTGAGGCCTGCGCCGCTGCCACCTGCTGCTCGGCCTCAGCCTGGGCGTGGGAGACCTGCTCGGCTGCCTTCTCTCGGGCCCTGGCGATGTCGACTGTGGCCTGCCTGACAGCGCTCCACTGTTCGCTATTCGTGCTGGGCATTACAGTTCGGGATGATTCCCGTCCTACTCGAGCGGTTCCGCCCCAGCTACGTTGCCGAGGAGGCGTGGCCGCTGATGCGCACCGAGTTGGTTGGTCGCGAACGGGAGCTGGCCGCGCTCGTGGAGCACCTCGAGTCGGCTCTGGCCGCACATCCGCGTGTCGTGCTGTGCCGGGGCGAGCCGGGGATCGGCAAGACCCGGATGGCGGAGGAGCTGACCGAGCTGGCGGCGACGCGGGGTGTGCCGGTGGCGTGGGGGCCTGCGGCGGAGTCGAGCGCCGCTCCCCCGTACTGGCCGTGGCGGCAGGTGCTGCGCGCTGTGTCCACCAGCGTCGACGTCATCAAGATCGCCGACGAGCTCGGGCTGGCCCCCGACCTCGTGCGGATCGCACCCGACGTGTTCGACGCTCCAAGCGGCGATCAGGGCGGCAGTGGCTCGAGCGAGGAACGGTTTCGGCTGTTCGACGCGGTGGCCCGGCTGCTGAGCGATATCACCGCGAGCGCACCGTGGGTCATCGTGCTCGATGACGCGCACCGGGCGGACTACGGCTCGTTGCTGCTGCTGCACCACGTGGTGCGCACGCTGGCTCGTGAGCGGTTGCTGGTGATGGTGAACCACCGGGACACCGAACAGGTGCACGACGTCCTCGTCACGGGACTTGCCCGGGAGCCGGTCACCCGGCGGATCGACCTCCGTGGCTTGGCCGCTGCGGCCGTCGGCAAGCAGCTCGCCGCGCTGGTTGGGCGCGACGTCGCACCGGCGCAGGTCGAGCGGGTGCACGCGGTCACGGGTGGCAACCCCTTTTTCGTCGGTGAGATGGGCTGGGCGTTGGCCCACGCAGGCGCAGCCGCGTCGGCGGTCCCGGTCCCGCCGAGCGTGCGGCAGACAATCAACGAACGGCTGGAACGGCTCGCACCGAAGTCCGTGCGGCTGCTGCGCGCAGCGTCGATCGTCGGCCGGGAGTTCTCCGTCGAGGTGGTCGCCCGGATGGTGGGCGAGCCCGTGCTCGGCTGCCTGGGCCAGCTCGATGAGGCAGCGGCTGCCGGCCTGGTCGAGTCCACCGCGACGCCCGGCGAGCACCGATTCGTGCACGTCCTGATTCGGGATGCGATAGAGGCTGATATGGGCACTGTCGAACGGGTGCAGTTGCACCGGTCGGCGGCCGAGGCCGTGGAGGAGCGCTACGCCGGCCGTCTCGAGCCGCGGCTGTCGGATCTGGCCCGGCACTGGGCGTCCGCGGCCGTGCTCGGCGAGCGGGGCCGCGCTACCGGCTGGATCCGGCGGGCCGCGGGTGAGGCGGTGAGCCGGCTCGCCTACGAGGAGGGAGTCCAGCTCTACCGGCTCGCGCTCGACGTCGGCGGCTGCGAGTTCGATGATCTCGACCGTTGCCGGCTGCTGCTCTTGCTCGGCGCCGCGCAGAGCCTGTCTGGGGATCACCCGGGCCGGCTGCGAACCTGCCGGAGCGCGGCCGATCTCGCCCGTTCGATGGCGCGGCCCGACCTCATCGCTGAGGCAGCCCTGATCTTGGACGGTGGCGATCGCGCCGAGGCCGACCGGCTGGTCAGGCGGCTCTGCGAGGAGGTCCTGCGGTCACTAGGTCCGCAGTCCTCCGCGCTGCGTGCCAGGGTGGCGGCCCGCCTGTCCAGTGCCTGTATGTACCTCGGTGACGCCGACGCCGCCGCGCGGGCCAGCGAGCAGGCACTGGCTGTGGCGAACCAGAGCGGCGATCGGGCCGCAGTCGTGGCGACGTTACGAGCCCGCCAGCTGGTACGCGGCGATCCGGACGGCACGGACGAACGATCCGCCCTGGCCGCGCAGATGCTGGAGATCGGCCGGGAAGCCACCGACCCCGAGGCCCAGATGTGGGCCCACCTCTGGCGGATCGACGTGATGTTCCAGCGCGGCGACCTCGCCGACGTCGGCCGGGAGCTCCATCACCTGGCCTGGTGCGTCGCCGAGGTGGGCGGGCCCGTCGCGCGCTGGCAGCTGCTCCGCTGCCGGGCCGCGCACGCGCACGCGCAGGCACGCTTCGAGGAGGCCATCCGGCTGGCCAACGAGCCCTTCACCGAGCTGCTCCCGTACGCGGCGTTCGTCCGGAACGGCTTGTTGAGCATGACGGGTCACCACATCGGTCCCAAAGCGAGCGGCTCGGTGACGGCCTACGGCCTCGACGGGTCTGCCGGTTCCCGGGACTTCCCGACCTTCGGCGCCATCTACTCGCTCTTTCCGGCCTTTGTACTGATCTCAGCCGGGCGGCGCGCCGAGGCGGCCGGGCTGTACCGAGCGCTGGGCCCGGTCGCCGAATGGCAGCCGGTCCAGCACGCAGTGACTCCCGTCTACGCGCTCGGCATCGTGGTCGCCGCGGCGATGGATGCCGCGGAGGAGGACCTCGCAGCGCTCCGCGGGCTACTGGGCCACTATCGCGGCCACCATGTCGCGAGCGGGGCGGGTGTGGTGGCCTACGGCGGGCCGGTTGAGCTCTACCTCGGCATCGCGGCCCGGCACCTCGGACTGCTCGATGACGCCGTGGCCGACCTCGACCACGCATGGCAGACGTGCGCGGAGAACGGCGCGGCGGGCTTCCACGTCGAGGCGCTGGTCGAGCTCGCGGAGGCGCTGGAGCGCAGGGCCGGGGATGGTGATGCGGCACGGGCCCGTTCGCTGGCCGCCGACGCTGCCCTCCGAGCTATGACACTGGGCATGCCGCCGTTCTTGTCGCGAGCCCAACAGCTGGCCGACCGGCTCGGCCGGGCGCGGCCCGGGCTGTTGACGCCGAGGGAGCGGGAGGTCGCCGAGCTGGTGGCGCAGGGGCTCACCAACCGGGAGATCGCCGCCCGGCTCTACCTCTCCGAACGCACCGCGCAGAACCACGTCCAGCACATCCTCACCAAGCTCGACCTATCGAACCGGAGCCAGATCGCGGTCTGGATCACCACCCGCAGTTGAGTATGCGGCTGAGTAATTCGGCGGACGCCGCAACGCTGCGCCCCTCGCTACAGTGCAAGACGAATCGTTCGGATGCTTTGCTGTAGCTAGCTTACGTCCAGGACCGGCGTCATTTTGAAGGAGATAATCAGCGGAAAGGGGCATGCGAAATGGACACGTACGCATTCCAGGCAGAACTCACCCGTATCACCCCGGTTGGCCTGACCGCTCTGGGCCTCCGCATCGACTTTGGCTTCACCGGCAGCCTCACCGAAGGGCGGCTTGCCGGGTGCACTCTTGAAGGAATTGACTATCTACTCATCCGCCCAGACGGCGTGGGCCTCATCGACGTCCGAGAGCTGATCTCCGATGGAGACCGGGTGATCGCAGCTGTCCGGGCCCAAGGGTACATCGTCCCGCCCTTCCCCATGCCGGAATTGTCTGTCCTGGCAGACCCCAACTTCCAATGGCCCGATGTCGATCTTCCCTTGCACGGCGCAGCCTTCTGGGAGACCTCCGACGAAGATCTCTCCACCGCTGCCACCGCTGTGTACGGCTTCACCGGCTCGGCGAACGTTGTCACCCGGGTACTCAAGGTATCGGCTCGCTCGCTCGCCGGGGCGAGCCAACAAGTAGGCGTCGACTGAGCTGAAACCCAGCTGGATTTGAGATCGCGGTTCCCGGTGGTGGCACGGGATGAGCGGGCCGGCCGTTTGCGAGGGCGGCCTCATGATCGACCTGAGCGGATGCGGGACGTGGTGGTGATCGCTAGCGGTGCGTATGGGCCCGATTCGACATTACAGTCACCGCTGCGCCCCCATACACTGACCGAAGAATCAAGGGGCTGACATGGTCGCAAGCGTATCGGCAGCGGAATGGCAGCAGAGCCAGAACGCACTCCGCGATGAGGTTCGGCGGGTGACGACCCTGATGCGGTCCATCAGTGAGCCGGGAGTTCCCGCGGTGGGCCAGTGGAACCTCGCTGAGGTTGCCATGCATCTCTCGCAAAACTGGATACTGGTTCCTGGGCTGGCACGGCGGGACCTCTCCCGATTCCAGGCAGTAGTGCCCAGCATTGCGGGGGTGGCCGGCGACTCGGTGATTCGGGACATGTGGAATAATTCAGACATGAACGCGCTCGGGTTGAAGTCCGACCCCGAGCGCGATCTGGCTGCCCTGGCTGACCGCATCGAGGAGCGGGCGGACGAGTACCTCCGCGAGTGTTCGGGACACTCTCCCGATGAGCCGCGCCCCTGGCTGATCGAAGGCACCACGGTGCCCCTGTCAGCGCTGACCTGCAACCTGCTGAACGAAACGATGATGCACGGTTACGACATCGCCCGAGCCGCTGGGCGAAAGTGGAGGATCGAGCCAACCCATGCGGCCATGGTGGTGCGGCACTTCTTCGTCCCGGTGCTACAAACTGCCGACCCTCGGACGTTTGTCCATGCTGAGAAGGCGGCCGGCCTCCAGGCAACCTACGAGGTACGCCTGCGGGGAGGCGGCCGGCTCAATTTCGTTTTCGACGATGGATCGCTCAGGATCGAAGAGCCGCCTGCCCGGCGGGTCGACTGCCATATCTCGGCCGATCCCGCAGCGTTCTTCATGGTGTTCTGGGACCGCCAGAGCCAGTGGAACGCGATCGCCAAGGGTCAGCTCGTGGCCTGGGGGCGCAAGCCCTGGCTGGGGTTGAAGTTCAGGTCCCTGATGCGCAACCCCTGACAGACCGGCCCGGCTTCGTCCTCACTGGCGCGGGGTGCTGCCACCGGCGGGCTTTCCGGCCTGTCGGGGTACGAGTGGACCTTCCTCGGCAGGGCTTGGGATAGTTTCGAGGGCCGTGAGCCACGATCCTGCGTCCGACCAGATCAACGCCTACCTCGACTGGTACTTCGACCGGAACCCGGTGCACGCCGACGCGCTCGGCGCGCCCGGGTACGCCCACCGGCTCGGCGACTTCAGCGCCGCCGCCTTCGACAGCCGCGAGCGGGAGGTCACCGGATGGCTGGCCCGGTTCGAGGCCGAGCCGGTCGGGATCGACCGGGACCTCGTCGTCTCGGTGCTGCGGGGACAGCTGCTGCTGGCCGAGTGGCCGGCCTGGCGGCGCGACCCGTCGATGTATCTCTCCCCGGTATTCGCCGGCTTGCTGCTGCCGTTTCTGCACAAACTGCACCCGGAGCCGGAGCTGGTGGACGCCGCGGTGTCCCGGCTGGCGGAGGTGCCCGCGGTGCTGGCGTCGTGCCGGGCGAACCTGGACCCCGGGCTGTCCGCGCCGCGGCTGGTGCGCCGGGCTCTCGGGCAGGCGACGGCCGGCGCCGCGTTCCTGCGCAACTCGCTGCCCGCCGAGGTCACCGACCCGACGTTGCGGGCGCGCCTGGTCGACGCGGCCGGGCCCGCGGTGCAGGCGTTCGAGGAGACCACCCACTTCCTCACCGACTTCGCTGACCGCGCCACCGGCGACTGGCGAATGGGCGAGACGCTCTACTCAGCGCTGCTGGAGCAGCGGGAGCTGCTCGGCTATGGAGCGGCCGAGCTGCACCGCAGAGGCGTCGCGGCCTGGGACACCCTCGATGCGCAGATGCGCGAGCTGGCGGTTCAGATGCCCGGCGGCAGCGCAGACTGGCGGGCCACCATGGAGGCCCTGCAGGACGACTACCCGCCCACGTTGCAGGCGATGCGCGCGGAGTACGAGGCCGAGACCGCGCGGGCCCGGGCCTTCCTCGCCGACCACGAGCTGGTGACCTTCGCCGAGGGTGAGCAGTGCCGGGTGGTGCCGGCACCGGCCTACCAACGCCCGATCCTCGCAGTGGCCTCCTACCTGCAGCCACCTGCGCTGACCCGATCCCGCACCGGCCACTTCTTCGTGCCCTTCACCCCGGACGGCGCCACCGACGAGGAGATCACCCAGCGGCTGCGCTCCAACGCCCGCGCGCAACTGCCCACCATCTCCGTGCATGAGGCCTATCCCGGGCACCACTGGCAGCTGTCCTGGTCGGCCGACCGGTCCCCGGCGGTACGGGCGGTGCATCGCAGCAGCTACTTCGCGGAGGGTTGGGCGCTCTACGCCGAGGGCATGATGCGCCAGCAGGGCTACTTCACCGATCCGGCGCACGAGCTCGCGCACCTGGAAGCCCGGATCTTCCGGGCGGCCCGGATAGTGGTGGACACCGCCCTGCACTGCCAGGACATGGACCCCGAGCAGGCGCAGGATTTCATGACCACCCGCGCGTCGCTGTCCCCCGATACCGCCAAGGCCGAGGTCGACCGGTACTGCGCCTGGCCGACTCAGGCTCCTTCCTACCTGACCGGCTGCCTGGAGATCGAGCGCATGCGCGCGCAGTGGTCCGGCGACCTACGGGGATTCCACGACACCCTGGCCGGTTCCGGGTGTTTGCCGCTCGGACTGGCCCGGCGGGCCTTGGCCGGCGGCTCGTAGGCTGGCGCCATGCGCGCGATCCAGGTCACCGAGACCGGCGGTCCCGAGGTCCTGCGGCTGGCTGAACTGCCCGACCCGGAGCCTGGCCCCGGCCAGCTGCTCGTCGAGCTCGCCGCCGCCGGGGTCAACTACCTGGACACCTACTTCCGCAGCGGCGCGTACCCGATCCCGCTGCCGTTCGTCCCCGGTTCGGAGGGCGCCGGCACCGTCACCGCCGCGGGACCTGACACCGTCGGCATCGCGGTCGGTGACCGGGTGGCGTGGGCGACCAGCCTCGGCAGCTACGCCGAGCTTGCCGTGGTGCCCGCCGGGCAGGCCCTGCCGGTGCCCCAGGGCGTGAGCTCCGAAACCGCCGCGGGCTGCCTACTGCAGGGCATGACCGCGCACTACCTCACGGTGTCCGTGCACCCCGTGCAGCCCGGCGACACCGTGCTGGTCCACGCCGCGGCGGGCGGGATGGGTCAGCTGCTCACCCAGTTAGCCACCGCCCGTGGCGGCCGGGTGATCGGGACCGTGTCCACCCTGGAGAAAGAGCGGCTGGCTCGGGAGGCCGGAGCGGCGGACGTGATCCGCTACACCGAGCTCGACGACGTAGCCGGCGAGGTCCGCCGGCTGACCGGTGGGCAAGGCGTCGCGGCTGTCTATGACGGGGTGGGCGCGTCGACGTTCGACGCCAGCCTCGCCTCGCTTCGTCCACGCGGGATGCTTGCGCTCTACGGCGCGGCCAGCGGACCGGTGCCCCCGGTAGACCCCCAGCGGCTGAATGCGGCCGGTTCGGTGTTCCTCACCCGCCCGATGCTGGCGCACTATGTCGCGACCCGCGACGAACTCACCTGGCGAGCAGGTGAGGTGTTCGACGCAATCCAAGACGGGTCGCTGCGGATCGGCATCGGTGGCCGGTACCCGCTGGCTGAGGCCGGTCGCGCCCACCAGGACCTGCAGGGCCGCCGCACCACCGGCAAGCTCCTGCTGCTGCCCCGCTGACCGGCCGGCGGCGTTCTACTGGGCGGTAGCCGACCGGCGCCGGCGCCCGCGGCGGGTGCCGGCTTCGTAACGTCGGCGAATCCGCTCCGGGTCGACGCCGAGGAAATACTGCAGCTTCAGCAACTGCATCAGCACGGTCATACGCCAGGGCCCCTGCTCGATCAGCCGCCGGGCCGAGGCGGTGACGGTGACCGGCAGCACCGCGAGCCGGCCCCGTCGCCGCAGGATGCGGGACATTTCCAGGTCCTCCATGAGCGGCAGCTCGGGGAAGCCACCCACCGACTCGAACACGTCACGGCGGACGAACATCGCCTGGTCCCCGAATATCCAGTGCAGCCAGCGAGCCCGCTGGTTGGAGCTGACCGCCAGGTAGTCCAGCCCGAGGGTGCGCTGGTCGAAGCTCAGTTGCAGGCCGCCTCCGACCACCCCCGGGTCGGCGATTGCGCGCCGGAGCAAGGCGAGGGCTTCGGGAGGGACCTGGCAGTCCACGTGGATGAACCAGAGGATGTCACCGGTGGTCAGCGCGGCTCCGGCGTTCATCTGGGTGGCGCGGCCGGCAGCGCTGCGGACGGTGTGGGCGTGCCGCGCCGCGAGGTCGAAGGTCTGATCGGTGCTGCCGCCATCGACCACCACCAGCTCGCAGTCAGGGAAGTCGCGGCGCAACCGTCGCAGGCAGCCCTCGATGCGTGCTACCTCGTTGAGTGCGGGCACCACGATCGACACCGTCACCGGCTTGCTCACCATGGTCGTGGTCGATCCGATCTCCCCGCCAGCGCCGAACAGGTAGGTGGAGCAGCCCGTACCTTACGGGCGCATTCGAGCATGACCGAGCTGACGGAGGGCACGTGACCGCGGTTGCTGACGCCACCACCGAGGGCCTCGAGACGCCCGTACTTAATCCCGGACCTGGCCGCGTCGCGATCCTCGGCGCCGGGCCGATCGGCCTGGATGCCGCGTTGGCCTGCCTGGACAACGGTTGGCCCTGCACCGTGTACGAATCGGCTGCCTCGGTGGCAGCGAACGTGACGGCGTGGAGCCACATCCGGCTGTTCACCCCCTGGTCGATGAACGTGTCACCGCGTATGGCCGCGCATCTGAACGCCGCCGGCATTGCCCCACCCGGCCCCACTGAGCACTGCCCGACCGGCGGTGAGTTCGCCGAGCGGCTGCTGCGCCCGTTGGCCGAGCTACCCGAGCTGGCCGCCGTCATCCGCTGCCGCACCCGGGTGCTCGCGGTCGCCCGGCAGGGCCTGCTCAAGCACGAGGAGATCGCTACCCCGCAGCGCGGTTCGCACCCGTTCCGGTTGCTGCTGACCGGCCCACAAGATGGGGCCGACGACGTCGAAAGGGTCGAGCACGCTGACCTGCTGCTGGACTGCACCGGCAGCTACGGGCGGGCCAACTTCCTCGGCGACGGTGGGATCCCGGCACCGGGCGAGCTGCGGGTAGCTGACCGGATTACCAGCCGGATCCCCGATCTGGGTCGCGAGGCAGACGAGTGGGCGGGCCGCCGGGTGCTGCTGGTCGGCGCCGGCAAGTCAGCCCAGACCGTGGCGCGTGATCTCGCTGAGCTGGTGGTCGAGCGACCAGGAACGAGCGTGGTGTGGGCGGTGCGGGCGGCGGACCCGGACTGGGGGGAGGTTCCCGAAGACCCCCTGGAGCAGCGCCAGGAGCTGGTCGAGGTAGCCCAGCGGCTGCGATCCGGCGCGGTCCCCGACGTCCAGGTGCGCACCGCCGTGGTGATCGACTCACTCCGCACCCCGAAACACGGCACGGACGACGGCGTGGTGGTCACTCTTCGGTCCAACACCGGCGACGTCGAGGAGCTCGTCGTGGACCGGATCATCGGGTTGACCGGCTTCCTGGGTGACGCCTCGCTGTACCGGCAGCTGCAAGTCCACGAGTGCTACGCCACCGCCGCGCCGATGAACTTGTCAGCGGCGCTGCTGGGCGCAGCGAGGGACGGCCCGGCGGACTGCCTGGCTCAGGGCTCGCATGGGGTGGATGTACTGCGGGTGCCGGAGCCGAACTTCTTCGTGCTGGGGATGAAGTCCTACGGGCGCAACAGCACCTTCCTGCTCCGCGTCGGCTACGAGCAGGTCGACGAGGTGGTCAGCGCCTACTCTCAGATTGCGCCTTGACCGGCGCAGCCACCCGGGCCTGCGTCTCGATCACCGTGCGTAGTAGGGCCGCTGACTACGCTGCCGTCTCCGCTGACTCGAACGCCTCGCGTCCGTGCAGCAGGATGGTCATCTCGCGGGCGATCTGCCGCTGGAGCGTTCTCCGGCTGGGGTCTGTCATGTGTTCGGCGAATAGCTTCTCCAGCGTCTCACGGGGTTCGAGGGAGAAGAACAGGGCGAACCGCCGGGCGTCCGCATCGGCGAGGTGGAGCAGGAAACTGTACAACTCCGCGGGTGGGGTGCGGTCCGCGGAGATCCAGATTGCGCCTTCCTCGGTCTTTCCGAACTTGGTGCCGTCCGAGCGCAGCAGCAGCGGGCAGGTCACTCCGTGGGCCTCGGCGCGCAGCGTGCGGCGGATGTAGTCGATCCCGGCCGTGATGTTGCCCCACTGGTCGGAGGCACCCATCTGGAGGGTGACGTTCCGATCGGCGAACAGGCGCATGAAGTCGTAGCCCTGGAGGAGGGCGTAGCTGAACTCGGTGTAGGTGATGCCCGCCTCGGGATCTTCCAGACGGCGGCGGACGGACTCGCGGCGGATCATGTGGTTGGTCGGGAAGTGCTTGCCGACGTCGAGGAGGAAGTCGAGGGCCGACAGCGAAAGCAGCCATTCGGCGTTGTCGACGAATTCCGGCATCCGCTCACCGCCGAGTGCGCGTTCGAAGATCGGGGCCATGAGTCCTTGGTGGCGGGCGACGTTGGCCTTGGCCTCTTCGACGGTGAGGAGACTGCGTTCGACCGACTTGCCGGACGGGTCACCGATGAGGCCGGTTCCGCCGCCGAACAGGACCACGGGTTCGAGCCCGGCCAGCGCGCCCCGGATGATCAGGGTCATGGGGAGCAGGTTGCCGATGGTCAGGGAGGGCGCCGAGGGGTCGAAGCCGATGTAGAAACGTCGCCGGCCCGAGTCCAGATGCTTGCGGAGTTCGGCTGGGTCGGTGCTGTCGTGGATGAGTCCACGCCAGGCGAGCTCGTCGAGGAGCAGCGAACCGGAGTGCTTCGTCACGCAGCCCATGCTAAGGGAGCCGCCCAGGCGAACTGGATCCGATTGGGCGTGCGTGGCTGGTGGCATCACGAACCTCCCGAAGCGCGGTATGGATGGTCTCGGCCACCTGAGTGAGTTGGGCTTCACCGTTGGTGGGGGCGATGGCGTCTTCGAGCCAGATCATGCTGCTGGCCAGCTGACGTGCGACGGGCACGTCGGCTCGGGCCGGAGCGGGTCGGTGATGGCAGCGCCAGGGGCAGCCGTGTCCGAGACCGTCGGTGAACACACGATGTTCCGGGAGCACGCGGACCTGCCATCGGCTCGACCCGATCCCGGCGGCCCGTAGCCGCGCAAGGATATGTTCACGGACGCCGGGTTGGCGACCGAGGTTGCCGGTGAGAGTGAAGGCATAGCGCCAGTAGGCGGGCTGGGCTTCGTCGGGCGCCTGCTGGATGGCGATGTCTTCGACGCCGCCGAGCATGTCCGTGAGGGCCGCGTGGTTTCTACGCCGGGTCTTGTTCCATTCTCCGAGGTATTGCATGCGGTGCGCGGCCAGGGCGCTCGTGAACTCGGTGGGGCGGAACATCCATCCCATCTGCGTGGAATGGTAGGTCCGGTCCTCCGGCGAGGTGAAGGGGGACTCGCCAAACTGGAAGGCGGCCAGCGCTGCGCCGAAGGCGTCCTCGGAGTCGGTGACCATCATGCCGCCCTCTCCCGCAGGCAGGTTCTTGGATCGGTTGAAGCTGAAGGCGCCCGCGAAGCCGATGCCTCCGACCGGCTGGTTGTTCCAGCGGGCGCCGTGTGCCTGGCAGGCATCCTCGATCAGGGCGAGCCCGTGGCGGTCGGCAAGCCGCTGGGCCTGGGCCAAGTCGGCGGGTACACCGTTGAGGTGAACGACGACGATCGCGTGGGTGTGATCGGTGACGAGTGTCTCGGCGTGGGCGAGGTCGATTCCGTAGGTGTCGGGACAGACGTCGCAGAAGCGTGGCACGAGCCCGGCGTGGACAGCAGCGAGTGCACTGGCGACGAGCGTGAATGTCGACCGGCGAGTTCGTTGCGGCGCAGGACGTCATGGAGCAGTTCGGGCTCTCCCGGGAGACAGGCCGGGGGCCAAGGGTTGAGCATCGTTGCCTCCTTAGGTCCACGTCGAGCACGATGTCGAGTTGGTAGGTCAGGGCCCAATGCCGCTAAGTTAGGCACGCGATCTTGAAGATGTGGATCTTGGGTGGGGTGCTGTGGAGTTGGCCGTGGTCGGTGGCGCGTTTGATGCGGTGGCTGTGTGCTCGGTATCTTTTGACCACGCGT
>JBOHGH010000046.1:0-32289 GCA_050699975.1 Pseudonocardiaceae bacterium | reverse complement strand
GGCCGACACGGTCGCTGCCACGGTCGAGTTCGAACATGATCAGATCCTCCGGGACAGGTCGGAGAACCCATCGGATGTTGTCTGATAGACACGCCGATCTGCGTCACGAAGTCAGACGCAAACCAGGGCAGGGTGTCGGGGGTGGTGTGGTGGTAGCCGGTGAGCCGGCGGCGTAGTGATGCGCAGACGGCGCCGGCGAGTACGGACAGCGCGACGTCGAGGTCGACGTTGAGTGGGACCGCGCCGGCGAGGGCGTCGATGTGGAAGGAGCGGATCGATTCGGCGAGGCGCTGTTCGATGTTCATTCGCCGGGTGTAGCGCTCGATGAGCTGCTTGGCGCTGGAGACCCTGTCGTTGGTGATGATCACGGTGGCGGCGTCGCGGCCGAGGCCGGTGACGATGAGCTGGCGCACGGTGTTGGGGTAGTTGGACAGGGTGGTTTGCTCGTCGATCACTTTCGGGCGGCGGTAGGCGCCGTCGCGGTCCAGGCGCACGGTGGTCCAGGCGCTGGCCGGCGACGCCGCGATCCGGCGGGTCAGCGCGGGGGAACGCATCCGCAGGGTGAGGAACCCGATGCCGTGGGCGTCGAGTTCGGCGAGCACCGGTTGGGTGGTGACCTTCTGGTCCATCACCAGTCGTGTGGGCCAGTGCCCGCCCGAAGTGTGTTATTACCCGGGGTCGTCTGGACCAGCCGACTGGGCCACACCTACCAGCACCAGCCACCAATGATCATCGAACCGCTACCCGACCCCATTCCCCGCGACCGGCCCCCTACCCACTCATGATCCCCCTGGACGACGGCTGGGAAGACACCGAGATCTGGGACGACCCCGAACCCGAACCCGACCCGCCGCTCGAACCCGACCCCAGTACCGACATCCCACCGTTCTGACCTACCGAGTCCTGCGCGGGACGGCGCAGCGCGCTGCGCAGAAGCTCGAGCGGGCCGAAGACGCGGTCGCCGAAACGGGATGGCGTACCAGCGTCAGAGTGATGCTGGTCGCTGTGCGGGCCGTGCCTGAGCAGGAGCCTCGATGCTCGTCGCGGTCCGGGGGCCGGGTGAGCCTTGCGCTTCGATGATCTTCACGGCGACGTGCGCGAGCAGCCGGTCGTCGGGATCGTCGAGGTCGAGGCCGGTGATCGCCTCGATGCGGGCAACGCGGTAGGCAACGGTGTTGGTGTGAAGGTGCAGCACCCGGGCGGATCGCTTGTGACTGCCGTGGTGGTGCAGGTACACCGACAGGGTGTGCACCAGATCCGTGCGGTGTTCCTCGTCGTAGTCCAGCAACGTCCCGAGCACATCACGGGCGAACCCCATCAACTGCTGCATATCACCGATCGTGCACAGCAACCGGTAGATACCCAACTCGTCGTAACGGACCGGCTGACCGGCCCGGCCCAGACGCAGCCCGAGGTCGATCGCTCGCTCGGCTTGGCGAACCCCGCGGGGCGCGAGTTCCGGGGAATCCACCGGTTCGCTCACCCCGCAGGTGATACCCGGACCCAGCTGGCACAGGGCCGTCAGCGCCTCGGCACTCGGGTCATCGGGGACGATCACCACCAGCGCGCCGTCGCGCACTGCTGCGGCCGCACCGGGCAACACTTCCGCGATCCGCTGCGCCCAGCTGCCCGGTCCCGGCAACCCTGGCGGGCCCGCCGCCGCATCCGACGGTGCCGGGCGCAGCATCGCGATGCGCAGTGGTACGTCGTCGCCCAGCCCCAGCGACCTGGCCTTGCGCCGGGCGTCCTGGGCGTCCAGGAAATGACCCGAGACCAGGGCGTCGACCACGCTGCTGCGGTAGCGTAGATCCAGCTCGGCGCTGGTCTGCTCATGCGCCAGGGTCAAGGCGAACAGGGTGGCCGCATAGGTCACCGTGAGGAACTCGGCGTCGTCGGGCTGCACCTGGTATCCGGTGGCTGGGGACACCTCATCGAGCACGAGCAGGTAGCCCAGACTGGTGTCGCGGACCACGACGGGGGCCACCAAGCAGGCCTCGTCGAGCAGCGACCCGGGGATCGCCGGGATCCGCAGCGGCCGCCGGGAGGCCTCCAGCGCGCGGAGCAATCGATCGACGCTGGGGTCCGTGCGGTTCCACCGCAGCCCCCGTGCTGAGTCGGGGCGGCCAGCCTGGGCCCGCAGCCGGAATGCGGTGTCCAGCAACACAATCCGCTTGCCGACCAGCCGGGCGAACACCTCAGTGAGCCGCACCGGATCGGCCCCTCCCAGCGCCGCGTCCGCCAGCTCGTCGCAGACCGCCATGGTCCGCCGGTAGATCGAATTCTGCCGGGACAGACCGCTGCGCGCGGTGTCGCTGCCCCAGGCGGGGGCGGGCTCGGGTGTCCCCGGGCTGGTCATGGGCCGGCCCGCAGCGCCACCAGAGCCCGCACCAACTGCTCTGCCTGCTCGTCCATCCCGCTGGGCACGTGCACCACGACACCGGAGACCAGGTGTCGAAGCTTCTCCACGGCGCCCACCGAGAGCTCGACGGTCTGCTGAGGGTTGTCCCGGTTGCGCCGCGCGGCGGCCAGTGCGGACAGCGGGATCGATGCCCCCGGTACCTCGTAGGACAGCCGTTGCAGGGTCCGGATGTCTTCGAACGGGGCGAGCGTCGCGAGCACCGGCAGCGCCACCCCGCGGGCTCGCAACGCCCCGAGCACCCTGGTCGCCTCCTCGACGTCGTAGATCACGTCGGTGACCAGGAAGTGCGCCCCGGCACGAAGCTCAGCCTCGGCTTTGTCCAGCTCGGACCCGAGATCGCTGGCCGCGATGTGCAACGTGCCACCGATCACGAACCGGGTGCGTTCCGCGGTGGCGACACCCCGCCAGTCGATGCCCTCGTTGAGTGCTCCGAGCATGGCGACGAGCCCGACGGAATCGACGTCCCAGGGCGATCCGCCACCGGCGCTGGGATAGTCACCGGCCACCCGCGGGCTGCCGGTGCGGCACACCACGATCCGCAGGCCGAGCGCGTGCGCGCCGAGCAGGTCGGCCTGCAGCGCAGCGAGGTTGCGGTCGGCGGCCTCCACCGGCAGCAGCACCTCGGTACCCACCCTCTGGCTGACCACCACGGCGGCGCCGACCGGGCTGATCCGAGCAGCCGGTGGCGGCGCTTCGATGATGGCCAGCACTCCCGCGCCAGCCGCCCGCAGCATCGTCGCCCGCTCGAGGAACTCCGGCACCTGCGGGCCGTTCGGGGCCTGCAACCCGACGGCCACCACCAGCTCGCCCTCCCACGGCCAGCCAACCGACGACTGCGCCTCCGGCATGGCTGACGCGCCCCGCGCGATGCCTGAGCCGGTCGCTGGTGGACGCGGGGCGGCGCGCGGGACCGGGGGCAGCGCGGCGACCGCCTGGGAGACCGCCCGCACGTGGGCGGGGGTCGTCCCGCAGCAACCGCCCAGCAGGGTGGCCCCAGCGGCCACGAACCGTGGTGCGGCCTCGGCGAAATACGCCGCGTTACGGGCGTAACGGAGCTGGCTGCCGAGCCGGTGCGGCACGCCCGCATTGGGCTGCACGGACACCGGCAGGTCGGTGCCGCGGGCCAGCTCACCGACCACATCCATCAGGACCGCGGGGCCTACCGTGCAGTTGGCGCCCAGCGCGGTGACCCGCAGGCCGGAGAGCACCGCGGCGGCCTCCGCGGGATCCTCCCCACGGAGCGTCCGGCCATCGTCACCGAACGTCAGTTGGGCCACGACCGGCAGGTCGCTGCACGACGTGGCGACCTCGACCGCCTGGACCAGAGACTCCAGATCGCCGAAGGTCTCCAGGATGAGAAGGTCGACCCAGTCACACAGCGCCGCGATCTGCTCGCGCAGGGTCTGCGCCCGGGCGCTCGCGGGGACCCGGCGCACCGCTGGGGCGCTGACCGCCGGTCCGACCGACCCAGCGACCAGCACCGGGCGCCCAGCGTGCTGGGCTGCCTCCCGGGCCAGCCGGGCACCCGCGATGTTGATCTCGGAGACGCTGCCCTCCAGACCCGCTGGGGCCAGCCGGAGCCGGTTCGCGCCGAAGGTGTTGGTCTGCAGGATCCGGGCGCCCGCGCTGACATACGCCGCGTGCAGGTCACGGACCAGAGTCGGGCGCGACAGGTTGAGTTCGGGCAGCGAGCGGTCCAGCGGTACCCCGGCCGCGTGCAGCATGGTGCCCATCGCACCATCGCAGACCACCAGCTGGCCGGCGCGAAGCTCCGCGAGCACCGTCCGGGGATCCCGTGCCTCCATCGCGTCGCCTCCTGGGCCTCATTGTCCTCCCGGGGCAACCACCCAGACCAGGATCAGAGACCGGATCAGTCGGCGGGTAATTCGTAGATCAGTTCGTAGCGGTCTGCAGCAAGCACCATGTCGTTGGTCTCCACAGGCGTGCCGGTGGTGTCGTAGGCGGTGCGCGTGATGGCGAGGACGGGGCAGCCGGGAGTGAGTTGGAGAATGCTGGACTCAACGTCGCTGGTGACGCGGCAGGTGACGCGTTCGACAAAGTGATGGAGCTGATAGCCAGCCTCTTCGAGCCGGGCGTAGATGCCGCCAGGTCCGGTGTTCTCGCGTTCGATGGCGGTTCCCGCGGTGAGGGTGCGAGGTAGCCGGCTGGTAGCGAGCTGGACGGGCTGACCATCGGCGCTCATGACGCGCTCCCGCACCAGGATCTCGTCCCCTACCGCGATGTGCAGCTCAGCTGCGGCGCGCTCGTCTGCGGATTCGCGGCGGACCAAGACTCGCACGCTCGGCGTCCAACCGCCACCGGTGGCGTCGATGACGAAGGTGCCTCGTCCAGCGGAGCGTTCATCCCGGCTCAGTCTGATCCGGGCGAGGCGTTTTTGGACAACCGGCGGCTCGCGAACAAACCAGCCGGCGCCGCTACGGCCTACGACGAGCCCTTCGACGCGCAGCAGATCGATCGCGTTCTGCACAGTCTGCCGGGCCACTCCGTATCGAGCCATCAGCACGCTGCCGCTGGGAAGTTGGTGGCCAGGGCCGTACTCGCCGCTTCGGATGGCCCGGCGCAGATCAGCGGCGATCCTGCGGGAGGGCGCGAGTTCGGGCATCGGCGATCAGTCTATGACCACCAGCCTAGATAGATCGTCCGGCAGCTGGCCTCTGGACACAGCTTACTAGGTAGGACACACTAGATAGATAGACGTTGGTATCGGACCGGCGTCCCGAAGTCCGACCGCCCAGGAGGCGGCTCCCCCCACCCTGGGCGGTCGGCATCCAGCAAGTTCAGAGGGTCGCGGTGCTTTCACACCAAGATGCGCGGTTCCGCCGCAACGGTGACATGCCGTATTACTGCGGGTGGGCGATCACGGACCGCGCCACGGTCTCGCACCTCATCGCCTCCCGCGACTTCCCGACTGCGGGCTCGCCACGCCGAGCGTGGTGCGGCGAGATGGTCACCGTCATCGGCCTCACCCTCAACGCGCGCCTCCCGCGACTGCATTGCGCTGAGTGCAATCAGCGTCTCCGGCGAATCGCGGCCACGCCCGAACCCGACTGGGAGTGGTGGTTGTGACCGCCGCCCGGCCACAACCGCACTTCGATGACCTCTACACAGCGGTCTACGGCCTCATCGATGACGCCAAGACCCGCCACAACGTGATCAAGCTGTACAAGGGCAGCCACGCCTCGGCTGACCCGCACCCCGTGGTGCTGGACTACGGCCAGTTCTTCGCCGCCCACCGCAGGGGCGTGCTCGGCTACGCCTGCCACATCGCCAATCCCGGAGCTGATCGCTACAGCGTGACCGACCTTGACGAGTTCGACCGACGCGCCGCACCGCGAGTGTCCACCCGTCAGGTGTTCACCATCGCCGCGCCGGGCGCATCGTCTACATCCCCCTGGTCAACAACGCAGACGGCAGCGTGCTGTCCCGGGTTCGCGCCTGCTCGATCGCCCGCGCGGTGCTCGACCACAACCGTCGCCATCCCGACAACCCGGCTTGGGTGGTGGCCGATGACGTCTACGCTGGTTCCCACCTGTGCACAGAGGTAACGCCACAGCCCATCGCCGCGCTGGCCGGTGCCGATCTCGGCGACGACCACCTCGGTGTCATGAGCGACCACACGGTCACCATCACGACACCTTCCAAGACCGTGGCCCTGCCCACCTCGCGAGTGGCGTTCGCGACCACGACCCGTGCCACGATGCGCGCGGCGCTTGCCCACTACCGCACGGTGTTCAGCTTCGGCCGAGTCCCGCAGACCGGCGAGCTATCCGGCCTCGCCGCGCTGTGCCTCACGCCGCAGACGTGGATCGACAGCTGGAACGCCGAGTATCGCCGTCGGCTCACGGTGCTCAACGCCGCGCTCGAGGCCATCAACCAGGAACTCCGCTGCGAGGTGTACCAGGCCCCACGTCCAGAAGGCGGCTGGTACTTCGCTCTGCGGGTGGCTCGGCACCTGTTCCCCGCTGATGTCGTGAGCGCTGTGCACGCGTGTGCTGTGCTGCTGCACTACGGTCAGGGCCGTCGGGACTCCGGCGTGGCGATGCTGCCTGGCGAGCTGTTCGGCCACGGCCTCGGCCGTCCAGAGCAGTGGCTCACGCTGCGGGGCAGCCTAGCGGTGAGCTGCGACGACCTCCAGGTCTGCGTCGAGCGGCTGCGTGAGGTCGCGTTGTTGCTGCGCGGACCGCACGGGCCCCACGCCGTGCGCCATGCGCTGGCCAGGGCACGCTCGATCGCCGACATCGACCAGGTACTGGCCCAGCGGCGCTATTGAGCCGCCTCTGGCGAGGCGATTCCGCGACTGTCAGAGGGCTGAGCTAGAGTCAAGACTTACACCGCTGTAATTCACTTAGGGCTACCGACAGGGGAGGACCACCCATGACCGCCACCGCGCAGCCGCTCGCACGCCGTCGCCGGATGCCGCGCCGACGCTGTGGCTACACCACATCGGTCACCATCGGCAACGCCGACTTCTACCTCACCGCCAACCCGAACGAGGACGGCTCGCTGGGCGAGATATTCATCAAGTTCGGCAAGCAGGGCAGCACCCTGGGTGGCCTGCTTGACGCCGTATCGATCAGCGTGTCGATCGGCCTGCAGTCCGGTGTGTCTCTGCAGACGTTCATCTCCAAATACATCAACATGCGCTTCGAGCCCTTCGGCATGACCGACGATCCCGACCTCACCACTGTCACCTCCGTGCTGGACTACGTCTTCCGCCGTCTGGCCTTGGACTTCCTTGACGCCGACACACGCCTCCAACTCGGCATCTACAACTTGGACGACGAGGCCAGACAACTGACCACGGACAGCTCGCTCCGCGAAGCAGGAGCCGCGAATACATCGACTCTGGCAAGTACGCATTGAACGACAGCCCAACATCGGGCGTTTAGCTTCGCCGACCCAGCGTCCCTACTCACCACTACCAGCCAGGCAATACGTAACCACGTCACCGCATACATCAACGGCGAACCCTGCTCCTGGATCGAGAACGAGTCGTTCCTGTCGACGATGATTGGCTTCCGCCCGCACCAGGGTCGAAGCCAAATCATTACCTATGCCGCCACCGATATCGCCCGCAGCCTCCGTTAGACCGTTACCCGGATCTGTCGCAGGATCGTCTCCGCGCCCTGATCCAGCATCGCGCGGGCAAGTGTCTCCCCCAGCAGCCGGGCATCAGCACCGGTCGCGGAGACGGACACACACTGTGACCCATCCAGCGAAGTGACCTGCGCCGTCAGCTTCAGCCCGTCCCCAGACGGCACCGCATACGCGCCTACCGGCACGGAGCAGCCACCGTGCAACTCGGCCAGCAACGCCCTCTCAGCGAGCACGGCCGCGTCCGTGGTGGGGTCGCCGTAGGAGTTCAGCATCTCCCACAGCTCAGTGTCAGCGGCACGCAGCTGAATGCCCATTGCCCCCTGCCCCGGGGACGGGGGGAAATCATCAAGCGGGAGCAGCTCGGTGATGCTGTCCTCCAGCCCGAGGCGCCGCAGGCCGGCCGCTGCCAAGACGACCGCGTCCATTCCGGTCTTCAGCTTCGCGAGCCTCGGCGGCACGTTTCCCCGAATAGGGACCATAGTGAGGTCCGGGCGAAGCGCTTTCAACTGTGCGACCCGCCTCGGCGACCCGGTGCCCACCCGAGCACCGCGCCGGAGCCCGGCAAGCGTCGAACCGCACAGCGCGTCATGGATGTCCTCCCGCGGCGGCGTCACCGCAAGCACCAAACCCGCAGGCATCGCGGTCGGCAGATCCTTCAGGCTGTGCACCGCGACGTCGATCCGACCTTCCAACAGCTCCTGCCCCAGCTGGTTGGAGAACGCGCCGCTCCCAGTTCCGCTCACGCCGCTGACCTCCCGCAGCGAGCTCTTGCGGTCCCGGTCCCCGTCCGTCATCACGACCCGGTTCTTGAACTTCACCACCGGACACGGACCGCCCAACCGGGCCAGGAACTCAGCCACCATCGCTTGCGCGAGACGGCTCCCACGGGCTCCCACAACCACGGTTTCCATGCTCGAAGGTTACTGGGTGGGCCGAGGTGGACACGCGCCGAGCGGCGCTCGCGATGGAATCCGGCGACCGGACCGGTGCACGGCGAGAGCGACCGTGTGGGGACAGAGGGAAGCGCATCGACGACAACAGCGCTGGCCGTGCAGCAGTAACCGGAAACACCGCAGTGACGCGTGACCGGCTGGCCGCTACGCCGTGCTACGAGGTGGCGATGCCGTGATGATTGAGCAGGAGGATGCCGAGGTCCCGGGCCCTCGCGGCCGCGTGAATGTCGCCCTCGGCCGCGGCGACGATCGACCCTTTCATCAAGATGTGCCACTGGCGGGCGAACGAATCGGGGTCGGCCACCCCCGCCTCGGTCGCGAGCTCGCACACATAACTGCGAATGTTTGCCAAGTGTTTGACACTCGCCTGCCGCACCGGACTGTCCCGGTCGGTCACCTCGAGCAGCGTGGTCACGAAGGAGCAACCTTCGAAGTCCGGCCGCGCGAACCACTCGCCGAAGATCTCGAAGATGGCCAGCAGGCGCCGCACCGGGGTGTCACCTCGCCGCCGCGATTCGGCCTGTACCCAGCCATGGGTCCAGAGCGCCTCACGGCGCTCGAGGAAGGCAATGATGAGAGCGTCCTTCGAGGCGAAGTTCCGGTACAGGGTCATCTTCGCGACGCCCGCTTCACCGATCACCGCGTCCACCCCGACGGTGCGGGTGCCTTGGCGGCTGAACAGGTCATAAGCCGCGCGCATCACCCGCTCGCGGCCACTCTCGTGATCCGCACCGTCGACAACGTCGACAACGAGGTCGTCGGCGGGCTTCTCGGCTCTCTGGGGCACGTTTACCAACCCTGTGGTGGACAATTAACCGAGTCTACCCGTCCCCGGGCTCGCGGAACGGCCAGCACGAGGAGGTACCCGGGTGGCCAATGACCAGAGGCCGCGGCAAGTGATTGAGGTCCGGGCGGCCGTTGCGGCCGACCTGCCAGCCGTGCACCGGATCGTCAGCGCGGCCTACGCCGAGTTCGAGCCGTGGCTGACCCCGGCGAACTGGTCCCGGATGACCAGCAACATCGCCAAAGTCGTCGAGCCCGGTGCTCCCGGGCTGCTACGGGTCGCGCAGCTGGAAGATCAGGTGGCCGGCACAGTCACCTATCTCCCGCCCGGTCCCAAGGATTACCAGCGGGTGCCACCGGAGTGGGCGGTCATCCGGGTGCTCGCGGTCGACCCCGGGCTACGCGGCCGCGGTGTCGCGCGCGCCCTCACCGCGGACTGCCTGGCGCTGGCCCGGGCGGATCTCGCGCCCGTGGTGGGCCTGCACACCGCGGAGATGATGGTGGCCGCGCGAGCCCTCTACGAGGGCGCCGGCTTCGTCCGCCACCGGGAGTTCACGCACCTGGACCTGAACTTCTGCATCTACATGCTGCAGGTCTAGCGACATGTCAGTGCTGCCGGCCAGCCACCTGCTCGGTTTCGTCCTGCTCGACCTCACGATCATCCTAGTGGCGGCGCGGTTGGTTGGCTCGCTATTCACCAAGATCGGCCAGCCGCGAGTGGTCGGCGAGATTACCGCGGGCGTTCTGCTGGGGCCAACCCTGCTGGGTCCCGTACTCTGGCCGGACTTCGTCGCGCCAGCGTTTCTGCACTCGTTTCTGGACTGCACCCCCGATTCGGGGATGCCGGCGCCGAGCCCCAGCTCCTGCATCTTCCCGGCACCAGCCCGCGCTGTAATCGGCCAGCTCGGCCAGATCGGGTTGCTCCTGTTCAGCTTCCTCACCGCGCTGGAGCTGGACCGGGCTCTGCTGCGGAGCCGGTCCCGGGGTATTGCGCTGGTCGGCCCGGGCTCGGTACTGCTCCCGATCACGCTGGGGTTCGCGCTCGGGCCGGTTCTCGCGACGCCGGTGTTCAAGCCGGCGGCGGCCGCCACGCTTGGGTTCACGCTGTTCGTGGGTGTAATGATGGCGGCCACCGCGCTGCCCGTGATGGTGCGGATCCTGCAGGAGCGGGGCCTGTCGCGGTCCCCGCTGGGGTGCACCGGCATCGCCGCCTCGGCGTTGGCCACCGTGGGTTTGTTCGTTGCGGCATCGATAGCTTCCTCGGTGGCTGCTGGGTCCGGTGCGGAGGGTGTGTTGCAGGCGCTGGGCCTCGCCGCCGGCTACCTCGCGTTGATGCTGCTGGTGGTGCGACCGCTACTGACCAAACTGGCTGCCCGGCTGGGGGAACCATCCGACACCGCGGGTCAGAGTCCGTTCGCCGCCGTCCTCGTGCTGCTGCTCGCCTCCGGCCTGGCCGCGCACCTCGCCGGGCTGACGGTGATCGTCGGCGGGTTCGTCGCCGGGCTGGTGCTGCCGGCCCACCCTGCGCTTCACCACGTGCAGGGTCACCTCACCGCGGTCACCCGCACCATGCTGCTCCCGATCTTCCTCGCCTTCTCCGGGCTCCAGACCGACCTTACGGCGGTGCCAGTCGCGGCATACGGGGGCCTTGCGCTGCTGCTCGCAGGCGGGATCCTGAGCAAGTGGGTGGGTGGGGCGGTCCTGGCCCGGGCATCAGGGCTGTCCTGGTCGGAGAGCAATGTGCTGGGCATCCTGATGAACTGCCCCGGGGTGATCGTGCTCGTGGTCGCCCTGGTCGGTCTGCAGAACGGGGTCATCACGCCCGCGATGCAGGCCGGGGTCGTCCTGGTGGCCCTGATCACCACCGCGATGACTGGCCCGCTGCTCAGCGTCTTCCTCAGCCGGTTGCCGGCCGCCGCGCTAGCTCCCGTGCCGCAACCGGTCGTACCGGTAGTGCAACGATCGATGCGTAGGCTGCCGCCATGAACAGGCGGACTGAGGGACCGCTACGCATTGTCGTGGTGGATGACCACCAGATGGTGCTCAATGGACTGCGGGCGATGCTGGCTGCCTACTCCGACCGGGTCGAGATCGTCGGCGAGGCCACCGAACCGGACCTCGCGATGAAGATCATCGTCGAGCATGAGCCCGACATTACGTTGCTCGACGTCCGGTTACGCGGCTCCAGCGGGCTGGACCTGTGCGCGGAGATCCGCAAACGGCAACCCGGCTGCAAGGTCGTGTTCCTGACCGTCTACGACGACGAGCAGTACCTCTACCAAGCGCTGCGGCTCGGCGCCGCCGGCTTCCTGCTCAAACGGGTGCGCGGTGCCGAGTTGGTGGATCACCTGCAGCGGATCCGCCTGGGCGAGATCCTGATCGATCCCAGCCTGGCCGCAAAGGTCGCGATGTCAGTGGCTCATCTGCGCGGCGGGGAGTTCTGGCCAGGCGCCCATCTCGGGCTGACCCAGCGCGAGAGCGAGGTGCTCGCGCTCATGGTGGCCGGCTTGTCCAACCGCGCCATCGCCGGGCGGCTCACCGTGAGCGAGGAGACCGTCAAGACCCACGCCCGCGGGATCTACCGCAAGCTGAACGTCCCGGACCGCTCCGGCGCGGTCGCCGCGGCACTGCGGGAGGGAGTGTTCCAGTGATCCGCTCGCGGCTGGGCCTGGCCGACGCCGATTCTGACGCCCAGTTGCTGCACCGGGTGATCGAGATCCTGTCGGCGGGTCTCGACCTTGATGTGGTCGTCCAGCGAGTGGCCGACCTGATTACCGAGACCACCTCTACCGACGTCTGCTTCGTGCACCTGCTGAACAAGCCGCGTGGGCGCCTGCAGCTACGCGGCGCCACACCCCCCTTCGATCGGTTCGCCCGGCAGATCGAGCTGCAGATCGGCGACGGGGTGTCCGGGTGGGTCGCCGCACACTGCGAACCGGCGGTGATCACCGACAATAAACGCGCAGATCCGCGCTACCTCTACATTCCCGAGCTGCGCGGGGAAGACTTCACCTCGATGGCCTCGGTACCGATGATCACCCGACCCGGTGATCTCGTCGGGGTGCTCAACGTGCACACCCGCGACCGTCGCGAGTTCACCAAGGCCGACGTCGAGCTGCTGGGCACGGTGGCGGGTCTGATGGCCGGGGCCATCGAGAACGCGAGCCTGCACAGCAAGCTCGCCGAGCGGGAGGAGGCGATGGAGCGCTTCGCCGAGCAGATCGTGCTGCTCGGCGAAACCGAGCGGCGGCGGCTCGCCGGCGAGATCCACGACGGAATCAGCCAGCGCATCGTCAGCCTGTCGTTCCACCTCTCGGCAGCGGCGGACGCGATCACCTCCGACCCGGCCGGTGCCGCTGAACAGATCGCCCGCGCCCAGGAGCTGGCCGCGGGGGCACTGGATGAGACCCGGCACGCGATCGCTGGATTGCGCCCGCCCGTGCTGGACGACCTCGGGCTGGCCGCCAGCCTGGAGAGCCTCGCGCGGTCGACCCCGCTGCCCAACGTCCAGGTGGACACCGTGTCGACCAGCCTGCCCGAGCACATCGAAACAGCGGTCTACCGGATCGCCCAAGAGGCACTGCAGAACGTGATGAAGCACGCTAGCGCCCAGCACGTTGCCCTCCGGCTCTCGCTGGCTCCCAGCGCGGTGCTGCTCGAGATCTCCGACGACGGCACTGGCTTTGATCCCGCCACCGCAACCGAGCGGACCGGGCCGGTGGGTTATGGCCTGCAGGGCATGCAGCAGCGAGCGGAGCTCCTGGGCGGGCAGCTCACCGCGGACAGCTCACCTGGCCGCGGGACGGTGGTGCGGCTGCGCGTCCCGCTCGCCCGCGAACGCTAGGCCGCTGATGTCCCCACTAGGGCCGATGGATCTTCGGCCACCTCCATGCTGGCCTCCACGGAGTGGTAGCGCCGCTATGGTCGAGCCGGTGTTGGAGATGCGCGAGGTGTCCAAGCGCTATCCGGGGGTGCTCGCGGTCGACCGGGTCAGCTTGACAGTGCTGCCCGGCGAGGTCCACGTCATTGCTGGCGAGAACGGCGCCGGCAAGTCGACCTTGATGAAGCTGCTGTCGCAGATCGAGCGACCGGACGACGGTGTTGTTCTCGTCGAGGGAAAGCCGGTTGAGTTCCGTGGTCCACGGTTTGCTCAGCTGGTGCTGGGCGTGTCGATGGTGCACCAGGAGCTGGCGCTCGCCCCGCACCTGACCGTGGCGGAGAACCTGTGCCTGGGCGACGAGTCGGCCCGACTGGGTGTGTTGTCTCGCCGCGCCGACCGCAGCCGCGCCAGCGCGCTGCTCGCCCGGGTCAACCTCGCGGTGGACCCGGGCCGGGTCGTGGGCACACTCCCGGTCGCCGATCGGCAGCGGGTCGAGATCGCGAAGGCCCTCAACGGAACTCCTCGAGTCGTGATCATGGATGAGCCGACCGCGATGCTCACGGAGGCAGAGATCGGCGATCTGTTCGAGGTGATCGCGGAGCTGAAGGCGCAAGGCATCGCGATCGTGTACATCTCTCATCGCCTTGACGAGGTGGCCAACCTTGCCGACCGGGTCACCGTCCTGCGCGACGGCAAGGTTGTCCAGACGCTTCCCTCGACGGAGGTGTCACCGCAACGCCTGATCCGGCTGATGGTCGGTCGGGACATAGAGAGCCTCTATCCCAAACCAAGGGTCGAGATCGGGGACGTGGTGCTCCGGGCCGAAGGCATCTCCCGGCGTGGCACGGTCGTCGACCTCGTCGACTGCACGGTTGCGGTTCGGGCCGGCGAGATCGTCGGGTTCGCCGGTCTGGTCGGCGCTGGTCGGACCGAGCTCGCGCGGGCCATTTTCGGCGCGGACATTCCGGATGCAGGGCGCGTTGTCCTGCGGGGGCGCCAGGTCCACATCAGGTCGCCTCGGCAGGGGATCGAGGCGGGCCTGGGCTACCTGACGGAGGATCGCCAGGGCGAGGGGCTCGCCATGGCGCTCCCGATCGATCAGAACATCACCCTGGCGAACGTTCCGTCCCGCTTCGGCATCATCGACCTACCCGCGGAGCGGAAGACCGCGCTGTCCCGGCGAGATCAGCTGGGCATCAAGACGCCGTCGATCACACGTCCGGTCCGGCTGCTCTCCGGCGGTAACCAGCAGAAGGTCGTGGTGGCGAAGTGGTTGGAGACCACCGGCCAGGTGCTCTTCTTCGACGAGCCGGCGCGGGGCATCGATGTGGGCGCCAAGGCCGAGATGTTCGACCTGATCGGGCGACTGGCCGGCGAGGGGCGCGGCATTGTCATCATCAGCTCCTACCTCCCGGAGCTGCTCAACATGTGTGATCGAATCATTGTCATACGCGCTGGACGAATCGTCGGGGAGTTGGCTCGCGAGCAGTTCTCCGAAGAGCGGGTCATGCGATTGGCCACCGGGAATGCCACCGGGTCGGCGGTGTAGCCCCATGTCCGACGCGTGGCGCGACCGAATTCGTTCCGCGGTGTCCCAGCTGGCGGCAGCCGGCGCCGTGGTGATGCTCTTCGCTTACTTGTCCTTCGCCTCCGATGCCTTCCTCAGCGCGAGCAACTTGTTCAATATCGGTGTCCAGTCGGCGGTGGTGGCGATCATCGCGATCGGCATGACCATGGTGATCATCACCGCCGGAATCGACCTGTCCGTCGGCTCGGTGGCCGCTCTGTCAGGTGTGCTCGGCGCGATGATGGTAGTGGAGTACGGCGTCGGAATTCCGTTGGCGATCGTCGGCGGCGCAGCGATCGGAGCCATCGCAGGCTTGGTCAACGGCTTGCTCGTGACGCAGGCAGGAATGGCGCCGTTCATCGCTACTCTGGGTATGCTCAGCGTGGCCCGTGGCCTCGTGTACATCGTGACTGATTCCGTCGCCGTCTCCGGGGCCCCACCGGAATTCAAGCTGCTGGGCCAGGGAAAACTCGGGCCGCTACCGATCCCGATCCTGGCTCTTGTCGTCGTTGCGCTGGCCGGACACTTCGTTCTGACCCGGACCAAACTCGGGCGATACTCCTACGCCATGGGGTCAAACGTCGAGGCCGCGCGGCTGTCCGGCATTCCGGTTAAGCGCTACCTCACGATGGTCTACATCATCTCCGGAATTCTTGCGGGCTTCGGCGGTATGATCGCCGCGTCCCGGGTCAACTCCGGGCAACCGAACTTCGGTATCGGGCTCGAGCTCGACGTGATCGCCGCTACCGTGATCGGCGGGGCCAGCCTTTTTGGCGGTGAGGGAAAAGTCATCGGTACCTTGCTCGGCGCCCTGTTGATCGCGTTGATCCGCAACGGGTCCGTACTCCTGGACATCAACACCTTCTACCAGCAGGTTATCATCGGAGTGATCATCTGGATCGCCGTGTTCTGGGACCGGTACCGGCGGCGGGCAGCGTCGAAGTTGATTCAGGCGTGACGGGAGACCTCCGGAGGAAGAGAGGCGCCATGAGTGTCAGGCTCTCGGTATCACTGGCCGGCGCGGCCGCTGTCATTCTGCTGACCTCGGGTTGCTCAGCGGTCACCGTGCAGGGTTCGGGCGCTGGCGGGGACCCGACGGTGAAGGCCAGTGGCCCCATCACCCTCGCGGTAGTCCCCAAGGCAGTCGGGTTCGACTTCTGGGACAGCGTCCGCAAAGGGGCGGAGTGCGCGGCGTCGAAGATGGCCGACGTGACGGTTCAGTGGGACGGCGTGACCGCAGAGACCGACGTCACCGGCCAGGTCAACCTGCTGCAGAACTTCTTGACCCGGCAGGTGGACGGTCTTGTCTATGCCGCCACCGACGCGAAGGTCCTCGCCCAGGTCACCCAGGACACGCTGAGCCGGAACCTTCCAGTGATCAATATTGACTCCGGAACGAGCCCGCAGCCCGACAACGTGCCCGTGTTCGCGACCGACAACGTCGCGGCCGCGCGGAAAGCTGCTGACCTGCTCGCCGATGCCCTGGGCCCAGGCGATCACACTGTCGCTTTCATCCCGTTTCAGCCCGGAACGGTGACCAACGACCAGCGCACCACCGGCTTCAAAGAGGGACTCGCAAAGCACCCGAACCTGAAGCTGGTGGCCGAGCAGTCCAGCAACAGCGACCCCAACACCGCGCTCTCGGTCACGGAGAACATCCTGACCGCCAACCCCGACCTGGACGGAATCTTCGCAGCGAATGAGCCCGGTGTGGTCGGCGCCACCAACGCCCTGAATCAGGCGGGCAAGGCTGGAAAGATCAAGCTCATCGGTTGGGATGCAGCACCGGACGAGGTCAAGGGCGTCACATCGGGCGCAATCACCGCACTCGTCGTCCAGAACCCGTTCCGGATGGGCTACGACTCGGTCAACGCAATGGTGAAGACGGTACGGACCGGCCAGGTTGCCTCCAGCGAGGACACCGGCGTCACCTTCGTCACTCAGCAGAACATCAACGACCCCCAGGTGCAGGCGATTCTCAAGCCAAGCTGCGAAAACCCACCCGCGTGAGGCACTCCGATGTAACGCGTCCATAGGACATCGTCTCGCCGGGCGCAATGGTGCGGGCGAGCTCGTAGACACGGCGGTGTAACGGTGGGACGCCGTCCATGTCGAGCTCGACGGCGGAGAGATCGACGGCCTCGCCGTGCAGCAGTGCGACAATGCCGTCGATGGCGTGTCGCACGGCCGGCGGTGGTGGCACCTCGTGTGCATCCGGGCATCGCCGGAGTATGCGTGCCCGTGTGTCACCCTCGCTGCCCTCCGGGAGCTGCACGCCGACGATACCCCGAGCGCCCCACAGGATGCCGCATCCCCCCAGCGCGGTATCGAAGAGTGCGAAACTGTGTGTCGTCATTGGCCCGCGTCTTTAGAACAACCACGTCCGCAATGCACTCACCGTCCAGTAGCCACCCTCAGAAGTAGGATTGAAGGGTACCACGACGGCGGACGTCGAGTGTAGCGCAGTGAAATGATCCACCGAGGCTGTTGAAGTTGCGGAAGTCGCACGGAATCGGGGTCAGGCCCCACTTCTTCATCGCCTGGATCATCGGCTCGTCCTGACGTTCGACGACGACCCGCTGCTCGTCGAGCATCAGCACGTTCATGTTGATCCATTTGCTCGTCATGTAGAGCGGATGACTATCGGGGATCACTGGCCTGGGTGCTTCCATTACGTCCCAGTCCTTGAAGATCTGGGGAACCGTGAGCACCCGATCCGGGTGGATCAGGAGTTTACCCGGCGCCAGCGGCATCAGGCTCGCATCAATGTGCATAGGATGGTCGTCAGCGAACTCCAGGACGTGCACCTGGTAATCGTCACCGAGATGATGCTGCAACCATCGGATGCCGACCATGTTGGTGACGTGGCTCCGCTGGGCGAAAATGTCCCGGCCGCAGCGAATGAAGTCAGCGGCGTCGAAAGTCGGCTCGAATTCGCTGATGACGGGATGAAACGGCTCTCCATCGGACTGGTCGATCCAGTCCGCCTCGTACAGTTCGTCAGGGAGCTCCGGCTTGGGCGCGGCGCTCCATCGCGCTCCGCGCTGGAAGTATTCCTTCAGCAGCGGCCGGTAGGCCGATGTGGCGTAGTACCGGGAACGCCACGCCATCGGGCATTCGATGATGTCGTTGCCGAATACCACCAGCACGTCCCGCGGCATGGCGTCGTAGAGACCGGTACTGGTCCAGCCGGGCGCGCCGTAGGGCTGGGAGTGGTCGCGGGGATCGGGGCGACGGACCCTGACTCCCTCCGCTTCCAGAGTGGCCGCCAAGGCGGTCAGTTCTGCGCTCGCCGCGGCGATCTGCTCGGCCGGGAAGGGCTTGCCGGCGTTGCGGCGGAAGGTTTCCCGCTGTTGCGGCGAGAGCGGGGCACCCACCGCCACGTGCCATGGCGGGAAGCTCGCTCCATCGACGATCCCCACAATCACCTCTTCCAGGGGATCCCATTCGTTGTGCGCGTTTACCGGGCAGTCCTGGTCGCTCATCAGTTCGGTCACGGTGTCTTCCTCGGATTCGTGTGGGGGAAGGCACTCTCCCACCAGACGCGAACACCTGGGCCACACGTCTACGGCTACTGTTCACGAACGGCTGAGCACGGTCACCGCATCAGCAGCGACGTCGGCGGCTCGGGCCGCCCGAGCCGCCAGATCACCGCCGAGATCACCGAGCTCGACGTTGAGCCGGACCAGCTCGGCGGCCGATCGCGCCGCGGCCGCTGCCAGGGTGGCCGCCGTGTAGGCATCGCCACGCAGGTTGCAGTTGCCCCGCTCGGCGAGTTCTACCGCCTCGGTGGCGATACCGCTGGCTGCCTCGGCGATCTCGGTCGGCACCCGGGCCGCACGCTCCAGGGTGCGCCGGATCTGGCGGCGGCGAACTTCCGGGTCGGGTTCCCTCGGTAGCGCGAACGCGCCGAGCACGGCTTGGTAGGCCTCGGCGTCCCGCTCGGCGAGAGCAGCGACCTGGTCGCGGACCCGGTCGGCATGTGCCGCCCGCCCCGCTGAGTCGATCAACTGCGCAGTGGAGAACCGCGCGGCCATCCCGAGCAACCCCGCGGCCATCGCAGCGGTGATCGCCGCCGCGGCGCCGCCCCCCGGCGCGGGCTGCTTGGCGGCGAAGCGGTCGAGCAGGTCACCGACCGTGCAGTCGAGCAGCGGGGCACTTCGAGCAGGGATCACGAGAGCCCGACGATCTCGCCGTTGCGGTCGATGTCGATACGGGTCGCGGCAGAGCTGGCGCCCAGGCCCGGCATGGTGCGCATATCGCCGCAGATCGGGTAGATGAACCCAGCACCCACCGAGGCCCGCGCTTCCCGCACCGGCAGCACCCATCCGGTGGGCGCGCCCTTGAGCGTCGGATCCGAGGAGATCGACAGGTGTGTCTTGGCAATGCACACCGGCAGCCGTCCGAAACCGTTGCGCTCGTAGCTTTCGAGCTGCCGGGATGCCGTGAAGTCATACTCCACCCCCTGCGCCCCATATACCCGCAGCGCCACGGTGAGGATCTTCTCCCGCAGGGTCGCGTCATTGGGATACAGGAAGGCGAACTCCGACGGCTCCTCGGCGGCCTCGGCGACCGCTGTGGCCAGTTCGGCGGCTCCCTTGCCGCCCTCGGCGAAGTGCGTGCACAGCGCGCAACGAGCACCCACGCCCGCGGCGATCTCGCGGATGGCGGCATGCTCGGACGGGTGATCGGTGGGGAAGGCGTTGATCGCCACCACCGGTGACACACCGTGAATTCGCACGTTCTCGATCTGCTTGCGGAGGTTGGCGGCGCCGGCGTGCACGTCGTCGGGGTTCTCCACCAGCATGTCGTCGGGCAGCGGTCGACCTGCCCCAACCTTGTACCGGCCGGAGTGCGTCTTGAGCGCGCGCACCGTGGCCACCAGCACCGCCGCGTCCGGCCGCAGTCCTGAGGCGCGGCACTTGATGTTGAAGAAGCGCTCGGCGCCCATGTCGGCCCCGAAACCGGCTTCGGTGACCAGGTAGTCGCCGCAGTGGATGCCGATCAGGTCGGCGATCACCGAGGAGTTGCCGTGCGCAATGTTGCCGAACGGCCCGGCGTGCACCAGCACCGGCGTGCCCTCCAGCGTCTGCAACAGGTTCGGCTTGATCGCCTCGCGCATGATAACGGTCATCGCCCCGGCAGCGTGCAGGTCCTCCGCTGTCACCGGCCGGCCGGCAGGCGTCTGACCGACCACGATCCGGCCCAACCGGGCCCGCATGTCCTGCAGGGACGTGGACAGCGCAAGCACCGCCATCACCTCGCTGGCCGCGGTGATGTCGAACCCGCTCTGCCGGGGAATCCCGTCGGCCCGGGACCCGAGCCCGACCACGATGTTGCGCAAGGCCCGGTCGTTGACGTCGAGCACCCGGTTCCAGCTGATGCTGTGCGGGTCGAGGTCGGCGCCATCGCGCAGGTGCAGCTGGTTGTCGATCATCGCGGCGAGCAGGTTGTGCGCCGCGGTCACCGCGTGGATGTCCCCGGTCAGGTGCAGGTTGAGCGTCTCCATCGGCACGACCTGGCTGTAGCCGCCACCCGCCGCCCCACCCTTGATCCCGAAGGTGGGGCCCATCGAGGGCTGCCGGATCGTGACCGTGGCCCGCTTGCCGATGTGCGCCAAGCCCTGGCCGAGCCCCACCGTGGTGGTCGTCTTACCCTCGCCGAGCGGAGTCGGCGTGACAGCCGTGACGACCACGTACTTCGCCCGCGGGGCCCCGGCCAGCTCATCGATGGCCGCCGTCTTGACCTTCACGACGTGCTCGCCGTAGGGCTCGAGCAGGTGCGGACCCAGCCCCATCGCGGCACCGATGTCCGCCAACGGCGTGAGGGTGGCACCACGAGAGATCTCGAGATCGCTGGGGAAGGCCATCGACGTGCTCCCGTCATGCGCGCGGTTCAACTGGCTGCTCTCAGCCTCCCGAACTCGACAGGAGAGCTGTCCAAACCGGGCCGAACAGCTCTCCTGTCGAGTTCGGGAGGCTGAGAGCTGTCCATAAACCCGTTGAGCTGCGGGACGCGTCCTAGTACCGGTAGTGCGGTGGTTTGTAGGGGCCCTCGACGTCCACGTCGATGTATTCGGCCTGCTCTTTGGTCAGCTTGGTGAGCTGACCGCCCAGGGCCTCGACGTGGATCCGGGCAACCTTTTCGTCGAGCACCTTGGGCAGGGTGTAGACCTCCCGGTCGTATTCCTGGTGCTTGGTGAACAACTCGACCTGAGCGATCACCTGATTGGAGAACGAGTTCGACATCACAAAACTCGGGTGTCCGGTGGCGTTACCCAGGTTCAGCAACCGCCCCTCGGACAGCACGATGATCGAATGCCCGTCCTTGAAGGTCCACTCGTCGACCTGCGGTTTGATCACCAACCGGCGAGCACCCGACCGGCGCTCCAACCCGGCGATGTCGATCTCGTTGTCGAAGTGCCCGATATTGCCCAGGATCGCCTGGTGCTTCATCCGCGCCATATGGTCGACCGTCACGATGTCCTTGTTTCCGGTGGCGGTGACGATGATGTCCGCGCGCCCGACGACGTTGTCCAGGGTGTCGACGGTGAAACCGTCCATCATCGCCTGCAGCGCACAGATCGGGTCCACCTCGGCCACCACGACCCGGGCGCCTTGGCCGCGCAGCGACTCCGCGCACCCCTTGCCGACGTCCCCGTACCCACACACCAGGCACAACTTCCCGGCGATCAACACATCCACCGCCCGGTTGATCCCGTCCACCAGCGAGTGCCGGCACCCATACTTGTTGTCGAACTTCGACTTCGTCACCGAATCGTTGACGTTGATCGCCGGGAACAACAGCTCCCCTGCCGCAGCCAGCTGGTACAATCGGTGCACTCCGGTGGTGGTCTCCTCGGTCACCCCGCGGATGCCTTCCCCGATCGCCGTCCACTTCCCCGGCTCCGCAGCCAACGAGGCCCGCAGCACCTCCAAGAACACCTTCCACTCATCCGAGTCGTTCTCGCCGACGCTCGGCACCACCCCGGCCTTCTCGAAAACGGCCCCCTTGTGCACCAGCAGGGTCGCGTCTCCCCCGTCGTCCAGGATCATGTTCGGCCCTCGCCCGTCGGGCCAGGTCAACATCCGCTCAGTGCACCACCAGTACTCCTCCAGTGTCTCGCCCTTCCAGGCGAAACACGGCACTCCCCGCGGCTCCTCCGCACTGCCATGCGGACCCACCACCACTGCCGCCGCAGCGTGATCCTGGGTGGAGAAGATATTGCATGACGCCCACCGGACCTCCGCGCCGAGACTGACCAGGGTCTCGATCAGCACCGCTGTCTGCACCGTCATATGCAGCGATCCCGAAATCCGCGCCCCGCGCAACGGGAACACTTCCGCATACTCACGTCGCAGCGTCATCAAACCCGGCATCTCATGCTGCGCCAACCGGATCTCGTTACGACCGAAGTCGGCCAGATCCAGATCGGCAACAGCGAAGTCAATACCAGCGCGGCTCTGTAGCCGAGTTCCGTCGGTGGATCCAGTCTCAGCGGCAGGCGCCACAGTCATCGAAATGCACTCCTTGTCGGTGAATTTGGAAGTCACGGACGCACGTGGCTGGCCACCTCGGCGGCGTTGTCGGGTCCGTAGGCTTCGCTGAATCGCTCCATGAACCTCTCGGGTTCGAGCTCGTGTTCCTGGGTCCCCACCGACTCAATCACCAGAGTGGCCAGCATGCAACCAACCTGGGCGGCCCGCTCGTCACCCACGCCCCAGGCGACCCCGGCCAGGAAGCCGGCCCGGAAGGCGTCACCCACGCCCGTCGGATCGGCCTTGACCAGTTCCTGCGGCGGTGTCACTGAGATGACCGGTTCGCCCGGCCGCTGGACGGTCACGCCCTTGGCGCCCCGGGTCATCACCGAGACGCCCACCCGCGCCAGGATGTCCTCGTCGGACCAGCCGGTCTTGAGTTCGAGCAGGCTTCGCTCGTAGGTGTTGGTGAACAGGTAGGTTGCGCCGTCGACCAGCTGCTTGATCTGGTCGCCGCCGACCGAGGCGAGCTGCTGGGAGGGGTCCGCGGCGAACGGGTAGCCGAGGTCCCGGCACTCCTGGGTGTGTCGCAGCATGGCCGCCGGGTCGCTGGGGCCCACCACCACGAGATCCGTCCCGCCCAAGCGGTCCACGATCGGCTTCAGCTCGATGTCGCGGGACTCGCTCATCGCGCCGGCGTAGAACGACGCGATCTGGTTCTGGTCGGAATCGGTGGTGCATTGGAACCGGGCAGTGTGCAAGGTCGGCGAGATGTGCACCGCGCTGGTGTCCACCCCGTGCGCCGACAGCCATTGCCCGTACTCAGCGAAGTCGGCACCGACCGCGCCCACCAGCACCGGCGCCAGCCCGAGGCAACCCAGATTGAACGCGATGTTGGCGGCCGCCCCGCCGCGGTGAATCGCAAGGTCTTCTACCAGGAAAGACACCGAGAGATTGGCCAGCTGATCGGGCACGATCTGCTCGACGAACCGGCCCGGGAAGACCATCAGGTAGTCAGTGGCGATCGACCCCGTGACGATGATGCGCACCATAGCCTCCTTAGACCGCTGCTGGCTGCGTACTGGCGGGCAACCCGGCGGACTCCCGCAGTTCCGCCGCCTTGTCGGTCCGCTCCCAGGTGAAGTCCGGGTCGTCGCGCCCGAAGTGACCGTAAGCGGCGGTCTTGGCATAGATCGGCCGGTGCAGTCCCAAGTAGCTACGGAAGGCCGCCGGACGCAGGTCGAAGTGCTCGCCTACCAGCTTCTCGATGGTCGTGCGGGGCACCTGCTCGGTGCCGAAGGTCTCCACAAACAATGACAGCGGCCGGGCGACGCCGATCGCGTAGGCCACCTGCACCTCGACCCGATCCGCCAGGCCGGCGGCCACGACGTTCTTGGCCACGTAGCGGGCCGCATACGCTGCGGAACGGTCCACCTTGGACGGGTCTTTACCGGAGAACGCGCCGCCACCGTGCCGGGAGAACCCGCCGTAGGTGTCCACGATGATCTTCCGGCCGGTCAGCCCGGCATCACCGACCGGCCCGCCGATGACGAACCGCCCGGTCGGGTTGACGAACAGGTTGCGCGCCAGCTCGGTCTCGTTGTAGAAGTCGCTGGGCAGCACCGCGAGCACCACGTGCTTCCACAGGTCCGCCCGGATCTGCTCCAGGGTGACCTCCTCGGCATGCTGGGTGGAGATCAGCACCTTCTCCACCCCGATCGGCACGTGATCCCGGTAGCGGACAGTTACCTGTGTCTTGCCGTCGGGCCGCAGGTAGGGCAGCGTGCCGTCCTTGCGCACCTGAGCCAGGCGCTGGGACAGCCGGTGGGCCAGCGCGATCGGCATCGGCATCAGCTCGGGGGTCTCGTTCGTGGCATACCCGAACATCATCCCCTGGTCACCCGCACCGGCGCTGTCCAACTCGTCCTCGGACATCTTCCCGCGCCGCTCGTGGGCCATGTCGACACCCTGAGCGATGTCCGGCGACTGCTTGTCCAACGCGATCAGCACCGCACAGCTGTGCCCGTCGAAGCCGAAGCTCCCGTTGTCGTAGCCGATCCGGCAGACCGTGTCACGCACGATCTGGGTGTAATCCAGTATGCCCGGTGTGGTGATCTCACCGGCCAGCACGACCATCCCGGTGGTGATCAGGGTCTCGCACGCCACCCGCGAGTTCGGGTCCATTGTCAACGCCGCGTCCAGCACAGCGTCGGAGATCTGGTCAGCGATCTTGTCCGGGTGGCCTTCGGTCACCGATTCAGAGGTGAACAGATACTCGATGCTCTCCAGCTGGGTCACGCAGATCACGCTCCTTGCTCGACGGTCGGTTCCGACGATGTCAGTGGGTGTTCCGTGGGCCCCACCTGAATCGGCAGGGTGCGGCGGACCGCAGCAGTCCCTTCCACCATCGCTGCCAGCTTCGACCTGGCGACATCGGCGGGAAGGTGGCGCAGGCCACAGTCCGGGTTGATAATCAGCTTATCGGCCGGGAAGGTTTCCAGCGCCTTGTGGATGCGCTGGGCGATGAGTTCCGCGGACTCGATCTGCTCGCTCTTGACGTCCACCACACCGAGCCCGAGCGCGCGATTCCAACCGAACCGCTTGATCACCTGCAGGTCCTCGTAGCCCTTGCGCCCGAACTCGAGGATGAGCTGGTCCACGTTCGCGTCGAGCACCGCGGGGAACAGGAAGTCGTAATGCCCTTCCCAGGACGGCCGGGCGTAGCGGTTGCCGTAGCAGACGTGCAGCCCCCAGGTGGCGTCCACGTCCCGAGTCACGATGTTGATCGCCTCGACCGCCACTCCCACGTCCTCCGGATAGCCGGCCAGGAACGGCTCGTCGATCTGTAGTAGCTCCGCACCCGCCTCGGCCAGCGACCGCGCCTCGGCGTTGAGCACCTGCGCCAGCGCCCGGACCAGGTCGGCGGGTTTGGAATACGCCTTGTTCTTGATCCGGTGGGACAGCGAAAACGGCCCGGTGAACGAGAACTTGACCGGGCGGTCGGTGTACTGACGGGTGAAGCGGTATTCGTCGGCGAGGCCCAGCGGTGGCGGATCGGTCGGCAGCGGGTCGGCGACGACTGTGTCGTAGTAGTCGTAGTAGAACGACTTGACGGTGATCGGGATCTGCACTCCCGGTATCCGGGCCAGCAGGTAGTCGATATCGTTGTCCCGGCGCAGCTCCCCGTCGGAGACGATGTCGATCCCGGCATTCTCCTGGTCCTTGAGCGCCGCCTTGATCGCCATGTCGTGGATCTCGCCGAGATGGCTGCGGCTGATCCGGTTGCGGTAGTAGTCGGTCTTGAGCCGCTCGAGCCACTCGGGGACCGAGTAGGACCCCACGACGGTCGTGGGCAGCAGCGGGACAGTCATGTTCAGTCCCTCACCTGGGCGGTCATGGTGATGATGTTGGTGCCCGTCCGGTGGGCGAACCGCTGGTAGTCCACGTCGAAACCCTTCCGGCGTCCGATATGCGCCAGCAGCGGCCCGTTGAGCCAGTTCACAATCGAGCCGTCGTACTTGCCGGGCCCGCGGAAACCGGTGCGGTAGGCATGCACGTCGGTGACGAACAGGTCGTGGCAGATCAGCCGGCCGTAGGGGTGCAGCAGCGGGATGGTGTCCACGAAGCTGGCCACCGCGCCGTTGTTGACGTGCATCCGGATGTCGGCCCCGGACTCCAGCAGGGGGCGCAGCATCTCCCCGCTCACCGTGGGCGCGATCTGGTAGAGGTCCAGGCCGGTCAGCGGCTGGTACCGCTCCTCCAAGCGCAACGCCGCCCAGGTCCGGCGCCAGAACTCGACCGCCACCTCGACCGACGGGAAGTGCGCCGGCGCAGCCTCGGCGAGCAGGGCCGGACCGAGCCGGAGCAGCTTGCGGATCATGTCCGGTACCCCGCCGGGCTGCGTGGATATCAGGTGTCCGATCTCGGCTGCGGCGTCCAGCGGTAGATAGGCCCTGGATCCGACGATGTAGGTGTGCCCGCCGATCTGCGCGACCTCATCGGTAGGCAGGTTGTCATAGACGTTGGAGATGTAGACCAGGAACACCTTGTAGCGCAGGAAGCCCAGCGCCGTCCGGGGCTGGGTAGCGTCCAGCACGAACGAGCTGACGTGGTCGGCGTGGTCGGCGACCGCGGTCCGAGCCAGTTCCAGAACATGCGGCGAGTAGTCGCACATCAGGTAATGAAGCCGCCGGTAGTAATCCCTGCCGTGATCACGGTCCAGCTCGACGAACTCGTCCAGCCAGGTCTTGGCCTGACCCCCGTTACCCACCCCGAGCTCGATCACATACAGCTCTTCGGGCAGCGCATTGCGCTGCGCCAGTGAGTCCCACAGCGCGAACAGACCGGTGATGATCTCGCGTACCGCGTCCCGGTTGCGGGCGTCGCTCTCCCCACCGGGCAGGGCCTGCTCGTAGCGGTGGCCGGTGGCCTGCTCCCACAGGTCCAGGGCCTTCCAGTACAGCGCGTTGAACTCCCAGATCACACTTGCGCTGGTGGCCAGCCACGGCTCGAGGTGGATCCGGGACGGTTCGGCATCGCCGTAGCAGGCCCGAAGAAGTTCGCCAGTGAGCTGTTTGAGTGGCACGTCGCCGCTGCGGCGGACGTCGATCGCGACCTCCATCTCGTCCTCGGTCACCACCGCCGCCAGGGGCACCGGCGCCAGCGCCGAGTCGGTGCCGTGGGCCGCCAGGATCGGCCGGATGTCGACCACGTCGCGGAAGCTGCTGCGGTACTGGACCCAGTCGCACACCACGCGGACCCGGGACAGGTCCACCGAATCCTCGGCGAGCGCGTCCACCACCGGGCCCAGAGCTGCCGTCACGTCCACGGGTTTGTTGCCGCGGAGCTTGCCGGTGGGACGGAAATCAACCAGCACGGCCACTGCCTTTCGTGGTTGCTGCCCGATCCGGGCGGCCTGATCCGGGCGGGGCCGACTCCAGCCTCGCTCGAGGACCTCCGGGATGCCCCGCTCGCACCGACCCGGTCAGGATGCCTCCCGGTTCTCATCTGGGGCCCGCCGGATCGGGTTGAAACCGGCCCCGCGCAGCCGTGCGATCGTGGCTCGCAGGTGGTCGATCTCCTTGCGGAGGAGCTCGACTGCGTCCGCATCGGGCACGCTGACGGTGCCCTGGGTGGCCAGCAGCGGGCATCCGCAATGCGGGCAGTTGAGCTCGTGCGGCATCTCACGCTCCTCACGACCACCGTTGACCCGGGGCTGCAGCGGCCCTTTTGTGAGCAGGACCACACACCACCAGTGAACGGGTGGACGCCGGGCAGAACAACCGGGTACCAGCACGAAATCGCGGGCTGCTCGTTTGTGGCGACACCACAAACGCGGCTACGGGCGGGCGGCCAGTAGCCTGCCTACAGCCCCCGGAGAAACCACGCGGCTACCCGGACGCGGATCTTTAGAGGTGCTGGCGTACTGCACGGCGCTGCGCCTGCCCGCGGGCATCTCGTCTACGCCCGGGCCAACGCCGAGCCGAAATGCCACGTCGTGCGGTCTTCGGGTATCGAGATCGTCTGCCATGCACTGGATCTCACGCCACACCCAGCCAAGCCGCTGGCGCGGGTCGGGAAGATCGCCGATGAGATGGTGGCGAGCTCGCTGGCGGCGTGAGAGGAGTATCGCGTGGTGCGGATGCCCGGCTGCGTCTCAGAGGCGGCTGCGGCTCCTCATGCCGGCCCCGACTCCGGCGAGCTGCAGCGCAAGGCATAGCAATCCGGCCAGCATGAACGCAATGGGGTCGAGCGGTCCGAGCGCAACTCCAGCCAGGTGGAGCACCAGAGCGAGCGCGAACAGGATGGCGGCGACAATGGCGAGCATGGTGACCTCCTTGGTCGGCCCGGCCGCGTCTGTGCCAGGACAGGACGCTCCCCGTGCGGCTACCGCAGAGCGTCATGGACGCATCCGACGTGGCGTGTGCGTCCGCTCACCGCTGGTCGGTATACGAAGACGCGCCCGCTTGTCAATGTTCGCACCGAATCGAGCCGCCTGCACGTCGACTCAGCCGGTCGCTCATCATGGTCAACGCCCGATCCAGAAAGAGGACAACGCTGATGGACAGCATGAACCGGCTCGAGCGGATCGTTTGCGCGGTTGCCCGAAGCGACGCGCGTCGACGTCGAGGAGTGGGGTGGTCATCCGACATTCCGGGTGCGGGGGAAGAACTTCGTGTTCTCCGACCAGACTGCCGAGCACCTCAGCCTGAAATTGCCGCTCGCCGAGGCTGAGGCGGTCGTGGCCACCGATGACGACGTTTCTCCCGCTGGTTACGGCCTTGGACGGCACGGCTGGATCGCGCTCACCGTGCGCCGTCTGCTTGTCGCGCAGGTACCAGTCCCGGGCCGCCCGGCGGACATCCGGCAGGCCGATCGGCTCGTTGTGGGCATGCTGCGCGGCCAGCGTCGCGATGTCGATCGCGTCGCGAGACTCGCCGCGCGCCTCGGGGAGCAGTTCCTGATTTGATCATGTGGACAACCCGTGAGCGGCAACACGAGCCATGAGTCGCATCGTCACTCACGGGCGCATCGTCCAGTCAGCTGGGTTCACCTGGTGTGGGAGTGGTGGGCTGGTCCCAGAGTGAGTGGGGTTCGGTGACGAGTTGGGCGACGGTTGCGCTGGTCAGCTCGGTGACCAGCACGCTGGTGTTGAGGGGTAGTAGGCGGTGGGCCTTGCAATGCTGGGTGGGCAATGCCGCGACTTCTTCGCCCAGGATCCGCGTGTACCCGTCGTCGAAGGTGACCCGGATGATCACGTCCGGGACATTCGCTGAAATGATCGACGAGCCCCGGATAGCGGGTCGACAGTGCCAGCCCATGCAGCATCGCGTCTGCCGGCCCAGCGGGAAGGCCTGCACCCCGCTGGTCTGCTCAGTGGTCGAGTCCAGCCAGAGCTTGACCAGCTGGCTGTTGGACTGTTGGGAGACCACTACCAGTGGCGCACCAGGCACCTTGACCAGCTCGTGGGTCTGCGCCGCAGGCGGGAGCACGTACTCAGTGAGCGTGCGGCGATGTACCACCGGAGCAGCCCGGTCCTGCGCTGGACTTGTGGATGCCGCCTGGGCGCACCCGATGACGGCAGGAGAAAGGGCGGTCAACACCAGCCCGCGATGAAAACTCCGTCGATCCATAGGAATCGTCTGCTCACGCGATCAGTAAGCTGCACAATCGCGCGACGGTTTCGTCTTCATCACGACCGCCCACGGAAGCTGGACTGGCTGAGCTGGCTGCTGTGCGATCATGGAATCCCCCATCTTCGGATGGCTGCATCCATACTTAACTTCCCGGCGGAACCGTTGGCGGTGACCAGCCATCACATATCTGCTTACTGATGCTAAAGGATGGAAGCCGAGCGTGCTTGGGGGCCAGCAAAGAGCCTACTATCAGGTGACGGGCAACTGTTGATAACGAGGTGGCGACCGAGTGACCATCCTTCGCCGAAGTCGCTGGCTCGGCAGCTGCCCGACATCGCCAGCCACTGACCCGGCGAGTCCCCAAGGGTGCCGACAGCGCGCACGGCTGGAATCGCCGGTCCGACCGCGCCAGACAGGCACGATGGACCCGTGAAACTACTGCTGATGGCCGACACGCACGTCCCGAGCCGTGCCCGCGATCTGCCTGGGCAGTTGTGGGAAGCCGTAGACCAGTCCGACGTCGTGGTGCACGCCGGGGACTGGGTCTGCGTTGAGCTCTTGGACGCGTTGCTGGCGCGGGCAAACCGGCTGATCGGGGTGGTCGGCAATAACGACGGGCCGTCGTTGTCCGCAAGATTGCCGGAGATCGCGACGGCCCAACTGGACGGCGTGCGGCTGGCGGTCGTGCATGAGACTGGAGCGGCATCCGGCCGGGGGCAGCGGTGCGCCGCCCGTTTCCCCGGCACCGACGTGTTGGTCTTCGGACACAGCCACATCCCGTGGGACACCGTAGCTCCCACCGATACCCCGAACGGTCTGCGGCTGCTGAACCCTGGCTCCCCGACCGACCGGCGCCGCCAGCCGAACTGCAGCTGGATGACTGCCGAGATCGATGACGGGCAACTCGGCCGGGTACGTCTGCACCGACTGGCGAGGAGCGAGTGAGCGGTGGCCACCTTCCTTTACGCCGTGTCCATCCGGATCCCTATCGATGTCCGCGGTGTGCCGGTGGGTCCGCCGACCAGGTGCATCGGCCGTCCGTCCGGGTCGCCGGCCAGCCCCGGTCCGCGTAGCAGCACCAGGCTGCCCTCGTCGGTCTGCCAGGTCCGGATGGGGTCGCCGCCGCGGTTGTGGCACAGCGTGAACGGCGCCGATCCGGCGACCGTGATCACGGCGACGAGCTGGGCGTACCGGCGCTGGTCGCGGTGCGGCGTGATGCCGACGGAACCCGGCGGGTAGCGCTGGACCGCGACCTCGTTCGGCACCCAATCCGGCACTCCGTGCTGGTGGACCTGCCGGACGAGCTCGTCGCACAGGCCGCTGAGCACCGGATACCGGTCCAGCTCCCGGCCACCGACCTCGAACGACTCGGCTTCCTGCCGGACCTGCCCGATCATTGGCTCCACCGGCTCGTACGGGCCGTCGCGCAGCTCGGCCGCCAGCTGGTCACAGAACGGTCGGGCAACGGCGCGAGCAGCGAACGCCGCCCCCTGATCGGTGACCTCGCGGATCAGCGTGGCCCAGTCCACGTCACGCGCCAGGGCACGCCCGCTCACGGCCGTGCTCAGTTCTTGCCGGGGGCCCAATAGGCGAGCATCTCGGCGAAGGTCTCGAACGCGGGCGCCGAGACGCCGTACGGGGCCTCAAGGTGGACGCTCAGCGGGTACCCGAGGCCGGCGACACCGTCGATCACCCGCTTGTAGAGGTCCACCATCAGCGAGCGCTTCACGTCGGGCTCGCTGTCGGCCAGCTTCGTGACGACGGCCTGCTCCTGCGCGACGACATCGTTACCCGGGTCCTGGATCAGCCAGTTGATCAAGCCCACGCGGTTCTCGAACTTCGGGACGAACCCGAACGAGAGCAGGATCTCCGGCCGGTGCTCGGTCTGCTGGGCGAAGTCGGTCAGGAAGCCCACGATCGCGTCGGAGTACAGCAGCTGGGTCATGCCGAACGTGGCGCCCTGGTTGCATTTGAAGTTGAACCGGCCCTGCTCGCTGTCCCGGGTCGGGATCAGGATCACGCCGCGGTTGGGCACGAGCTGGTCGTAAAGCGACAGCGCATCGGTCGGCGCGACGCCCGACCCCTCGCCGTCGTTCATCGTGCGCGGGACGCCGACGAAGATGATGCCGTCGATGCCGGCGGCCCGCAGATTCGCCAGCCGCTCGGCCAGGGCCGGTTCGTCCATGAACGCAGTGACCTGGGTACACAGCCCGCTCACCCCGGGCAGCTCCGGCCCGATGGCCGACCAGAAGTCGAGCACGTCCAGCTTCGGCTTCATCTGGACCGGCCTGTCGTCTTCCTCCTCGATCAGCCCGGGGATCATCACGTGCCCGATCCGGCCTTCGAGGCCGAACGCCTTGGAGTGCTCGAGCACCTTGTGCGCCTCTTCGAGGGCCCGCTCCGTGCCGTCCTCGACGTTCGGTGCGACGAGCTCGAGTGCGATGGTGTTGAGGGTCACCGGGCTGTTCCTCCCTCTCCGACTGTTGCACGACCTTGGCTGACGCCGGACCAGTGATCAGTTGCGGGTACGCCGCGACGGCGTCCACCAGCGCTGACCCGGTGCGATTGGAGATCAGACACCCCCGCCCTCCTCGTTCGCCGCAATGGGTTGACGATACCGATCTGTCTGCTCCATGTCGTGCCTGGGTTCTCAGCCGATCTGCTCGACCAGCCCCGCCTCGACGAGCAGTTCAGGTCCCGATCATCACTCGGTTACAGCGACCACCTGCGCCAGCAGTCGACACGCTGAAATGCTGCAATGACGACATGACGACTCCGTTGTCCGTTCGTTTCGATCGCGACGTGCTCGAACGGCTGCGCCGTCGGGCCGCTAGGTTGCTAGGGCCGACGAAGTCGGCTTGATCGAGTCAAGTTTGGTGTTATGCGGCGAATCCGGCCTCCTGGGTGAGCTGGTCGAGAGCGCGCTGGTAGTTGCGTGCTGCGGTGCGTAGTGGG
>JBOHGH010000045.1:0-32519 GCA_050699975.1 Pseudonocardiaceae bacterium | reverse complement strand
GGTCTGGGACGCCGCCACCGCAGAGCCCCTGCACCAGCTCACCGGCCACACCGGCGGGGTGCGGGCGGTGGCCTGGTCCCCCGACGGCACCCGCCTGCTCACCGCCGGCGACGACAGCACCGTCTGGGTCTGGGACGCCGCCACCGCAGAGCCCCTGCACCAGCTCACCGGCCACACCGGCGGGGTGCGGGCGGTGGCCTGGTCCCCCGACGGCACCCGCCTGCTCACCGGCAGCGACGACAGCACCGTCTGGGTCTGGGACGCCGCCACCGCAGAGCCCCTGCACCAGCTCACCGGCCACACCGGCGGAGTGCAGGCGGTGGCCTGGTCCCCCGACGGCACCCGCCTGCTCACCGGCAGCGACGACAGCACCGTCCGGGTCTGGGACGCCGCCACCGCAGAGCCCCTGCACCAGCTCACCGGCCACACCGACTGGGTGTGGGCGGTGGCCTGGTCCCCCGACGGCACCCGCCTGCTCACCGCCGGCGACGACAGCACCGTCCGGGTCTGGGACGCCGCCACCGCAGAGCCCCTGCACCAGCTCACCGGCCACACCGGCGGGGTGCAGGCGGTGGCCTGGTCCCCCGACGGCACCCGCCTGCTCACCAGCGGCTCCGAGAGCACTGTCCGGGTCTGGGACGCCGGCACCGCGGAGCCTCTGCTCCAGCTCACCGGCCACACCAACGGCGTGCGGGCGGTAGCCTGGTCTCCTGACGGCACCCGCCTGTTCACCGGCGGCGACGGCGGTGCGTGGGTCTGGGGCGCCGGCACCGCAGAGTTACTGCATCAGCTGTCCGGCCACACCGGCTGGGTGGGGGCGGTGGCCTGGTCTCCCGATGGCAACCGCCTGCTCACCGGCGGGGGTGACGGCACCGTGCGGGTCTGGGATGTCGACACCGCAGAGTCGCTGCATCAGTTGTCCGGCCACACCGGCTGGGTGGGGGCGGTGGCCTGGTCTCCTGACGGCACCCGCCTGCTCACCGGCGGCTACGACGGCATTGTTCGGGTCTGGGACGCCGGCACCACCGAGTCCCTGCACCAGTTGACCGGCCACCCCGGCGGACTGCTGGCGGTGGCTTGGTCTCCCGATGGCACCCGCCTGCTCACCGGCGGCGGTTACGGCACCGTGCGGGTCTGGGATGTCGCCACCGCAGAGCCCCTGCACCAGCTCACCGGCCACACCGGCTGGGTGCGGGCGGTGGCCTGGTCTCCTGACGGCACCCGCCTGTTCACCGGCGGCAACGACGGTGCGTGGGTCTGGGACGCCATCACCACAGAACCCCTCCACCAGCTCACCGGCCACACCGGCTGGGTGCGGGCGGTGGCCTGGTCCCCCGACGGCACCCGCCTGCTCACCGCCGGCGACGACAACACCGTCCGGGTCTGGGACGCCACCGCCACAGAACCCCTCCACCAGCTCACCGGCCACACCAGCGGGGTGGGGGCGGTGGCCTGGTCCCCCGATGGCACCCGCCTGCTCACCGGCGGCGACGACGGAACCGTCCGGGTCTGGGACGCCACCAGCGGGCAGCCCGTCGGGTTCAAGATCTGCACCCTGCCGGGGTCCGAGATCGCGGTCTTCGACGCCATCACGGACCAGCTCGTCAGGGCCAGCGCGGGGGCCTGGCGCTGGCTTGGCTGGAACGTCATCGAGGACGGCCGGCTCACCCGCCTCCCAGCGGAGTCCTTGGGGACCCTGCCACCCCTGCATCCCGCTGCCCGATCGGCGGAGTCGGCCTGAGATCCGGCCCGCGGCGTCGGCGCAGGATCGGGGCGTCGCGCCCGGTGCCCGGGACGGCGTTCTGCTCGTGGTATTCGGCCTCGACGTTGACCGACCAGATGTCGTGGTCCCCGCGGCCCAGGATGTTGTCCACCGTGAGCATGGCGGTGAGCATCGAGTGGTCCTGGTTGTTGTACCGGTGCATGCCGTTGCGTCCAACGGGGTGGACGTTGTGGGCGTGTCCGGCCAGCCAGCCGCGCAGCACGTCCACGTTGGCCCGGAAGTCCTGGTCGTAGACGGGATAGGCCTTGGGCATCCGGATCACGTAGCCGGCCTCCACCTGCCCGGGATCCACCAGCCCGAGCGTGGTCAGCTCGCGGGTGCCCAGCTCGATGAGGTCGGTGTCCGGCAGCTCCCACAGCTTGTCGCCGGAGAACACGAAGTACTCCAGGCCGAGACAGGTGCGCCCGGGTTTCACCATCGCGGGCGACCACGCCCCGAAGTTCTGGATGCGGCCCAGCCGCACCTGCGGGGAGTGGACGTAGATCCAGTTGTCGGGGAATGCCTGACTCGCGGGCACCACCAGGGCCACCGTGAGGAAGTCACGGAATCGCAGCTCGCCGGCGGCGGTGAGGACCGCGGGCGGCGCCGGTGGGTCCATGGCGCGCACCAGGTCGGGCAGCGGCATCGAGGAGATCAGCTGGGTGCACGGGTAACTGGTCACCGCCCCGTCCACGGTGGTCTCGACGCTGACCACCCGGCCGCCCTCGCGCCGGATCCTGGCCACCGGCTGGTTCAGGTGCACCTTGCTGCCGGCGGCCTCGACCAGCTCGCAGCAGCGTTCCCACATCATCCCCGGCCCGTACTTCGGGTAGTGGAACTCCTCGATGAGCGAGGTGATCTCCTTCTGGTTTCGTCCGGGGCGCAGCCCGTTGAGCACCGCGTTCGCCAGCGACAGGTCCTTGATCCGTTGGGCCGCCCAGTCCGACTGGATCTCGGTGGCCGCCACCCCCCAGACCTTCTCGTTGTAGGTCTTGAAGAAGTGCCGGTAGAGCCGGTACCCGAAGCGGGCCGCGACCCATCCCTCCAGATGCGACTGGTCGGCCGGTGGACGCAGCCTCGCCCACGCGTAGGACAGCACGCAGCGGGCCGCCTCGGCCGCACCGAGGTTGCGCAGGGCGCCGAACGGGCGCAACGGGTAGTCATAGAACTTGCCCCGGTACAGGATGCGGCTGCACCGGGGCCGGAGCAGGAACTCCCCGTTGGGCAGGATCTCGTGCCACAGCGCCTCCACCCGGGACACCTTGGTGAAGAAGCGGTGACCCCCGATGTCGAACCGCCACCCGTCCCGCTCGACGGTGCGGCTGATCCCACCGACGATGTCATCGGCCTCCAGCACGGTTGCCGGCACCTGGTTGCGGGTCAGCTCGTAGGCGGCGGTGAGGCCGGCCGGCCCCGCACCGATGATCACGACCTCGGGCTCCGGGTGGGGAGCATGCGCCGGGTGCATGAAGGGCACCCTAACCTAATACCGTACAAATCGGACATGAATGAGCCACGGCGTCATACCGCACGCGGGGTCGTGGATCGGTCGAGGCGCGCCCGGAACCACTCGATCGTCCGGCGCAGCCCGTCGGGGAGGTCGATGGTCGGCGCCCAGCCGAGCGATCGGCGGGCCAGCGTGATGTCGGGCTGCCGCACGGTCGGGTCGTCCTCCGGGCGCGGAATGTAGCGAATGGCGCTGGACGAGCCGGCCAGGTCGCGGATCAGAACGGCCAGCTCGTCGATCGACACCTCGTAGGGGTTGCCGATGTTGACGGGGCCGGGCAGCGTCGACCGCAGCAGCCGCAGGCATCCTTCCACCAGGTCGTCGACGTACTGGATCGACCGGGTCTGGCTGCCATCGCCGGCCACCGTCAACGGCTCGCCGGCCAGCGCTTGCCGGATGAACGTCGGCACGGCCCGCCCGTCGCCCGGTCGCATCCGCGGGCCGTGGGTGTTGAAAATGCGCACGATCGCGGTGTCGACGCCCTGCGCGCGGCGGTAGGCCATCGTCATCGCCTCGGCGAACCGCTTGGCCTCGTCGTAGACGCCCCGCGGCCCGACCGGGTTGACGTGTCCCCAGTAGCTCTCCGGCTGCGGGTGCACCTGGGGGTCCCCGTAAGCCTCTGACGTGGAGGCCAGCAGGTAGCGCGCCTTCTTCTCCCTGGCCAGGCCCAGCGTGTGCAGGGTGCCGATCGACCCGACCTTCAGGGTCTCGATGGGCATCCGCAGGTAGTCGATCGGCGACGCGGGGGAGGCGAAGTGCAGCACCGCGTCGACGTCGCCGACGACGTGCACGAAGTCGGTGACGTCGGCCCGGATCAGCCGGAACGGGCCCACCTCCGTGAGATGCGCGACGTTGGCCGCTGAGCCCGTGCTCAAGTCGTCCAGGCACAGCACGCTGTAGCCCTCGAGGAGGAGGCGTTCGCACAGGTGCGAGCCCAGGAACCCCGCTCCGCCGGTAACGACGGCCCGCGGCCGTGGCACGCCCGGTCACCCGGCTAGCTGCATACAGTGATCAATCACTCGAAAGAGTGAAGCAGCAATTCTTCGGTAAAGCAAGGCTTACTTGATGCTCGCAGGCGCGAGCTCGACTCGCTGCGCTGGCCGGGCACAACGGATCGTATGCTGGCGCGGTGATATGTCCGAAGTGCCAAGGATCGATGCGTACCCTCGACAAGCAAGGGGTGCACCTGGAGCAGTGCGAGACCTGCCGGGGACTCTTCCTCGACCACGGTGAGCTGGAGCAGATCCTGCATGCCGAGCAGCGGTACTACGGTGGCGGTGTGCCCCCCTACGCGGGGCACTCGGGTGGGCATCGCGGCCACCCGGACTCGCCCAGGCCCTACCGGGACTCACCCCGGCCCTACCGGGGAGAACACCACGGGCACTACGCCGACTCGCCGCGGCCGTACGGACACCGGCGGGGCCGTGGGAGCTTCCTCGGTGACCTGTTCGGATAGGCCGCTCGCCGGCACCGGATGAACCCGCGGATCTGTGACCGCTGCGGATACCTGGTGGAACGGCCGCCGGTCTGCGGTGAGTGCGGCCACCGGCAGGCCCTGGCCGGCCAGCCGCTGTTCTGCCTCACGGGTCCCAGCGGAACCGGCAAGTCCACCGTTGCCCGCGCGCTGCTGCCGCGGCTGTCCGATCGCTTCGTGGTCCTCGAACAGGACGTGCTGTGGCTTCCGGAGCTGAGTGATCCCACCGGCGAGCACCGGCTGTTCCGCTCGACGTGGCTGCGGCTGGCCGCGATGATCGGGTGCAGCGGGCGGCCGGTGCTGCTCTGCGGCACCGTGGTCCCCCCCGAGCTCGAACCGCTGCCCGAGCGTGCGCTGTTCAGCGCCGTGCACTACCTGGCGCTGACCTGCCGGCCCGACATGCTGGCGCAGCGGCTTCGCGCCCGGCCCGCGTGGCGGGAGTGGAACGAACCCAGGATCGCCGAGATGCTCGACTACGCTTCGTGGCTTGCCGCCGGCGCCGCGACGCTGAGCCCACCGGTAACGCTATTGGACACCACCGACCGTAGCGTCGAAGCCACCGCACAAGACGTCTGCAGCTGGCTCGCGCGACTCACATCGTGAAGCGCGGGCGCAAGGCGCTCAGCATCGCGACATGGATGCTTATCGCTGTTGTGAAGGCCTCTAGACAGCGACAAGCATCCATATGGCGCGCCGGGTGCGTGCACTGCCGGCCAACGGGTCTCACCGGGTCACGGCCGTCGGGCAGGCCCCGCGCCAGCTCACGAGCGTAGGCGGTGATGTCCTGCTCCGATGCGCCGCTGTCGACGAATGCCCGCAGTTTTGGCCACGCCTGCATCCACGGGTCATCGCCGGGCAGCCCCGCGCTCACCGGGCGCTCCCCGGCCGGGCGCACGCCGAGCAGGTCTGCTCAGGATCAGGGGGCGGGCCGGGCAATGCCTTGCGCCCGAACGCCACCAGTCGCGGCGCAAACTGGATACCGCAGTCGGCGTTCACCATGCCCCGGTTCATCGTGCCCCGATGGGTGTCGTTGTCCTTGGGCGACTGCAGATACCAGGTCATCGCGACGTCCTCGATCTTTCGCCGACTGGGGTGGTGAAGTCGTGTAGGTCCCACCGGCTGCGGTCCCTGCCTGGGACCCGCCCGGCTGGAGGCCCTGTTGACTGCCGCCGACGACGCTACGGCTGCGAGCCCCGCGGGCCCTAGAAGTTTGCTACAGCTTGCTCCATATAGCAGCAGGACCCTCATATCGGTTGACACAACTTCCCTGGTAGAGACACCATTGTGGTGTTTGAGCAAACTCGGGCACGCTCCTAGCGCGGAGGCACACCATGCGGCTAACGTTCCTCGGCAAGGCAACCCAGGGCGGCGGCTCTCCGACGTTGTTCGCCACGGACCGGGGCACCTACGTGGTGCAGGGCTGGAAAGTGGCCGGTCGACACGACAGTGTGGAAATCCCACAGCGTCTACTGGCACATCTGGAGCAGGGCACCTACCTCGGCGCCCGGCTCGATGACTCGGGTCGTGGGGGTTTCACATTGTCGGGTGCGCCGCTGACCGACGGCGAAGCGCTGTCGCAACGCATCCGGCGCGTGCGGGTGGTCACCGTTCCCCACGTCGACTACACCCGATGGGGCCTCACCGTCGCCGAGCACAACATCGCCGCCGGGGAAGACATCCGGTGGCAACCGCGTCACCTCATCGACTCCGACGCTTTGGCCGCCGACGATTTTTGGCTGTTCGACGACGAGCGGGTGGTGTTTACCGTGTTCGAGCCGGGCGGCCGGTTCGCCGGTGGCGCAGCCACCACCGACCCAGTGATCGTCGCGCGGTGCTGCGCGGTACGGGACGTGGTGTGGCAAACAGCGATACCGCACCGAGACTACACCGAACACGTCCGCGACTAAGCCGACCAATCCTGTGACGAGTTCTGTTCATCAGGCAAAAGAAGCCCTCGGCCACCGGTTACGAGACCTCCGCAAAGATGCGGGACTCACCGGCCGGGGACTCGCTGAGCTGGCCGGGTGGCACAGCTCCAAAGTCTCCAAAATCGAGTTCGGAAAACAGGCACCGTCAGAGGACGACATTCGCGTCTGGTGCCACCACGCCGGAGCGGACAGCCACATACCGGACCTGATCGCCACCGTGCGGCACATCGAAGCCATGTATGTGGAATGGCGACGGATGCTGGGCACCGGGACCCGTCGACGGCAGCAAATCTCACGCACGCTGGAGGCGCAAACCCGGCTGATACGCTGGTATGAACCGATACTGATACCCGGGCTCCTGCACACCGCCGAATACGCTGAAGCCGTCATGCGCCGCGTCATCGACTTCTACCAAATCCCTGATGACCTCGACGCCGGAGTAGCGGCACGTATGGAGCGGCAACACATCCTATACAATGGTGATCACAGGTTCCACTTCATCATCGCCCAGCAAGCCCTACACACCACCGTAGGCGACGCAGGAGTGATGATCGGGCAACTCGACCGGCTCCTAACCGCTATGTCGCTACCCCGTGTCATCCTCGGCATCATCCCGGCCAACGCTGGCTACCGCGTACCCACTAACCAATTCATCATGTTCGACAACCGGCTCGTGCATGTCGAGACCATCTCCGCTGAACTCACCATCAGCCAACCGCGAGAAATCGCTCTCTACAACAAGACATTCGCCGAACTCAGCCGACAAGCCGTTACCGGGCAAGCCGCGCGAACTCTCATCGCCACCGCACACGACGATCTGCGCAAAACCTCAGAATTGTGGGAGGACGACGAGCTGCGAGCCTCCCCGCTCCGCGGGCTCGCCGACGCGGCGCAGGGCCGCGTGGCGCGGCGCGACGATCTGCTGGACGCTGACGACGAATAAGCGCGCCGCCGTTCGAGTTGGTGTTCACCTGCGAAGCACAGGCAGTGCGGGTCCGGCCCGGGCACGATCACGATCGTCACCATCGGCCCACACTCCTGAGCTGCACTGATTCGTCAGAACGATGACGGCCAAGGTCATCACGTGGCGCTCCACGGGCCTCTCGATGTGTGGGGTCGGGCGATCGGCGTGCACAATGGCGTCGTGGCGCGTATGGCGACACGCCGGATCGCGCGCTGCCCAGGCGCCTACGAGAACCACTGATGAGGAGCGATGACCGACCACGAGCCCATGACCGACGTCGCGTGCGGTGAACCGGAGTTGTCCGAGGAACTTCGAGACGCGCTGGCCCTGCTGCGTGACCGCAGCGACCACGATGAGTTCCGCACGCTGGTCGATGACGTGCTCACCGGACGGTGCAGTCTTTTCGAAGCATCCGGCACGGCAGCGTTCAGCGACGTGGTCTTCGCGCGGATCGCGCAGGAGTTCACTGGGATGACCGAGGACGAGAAGCGGAGTCTTACCGGGCACGTCGGGTCATCCGGCGAAGTAGCCTCCTGCGATATCCCCTGCGCCGGCTGCCCCGGCATCTGCGCGAGCCGGGACGCCGGTCGGTCCTGACGGCCCGACCTCATGGTCCAGATCGATGCCAGTACCCGATACGGGATGAAATCTGCATCGCCGCGTCCCGTACCAGCGGCGCGACCTGGCGCAGCTGGTCTTCATGAAGGCGGTAGGAGGGGCCGGAAAGGCCAATGACGGCCACGACCGTGCCGTCCGACCCGCGCGCCGGCGCGGCCGCGGCGCTCAGACCGTCCTCGAACTCCTCGAAGGTCGTCGCATAGCCATCGATGCGGACCTGCTCGATCTCCTCGCGAAGCTTCATGGGCTCGATGATCGTGCGCTCGGTGTAACGCTCGTGCGGGCCTGCGATGAGCTCGGCTCTACGGCTGGCAGGCAGGAACGCCAGGAACACCTTGCCCGGTGCAGTGCAGTGCAAGGGCGTGCGCCTGCCGAGCCAGCTCCGGCTGACGACCGTCGACGTCGAAATGATCTGGTCGATCGTCACGCACTCGTGGGCCTCGAGCACCGCCAGCGTGACGGTCTCCTCCGTCTGTTGTGCCAGCCATTCGCAGACAGGTCTGGCCTCGCGGGTGAGCTCCGGCTCGACCGTGACAGCGCGCGCAAGATGAACGAGGCCCACACCAAGGCGATACTTGCCGCTGTCGACGTGCTGCTCGACAAGTCCGCGCACCTCCAACGTGCTCAGTATGCGTCCCGCGGTGGATTTGTGGACACCGAGCTCGTTGCCGACATCGGTGACGCCCGACCATTCGTTGCGCGCGAGGAATTCCAGAATGGTGACGGCCCGCTGCACGGATTGGACGTGGCCGGGCGCGCGGTCGTCCTTGCCGGAATTCATGATCTCCGAGTCTACAGCGGACCTCAGCGACGAGCCCGCTGTCAACGCGTTGCCAGATTCGCGGACCTCTGCCCGCTCACGCCCGCATGCGCTGATCCCCGGGGTCGAACAGCGGCGTGCGTCCCACCCGGGCGACCGTGACCGGGTACCGCTCGCCCATGTACTCCACGACGAGCGTGGCGCCTTCCGTGGCGTATTCGGGCGGCAGGTAGGCCATCAGCAGGTAGGCGCCCACCGAGGGCCCCGCGCCCGCGCTTGTCACGTACGAGGCGCGGCCCCTCCGATCGACGATCCGCTCCCCGCGGGTGGTCAGGATCGGCTCGTTGCCTTGCGGGTAACGGCGGATGCCGTGTGAATCGGTGTGGTCATCGACGGTCAGCGTGCACAGCGTCGCCGCCGGTTCCTGGTCGCGAGCCCGCAGGTAGGCGTTCTTGCCGATGAAGTCGCACGCTTTGACCTTGGGCAGTGCCAGCCCGGCTTCCACCGGGTCATACTCGAGTTCGAGCTCGCTGCCCATCAGGCGGTAGCCCTTCTCCATCCGTCCAGTGGTGCCGTAGACGCCGGTACCCGCCGGCACCACGCCGTAGCGCCGGCCAGCGCCGGCGAGGGTGTCCCACAGCAGCAGGCCCTGCTCACAGGGCGCATGAAGCTCCCAACCGAGATCGCCGACATACGAGATCCGCAGCGCCAGCACCGGCACAGTGCCGACCGTGATGTGCTGCGCGGTCCCGAAACCGAACGACTCGCCGGACATGTCATCCTCGGTCGTCGACGCCAGCAGGTCGCGTGCGCGCGGCCCCCACACCCCGATCGTGCAGACCTGTGAGGTCAGGTCCGTGAACAAGGCCGACCCGTCCTCCGGCAGGTGGTCGGTGAACCATTTCCGGTCACGCCCCCCGTCTGCGGCACCGGTGATGATCCGGAACCGATCCTCGGCGAGTCGCACCACGGTCAGATCGCTGCGGAACCCCCCATTCGGGGCGAGGACCGGTGTGTACACGATCCGGCCGGCGGGTCGGTCTAGCTGCGCGACCGTCAGGTGCTGCAGGTAGTCGAGCGCACCGGGGCCGGAGACCTCGAACTGGGCGAACGCCGACAAGTCGATCATGGCGACCCGTTCCCGCATCGCCAGATGCTCGGCGTTGATGATCGGCGACCACCAGCGGGAGTCCCACTCGTGCGGCCGCTGCTCGATGCGGTCGGCGAACTCGGCGAGCAACGGCCGGTTGGACTCGTACCATTGCGGTCGCTCCCAGCCGCTCACCTCGAAGAACATCGCGCCGAGCCCCTGGGACCTGAGGGAGAACGGCGAGCGACGCTGCTGCCGGTCCGACGCCCACTGCTCACGCGGGTGCACGATCCCGTACGTCTTGTTGAAGCCTTCTGAGGCACGGGCGCGTACGTGTGCCTTGGTGCGCTGGTGCGGGCAGAAACGCGCGATGTCGGCACCGTGCAGATCGATTTCCGGAGTGCCGTCGGTCATCCACCCGGCCACCATCCGGCCCACCCCGGGACCCTCCTTGATCCACACCGCCGCCGCCGACCACAGGCCCTTCACCTCGACCGTCTCACCAAGGACAGGGTGACCGTCGGGAGTCAGGGAGAGCAGCCCATTGATCGCATGCCGCACTGATGGTCCGCACTTCGCTACCCCGGGCGGGTCGAGGATCTTGCCGAACAGCGTGCGGGCATCCTTGAGCTGCGCGGCGAAGTCGGCGTCGGTGAACGGCAGCTGCGTCGGAGACAACTGTGCCGCGGCAAGAGAGGGAATGTCGTCCGGCTCGTGCAAGATCGGATGGTGCGCGTAGGACCCGATCTCAAGATCCGCCCCGCGCTGGCGCTCGTACATCATGGCGTCCATGTCCCGGATGATCGGGTAGGCGATCTCCTGCCCGGTCCCGGCAAGTTCCGGGATCGGCCCGATGTCGATCATCTGGTGCACGGCCGGGGTCAGCGGGATACTCGCGCCGGCCATTGCGGCGATCCGGGGGCTCCACACGCCGCAGGCGATCACCACGGTGTCGGTGTCGATATCGCCATGGTCGGTACGGACCTTCGACACCCGGCCGCCCTGTCTATGGATATCGGTCTGGATATCGACGACCTCGATCCCCGCGCAGACCGTCAACGCCCCGAGCGCGCTCGCCTGCTCGCGCATCAGCACGCCGCTGCGCACCGGGTCGACGACCGCCACCGACGGCGTCCAGAAACCCGCCAGGATGATGCTCTCGTCGACGAACGGCACGCGCTGGGCCACCTCCGCCGGGCTGATTAGCTCCGCGGCAATGCCCCAGGACGTCGCGGACGCCATCCGCCGCGTGAGCTCCTCGACACGTGCTGGTTCACGGGCGATCTCGATGCCGCCGCACGTGGTCAGCGTGCCGAGCTTCTCGTACTGGCGCATCGAGTCCAATGTCAGCGCGGTGATCTCTTTGGCATGGTCGACGGGGAAGATGAAGTTGGACGCATGGCCCGTGGACCCCCCGGGATCGGGTAGCGGGCCCTTGTCGATCAGGACGATGTTGCGCCACCCTCGATCGGTCAGGTGGTAGACGAGGGAGTTCCCGACTATGCCCGCACCGATGACGACGACGTCCGCGTGATCCGGCAGGTTGCTCACGGTGTCCCCTCCTTACGTCGGCGCCATCAGCCCTTGCCATCAACCCTTGGGAGTCTCCTTGCGGGGATCGATGAACGGTTTCTTGACGACCACACCCGCGCGCATACCGGTAGGGGTCTGGATCGTGATTTCCGTACCGGTATGGCTCAGTTCGATCGGCAGCATCGCGAGGCCGATGTTGCGTGCCAGTCTTGGCGAGTAGCAGGCGCTGGTGACCGCGCCGACGGCCGCCTCCCGCGACGAACACTTCGATGAGTACACACCGAACCGTTCGATCATCGACCCGTCGTTGTACGTGCCGAGCGGTTCACCCTCGATCTCCACCCCGACCATCAGGCGCGAGATGCCCTCCGCCTTGATGCGTGTCAGCGCCTGCTTTCCGACAAAGTCACCGTCCTGATCGAGGTCGACCATCCAGCGGTAGTCGTAGCCGACCTCGAGCGGGTTAGTGGCAAGGGTGATATCGGCGCCGTAGGCGAGTATCCCGCCCTCGATGCGCCGGATATGGCACGGTCCGATCGGCTGCATGCCATGGGGTAGTCCGGCCTGCCATACCCGATCCCACAACCGACCGGCGTCCCGGTAGGCATTGTGCAGATAGATCTCGTAGCCGATTTCCGCGGTGTACCCCGTGCGGCTCACCACGATGTCCATCCCATCGAGTGAGTAGCGGCGCAGGTAGTAGTAAGGCATCTCCAGGATATCCGGCCCGATGAGGTCGACCATGACATCCTTGGCGTTCGGGCCCTGGACCTGAACGGGGGCCACATCGACCTCACGAATCCGGACGTTCCATCCGCCGGCATGCGCCAGTCCCATTGCCCACAGCCCGACGTCGCTGTCGGCCAGCGACAACCAGAAGCGGTTCTCCTCGAGCCGCAGCAGGACAGGGTCGTTGATGATGCCGCCGTCCGGCGCGGTGATGAACACGTACTTGCACTGCCCCACCGCACACTTGGACAGATCACGAGGAACGAGCATGTTGGTGAAGTCGAAGGCATCCGGGCCCGCGATCTCGATCTGGCGCTCGACGCCGACGTCCCAGAGTGTCACGCCGCTGATCAGGGCCCAGTACTCGGCGACCGGGTCGCCGTAGTGGCGGGGGTGGTAGGTGTGGTTGTACACGCTGTACGCCGCCACTCCATGCGCGCGGGACTTCCAGAAGTAGGGCGACGTCCGTAGCCGCGGGTACAGCGTGATGCGCGGGTCTTCGACGACCGTCGGTGACAACTGCCCCATGGTGTTCCGTGTGAGCTGCGGGTTGAGCACGTCCGTCATGGGACCGCCCCTCTGCCCGTGTTGCGTAATACGCATTGGTTGCGTAATACACACCCATGGTGCCGCGCGACGTCCCAGTCCGTCAAGGCATCAATCAGCCATCAACCTGCGGAGGAGGCGCCCGTGAGTCGCTACGTCAGGGTCCGGCCGGCGATGAAGCTGCGGTGGCGCAGCAGCGCCTTGCGGGCCGACTTGGCAACTCGCTTGTCGGGGTGGTGCTCGCCGATGACCTCGAGCAGTTCCGCGACCCGGGGATGCTCGGTACGCCAGAAGTGCTCGAGCAGCGCGGCCTGCTCGTCCGGCCCGCAATCCCCGGCAGCCAGCGCGGCGAGCAGGTCCTCGGGCCCGCCGACGTCGTAGGCGACGACCATGAGGTCGATCCCGGCGCGCAGTAACCGGTCGGGACCCACTTCGGCGGGATCCAGCGCGCCCGCACCGGTCAGCAACTGCACCGCGAAGCTGTCGTGTGGCCCGTCGAGCATGGCCGTGACGGCGGGGATGGCGTGCTCACCGACCAGCCCGTCGAGCTGGGTGAGCACGGCGAGCACCACCGGTGCCGGCGTCGCAGCGTTGTTGAGCACGCCGACGATCTCCCGAGCCGCCGGCTCTGCACCGCGGTGTGCCACCCACGCAGCGGTATCGGCGAGCCACGTTTCCGGTTCGAGGCGCTCGATCAGGCCGACGGCATCCCGGGCCGTCGCGGTGGCCGGATCCAGCCGGGCGAGCACGATGATGCCGAGTTCCTCGGCCAGCCGGACCGCGACGGGCACGCCGGCGGGGGTGAGCTCGGCGATACCGCCCTGCGCCACCGTGGCGCCCCACTGAGAGGGGATGTGCTGCACGTCGCGCAACGTGACAACGCCGAGTGCGGCCAACCGGTCCAGCTGACCGCGGACCCAATCGCGCACGAAGCCGAGGTGGAAGTCATTCAGGCCGGTGAACGACCGGACCACGCCCTCGACCATCAATTCGGTGAGCTCCTCGATGGGCAACGGTTTGCCGGCCGCTCGCCAGTCGATCAGCTCGGCGAGCAGCCGCCCGACACCCTCATCGACCAGTTCCTGCAAGGCGGCCATCCAGGGCAGGTGGGGCGACAGGGCCCCGGACAGGCCCGCCTCGACAGCTGTGTCGACCAGCCGGTCGAGGGCCTGCACCGGGGACAGCTCGCGCCACCGCGCCACCGCCACCAGGCGGCCCCGGTACCGGCGCAGCACCCGGGCCTCGACAGCCAGTTCCACCAGCCAGCTGAGGTGAGGCAGGTCCTCGATTGAGCGCAGGGTGCGCCGGTAGTCGCCGATCTCGACATCGGGCACGTCGCCGGTGCCGAGTGCATCCACCAGATGCCGGGCGTCGGCCAGCCGCAGGTTGCCCTTCTGGGTCAGCGGGCGCCCCGGCGCGGCGCAGAACTGCCAGAGCTGGTGCAGCTGGCCCAGTGCTGGGGCGGCTGCGGCGGACTCCGCTCGCTGCCGCGGCTCGGGCAGCGTGGCCGGACCGACGGTGAGGATCGGCGCTTCGTCGATACCGCCGGGTGCCAGGGCATTGATCCGTTGTGTCAGCGCGGCCAGGGTTTCGTCGTCCGGTTCCATGCCCGGTTCCAGGCCGCCCGGCCCGGCGAAGAGCCCCTTGGCCAGCCCGAAGTTCGCCGGATCCGCCATCTTCGTGACGAAGCGCGACGTGTTGCGTTCGCAGCAGCGCTGCAGCTGCGACAGCGTTCCGCTGCCGGGTGCGAGTAACCCCTGGGCGGCCAGGAAGGTCATGAAGGCGCCGATCGAGCGGGGAAAGCCGGCACACTCCTCGGCCGGCATGGACAGCTTGCGAGGACACCAGCCGAGCAGGAACTCCTCCAGGTCGGCGATCGTCCACCGGCCCAGCTCACCGTCCTGGTAGCCCCACTTCCAGTCCATCGCCAGCCCCGCGTCGCCGGCTTGCGCCTCGGTGACGTTCGATGAGGCGAGCCATCCCGCGTAGTCGTCCAGCAACTCGTCGCGGCGGGTATGGAAGGCGTCCTCGTCCTCGACGGTGAAGCTCATGCGCATGGGCAGTTCCTTATGTCCTTATGACGTTGCCAGTTCGAGGCTCATGCTGCGACGGCGATGATCGAACCACCTGCGATCAGTGCGACGCCGAGCAAGAACCACCCGAGACGGGCGAGAATCGCTTGCCGATCCGGGCGCTGCGCCTCCGAGGCATGTCGAGTCATGTCACGCACTACCAAGACGCTGCCCAGCGCGTAGATCACGATGCCCAGCAGGCCTAGCCAACGCTCTCCGACGACGACGCTGACCAGCAGGAGCCCACCGATGATCGAGAGGCCGGAAACCGTGCGCCACAGGCGGAAGCGACGGGTCCGCGCTACCAACAGCGCCACTGGTGACGACTGCTCCGGCTGCTCCTGCGACACGTCGGCTTCCGATCTGCCGGCTACTGGTGCCGACGCAAAATAGCAGCGCCCTACGGACGGCAAGACCGCACGTCCCGCTCAGCTGTCCTGACCGGATCCTGAGTGCACTCAGCCCCCCGAACTCGACAGCGGAGCTGTTCGGCCGACCGTAGACAGCACTCCTGACGAGTTCGGGAACAGAGCTAGCCACGGGCAAGCACCGCGCCGGTGGAGGAGATTCGCCTGCCCTGGTGCTACTGCATAGCGCAATCGCTACAAGTAGCTATGTTGGGAGCTGTGCGCGAGACGATCAAGCAGTCCGAGCTGCGTAACAACAATGCGGAGCTCATGAGACGGGTGGCCGCCGGCGAGTCCTTCACGGTGACGGTGCACGGCCAACCGGTCGCAGACCTGGTGCCGCACCAGCGGCCGGGCCAGCGCAGGAGGCGCCTGGTTCCCGCGGCCGAGTTCGACGCGGCGCTCGCAGCGCTGGCTCCCCTCGACGTGGAGCAGTGGAAGCGGGACCTTCAGGCGGCAGACGACGTCTTTGCCGACGACCTGCCGACGGACCCCTGGGATGAAGGCCGCACGTAGTGACCGGGCCCACCGAGCGCAGGGTGCTCCTCGACACCTCGGTCATCATCGACCCGCCTTCGCTGGGCACGGCTTCCTTCGCCGACCTGGTGAGCGTCAGCGCTGTCACTGTGGGCGAGCTGCACTACGGAGTGGGCGCGAGCATTGACCCGATCGAGCAGTTGCACCGCCGGCAGAGACTGCGGCTCGTGCTGGACACCTACGACGTCTTACCGTTCGACGCCGAGGTGGCCGAGTTCTACGGCCTACTCGCCAACGTCGTTCGCCAGGCCGGGCGAAACCCCCGGCCGCGCAGGATGGATCTCCTGATCGCCGCCACTGCCGTACGACACGGGTTCTCCCTGGCCACCCGCAACGGCGCGGACCTCCGCCATCTGCATCGAGTACTCGCGGTCATCGACGTTGGCTGAGGGTCGGCACGGTGTGGCTCGCCGGACTTCAGATTGTCAGGGGTCGGTGCTTTGCTGGCGCCGTCAGATACCGAACTGGAGGTTTCACATGCCCACCCGAACAAACCCGTGGCCCACCGGCACACCCTGCTGGGTCGACCTGTCGGTGCCCGATCTCGCCACCGCCAAGGAGTTCTACGGCGCAGTCTTCGGCTGGTCGTTCGTCGACAGCGGAGCGGAGTTCGGCCATTACCAGATCTGTCAGGTCGGCGGCCGCGCCGCGGCTGCTATCGCTCCGTGCCAGAGCGAGGGCCAGCCCACGGTGTGGACCGTCTACGTGGCCAGCGACGACGCCGACGGCACCGCGAAACTGATCGGCGAGAACGGCGGGACGGTGCTGGCCGAGCCGATGGACATCCCCGGCAGCGGGCGGATGTGCATAGCGCAGGACCCGCTGGGTGCCGCCTTCGGCGTGTGGCAGACCGCCGGGACGCACGGTGCGGAGGTGTACGCCGAGCCAGGGTCGCTGGTCTGGACCGACGCACGGCTGCCCGATCCGGACGCCGGCCGCACGTTCTACAGCTCGGTTTTCGGCTACCGCTACGAACCCATCGAGGGCGGGCCACCGGACTACACGACCATCCACGTCGACGCGGCCAGAGACGGCGAGCCGGTCGGTGGCATCGGCGGGATGATGGGCGCCCCGGCGGGCACCCCGGCGCACTGGCTGGCCTACTTCCTGGTGGCTGATGCCGATGCCGCAGCGGCCAGCGCCAGTGCGGCCGGCGGCACCATCCTGGCCGAGCCGTTCGACACCCCGTACGGGCGGATGGCAGGGATCACCGACCCGCACGGGGCCACCTTCTTCGTGGTGGGGACGATGCCATCGGCGTGATCATGAGCTGGCCGGGATAGCCCGGGTGCGACCGGGCTATCCCGTCAGGCGGCGAGGCCGAAGCGCTGTTGCAGGACGCAGGTGCTGACGATCCCCAGAACGACGGTTTGGAACGCGGCCCGGTCGGCGGGTTCCATCGCGGCGACGTGGTCCATTAGCCCGCGGACCCGGCATGGGTCGAAGAACGGCTGGTCCTCGACGGACCGGGAACGCAAGGTGTCCTGGCAGAATACGGCCAGTGGGTCGCCGATCCCGCGAGCCGGGGGCGAGAGGAACGGGTGCTTCTGGCGGTCGTACACCTCGGGCAGCACACAGTCGCGGACAGCCTCGCGCAACACGTGCTTCTCTCGCAGTCCGCGGATTTTGTGGTGTACGGGGATCTGCGCGGCGTACTCCGTCACGTGGTGGTCGAGGAAAGGCACCCGGCCTTCGACCGAATGCGCCATTTCCATGCGGTCACCGAGGGCCGTGAGGATGAAGTTGGGCAGCACCGTCCGGGTCCAGATGTACAGCGCCTGGTTGACCGGATCGCGCCCGGCGAGGCGGCCGGGCACGTCGAGGGAATCGAGCAGTTCGGCGTAGGGGTCGGTGCGCAGGGCGGCCTCGCGGTATGCATCGGCGAAGTAGGGATACAACTTGGCGGCGAGGGTGGAGAACGCTTCGATCGCCGAAGGGACCCAGCCCAGCCGGACGCCGATCGAGTCGAGTCCCGGGGCGGGCACGCCGTCAGCGATGAACAGCCCACGCGAGGTCTGGTTGGTCGCGTTGAGCTCCGCGAGCAGTCTCTCGACGTCTTCCGGTCGTTGTCCCTCGGTATTGTGCAGCAGCATGTCCCGGCGGAACGGGGGGTAGCCGCCGAGGATCTCGTCGGCACCCTCGCCGGTGAAGACCACCTTGATCCCCGCGTCGCGCACCGCCCGGGACAGCAGGTACTTGGCGACGCCGTTGCCGTTGGAAACGAGCGTCTCCGTGTGCCACAGCGCGTCGGAGTAGGCCTGCGCCAGGTCGTGCTGGCTGACGGGCACCGGCACAAACGTGGCGCCAAGCCATTCGGCGGTCTGCTGGGCCAGCCGCTCCTCGTTGTACAGCTCGTCCTCAAAGGCGATGGTGAATGCCCGGATCGGACGGTTGCTCTTGCGCTGGGCCAGGCCCAGCACCGCGCTGGAATCGATCCCGCCGCTGAGGTAGGAGGCCACCTCGACGTCAGCGATGAGCCGTTCGGCGACGGCGTTGTCGAGGACCTCCCGGAACCCGGCGACGATCTCGGCCTCCGAGCGTCCGTCGGCGGCGAGGGTCTCACGGCCGGGGTAGTCGGTGTCCCAGTACCGCCGGATCTCCACCTGGCCGTCGCGGGCGACGAGCATGCAACCGGGGGGCACCGCCCGGATGCCGGCGAACAGGGTTCGATCCGCGGTCCGGACGTTGTGACACTCAGCGAAAAACGCCGCTGCGTCCCAGCGGGCCGGCACCCCCAGCGCCAGCAGGGCCTTGATCTCCGAAGCGACGAGCACGTCCCTGCCCCGGACGGTATAGTACAGCGGCTTGATCCCGAAACGGTCGCGCACCGCGATCAGGCGGCGCTGATCGGCGACCACCACCGCGAACTCCCCGCGCAGCTGGTGCACGAAGTCGTCACCCAACTGCTCGTAGAGGTGCAGGGCGATCTCGCTGTCGGAGTCGGTGGCGAAGTGCCGACCGTCGGCCTGCAGGGCGCTGCGGATCGCCCGGTAGCCGTACAGCTCACCGTTGACCACGCAGCGCACCTCACCGTCCTCGCTGGTCAGCGGCTGGTTGCCGTTGCCCAGCCCGATGATGCTCAGCCGCACGTGGCCGAGCATCATCCGGCCATCGGCCGAGCACCACCAGCCGGTGTGGTCGGGTCCGCGGTGCGCGATCGTCGCCAGTGCGCCCGCGATGCGCTCCTGCGTCAGGCGCGGCTGGGCGAGCAGCGCCCCGATCAGACCGCACATCGACGGACCCCCACGTGATCAGGTGTCATCGTGATCTCCCCCTGGGTACAACAGCGACGCTCGACGCGCTCGCCCTGCTCGGAGTAGCTCTGTACCGTCGGGTGTATCCCCTTCGGAGGAGGTGCCATGAGCGAGGACGCACTCGAGGAGTTCCGCCAGGCCTCGACAGGATGGGAGCTCGAGCAGGAACTGGAGGTGGCAGCAGAGGTCTACGGTCCCGAGCCCAAAGGACTTCGCACCCCACCCTCGGAGTTGAGTGACGAGGAACTCCTCGAGCGATACAAGTCTCTGATGGGGTTCGATCTGAAATGGGAGTAACCGGCGGCGCTATGCCGAATGACGAAGACCTCCGCTAAGCAGGGCTGGGAGCTCTTTAAGAAGCTCGCTCACAATGTCATCCTGGTGTATGGGCTCACCTGCCATCTGGCGCATGAGTACGTTCGTGCATGCGTTGATGAACACTTCGCCCAAAACCTTCGTCGTGGTGGACGCGATAGTCGTATTGATGGTAGTGCCAGTGCCAGGGAAGATCTTGAAGAGGCTTGCCGTCGTTCGGGCCATAGAGGCCACGCTGAGGACGGTCGCGAAGGCGGTAGCGACAGCTTTGGGGTCGACCCTGAATCCCATGGTAGTGGCGATCTGGCCCAGCATGCTGATCTGTAGCGCGCTCAAGGGAATAGAATCAACAAGCGGGATCGGACTGGCCGCGATCAATGCGGCCGTGCCCATATTGAAGTTCACCGAACGTCTTGCCTCGGCGATTTTGAGCTCTAGCGATACCCGCTGGCAGCTTGCCAGCGTATGCCGTTCCGCATCCGGCAGCTGATGGTAAATCGAACTCACGAGATCAGGAAGGCCGAACGGGGGGAGCGTGACACCGGCGACGTCGTCCTCTTCGGCCAGCGTCATGAAGCACTGTCCGGCGAGGACGGGGAGTTCGAGCGAAGTGAGGTATCGGGCGAACTTGTTTGCACGGGCATCGTCGGGAGTGGGACACTGCGTGAGCACGAGGGCTACCAAAACGTCCTTCGCCAGTGCTCTTACGATGTCTGACTCAACCGTTTCAAAGCGTTCATCCCGGGTCCGGACGCAGTAGAGGCAAAAATGAACACGGGTGTCGTCGTCTCCCATCTGTCTCCTGATTTCAGTAAGATAGGTCTTCGCTATCAGCTCCGGGTCTACGCCGAGCTCGATGCCCGGGGTGTCATACACTGAAATCGGGAGATTCGGCTTAGTATAACGTTGAATATTCTGGGTAATTGAACAACCAACGCCGGTCGGGGCGATCGGCTGGCCAAAGATGGCGTTGACCAGCGTGCTCTTTCCGACACCGACACGGCCAGCGAGCATGACGTTGAGGCGAGTTTTTCCCCGCAGTGCCTGAGAGAGCCCTTCCCGGAAGAACTTCTCAAGATCGAACTCGTCCTGGCCCTCTGGCCTGAACCGGAGTAGGCCTGTGGAAGATCCATCCATCGGGTCCCCTTATGTCAGTCGCTCACAGAGATCAACGAGAGCCCGTAGGTCCAGGTTGGCCACCACGACCCTCCGAGGCGCCCCGACGAGGCGACGCTGCTAAGACAACGACTTGATGCGGATGACGTTGCCTTAAACCCAATGTCGATCTCCAGGGATCGCGAAGAGCTACCCGAACTGTCCGATTTCTTGATCCGCAAACTACGCACCGGACCTGCGTTTTTGTCGTCGAGCCTCGGCGTGGCGGCGCCGGCACGGTGCCCGCCGAGGGCGAGCCTGGGCGGGCAAGATCGCCCCGCGAACGAGCTTGCCGCCGTCGCCAACGCGGGCGACCGAGCGAGACTCAGACTTGCGATAATCGCAACTTGGGCGCATGCTGTGGTAGTGAGCAGGGAAGAGGACCTCCGCAATCGGGTGCGGGAGGCCATCGCTGCGTCCGGGCGTACGCAGGCCGGGTTCGCGCGGTCCATCGATCTGGACCCCACCAAACTGTCCAAGGCCCTCGCGGGCACGCGGCGCTTCACCCCACTTGAACTCGCGTTGATCGCTGAGCAGGGGCGAAGGTCTGTGGACTGGCTGTTGTACGGGGCGTCGGAGCGACCGAGTCTCGCAGCGCGAGCCCAGGAAGCCGACGTGTCTGACGTCGTACAGAAGGCATGTGCCAGGGCCGAGGAGCTCGACGAGGTGTACACGACGCTGGCGGCAGCTGGTTGCGTCCGTCAGGTACCCGCTCTCCCGAGCATCCGGCTAAGTGGACGTCTCATCGACCAGGGTGCCGTGCTCGCAACCGGGGCACTTGAATTCGTAGCGAGTTCGGGCGTTGGGGCGTCCGAAGAGCGGTGCGACGGATTGCCAGAGATGATCGAGCGCGTATTCGGTGTCGATGTGGGGATCGAAGCCTTGCCCCCGGGGTTCGATGGCTTGTCCTGGTCTAGGAATGGTTTCCGTTTAATCCTGGTCAGCAACTCGGGATCGTGGACCCGTCAACAATTTACTCTCGCGCATGAACTCGGCCATATTCTGGCCGGCGATGCTCAGGACCTACGGGTGGACGTTGATGTAATGTCATCCGCTGTACGGCTAGCGGACACTGAGATGCGGGCCAACTCGTTTGCAGCATCGTTCCTCATGCCGGAGCGTGATGTCAAGGCGAGCTCGGCCGGGAACGTCGACGAGGATTCCTTCGCGCGCCTGGTCGGACGCCTCGGTGTGTCGCCGTCGGCGTTGTCCTGGCGACTCCTGAACCTAGGACTCATCGGGGATGACGAACGAGCTCGCCTCGGTACGCTTACGCTCCGAGCGTGTGCAGTACGAGGCGGCTGGTTGGAACGCTACCGCGCGAGAACTCGTGATCAGTCGGAAGTTCGGCGTCCTGGCCTACTGAGCCACAATGTGCTCGAAGCCTTCGAAACCGGGCGGGTGAGCGCTCGAGTGGCCGCGCGAGTGCTCGAGATCCAGCCCGAGACCCTCCTCCCGCCACCACTACCCGCGGAGCTCGACGATAACGCCGAAGACGACCTGGTTTTTATTCCCTGACCTATGACAAGCGCAGTCCTGGTCGACACCTGCACGATTGTCAACTTTGCTGCTGTCGGTCGACTCGATCTCCTCGAGGTGGCACTCGACGGCTACGGCCGCTGGACCGAAACTGCGGCGTTTGAGACTGGCCGGGCCGCCGAACATTGGCCTCTGTTGTGTTCGGTCTCGATTGCGGACTGGCTCGGTGCGCCCGTCTCGCCGAACCGAGCGGGCGACGCGGAAGCGATCTTCCAGCTACGACGTCAGCTCGGTGGCCGCAGACGATCACCACGGGAACACCTGGGGGAGGCCGAGGCAATCCACCTGATCCTGTGCTATTCAGAGTTCGCGGGTGCGGTGCTACTTACTGATGACCGAAGTGCTGGCGACCTTGCGGCAAAGCGCGGCATCCAGGTCTGGATGAGCATGACTTTGTTGTCACACGCATATGCGAAGGGCCATATCGGCTGCCCGGCAGCGCACGAGCTGCTTCGTGACATGGCTGCCGCCGGCAGGGGGCCACACGTTCCCGCTGACCACGAAGCCGTCTGTCCGTGAATGCCTTGCTGGAATCATGCGCGACAGGATTGGCGGATCGTTGCCGGGCTGACCGACCGTTCACGATTCCAGACGGGACCTCGGGTCCGTCTGTGGCTGTGTCGCCGTTTCGCTGTCGATGACTATCCCGGCGTGGTGAGCTCGGTGGTTGAGTCGGGTCCCGAGTTCGATGAGCCGGTCGGCGAACGTCTGCTGCTCCTCGCGGGTGGCGCTGTCGTCCATGATCTGCATGGCCAGCGGCACGACGTCGGAGTTGAGCCGGGCGAGGTCTGCCAGCAGTTCTCTGTCGGCACGGATCATTGACAGCGAGCGGGCTGCGGCGATTCGGGAGCGCGCCGCAGACCAGCCGGGTCGTGGATGCGGGCGTTGCGGCCAACCCAACGACCGGTGCTGTCGGTGACGGCGCCGCAAGTGCAGTGGCAGACGCCGATGAGCAAGCCGTTGGCGCGGTGCAGTTCGATGGTCTGGGGTCGGCAGGAGTGCCACCGGTGCGGAACCTGCGCCGCGTACCAGGGCGTTCCTCCGCGATGGCGAACACCGGGTCGATCCCGTTCGGGCACCCATCTCGATGGTGGTCCCATGACGCTCCGCTCCCCCACTGTCGCACCAAGACGGCAGTAAGCCAATCGCGGGCCGCACGGCCGCGGTACCGGCCACGGGACAGCCATTGATGAGCCAGTAGTGACTGATCGGTGACGCCACGCGATCGCGAGCCATACGCTGACCGCGGTGCGTGCGATGGGTGGAGGCGATGCGCGATGGCCACGGCCAGGCGGTACCCGCCGAACCGGCAGCTGACCTGGGAGCGGCTCGAACGCGGCTGGAGCCAAGACGAGCTGTGCGAGCAGATCAAGAGCAGCATGCGCGACGCCGGCGAGGCGGACACTGGGCTGACGGGCAACACGGTCCGCCGCTGGGAGAGCGGCGAGCGGCGGCCCGATCCCCGCTTCCGCAAGCACCTCGTAACGCTCCTGGGCAAACCGGCCAGCCAGTTGGGCCTGCTCACCTCGGATGAGCTCGCTGCGCGACCCGACTCACCGGAACTTCTTGACCCGCTGGAGAGACTGCTGACCATGCTCGACGGTCAGACGCGTGACAGTGGGATCAGTCGCCAGCGGTTCCTCCGCGCCTTGATCGCGGCGGGGGTGCTGCCCGGAGTGGCCCCGCTGGAGACCGCCGCGGAGGTGTTCGAACCGCTCGCGCTCGCAGCAGACCGGGGCGGCCGGGTCGACGCCCGGGTCGTCGAGTCCTACACGACGATCACCGCACAGCACCGTCAGATGTACTGGACGGCGCCGGCGGACCCGTTGCTCCGTTCCGCGCTGGGACACATCCAACTCGGCATACAGCTCCTCAGCGATGGCAAGGGCGAGGTGCGACGGCGTATGGCAGGTTCCCTGGCCGAATCGGCGCTGCTTGGCGCGCGGCTGGCCTTCTTCGACCTGCGGCAAGTTGCGCTCACCGAGAGGTGCTTCGAGATCGCCACGACAGCCATGCGGGAGTCCGGTGATCACGCGCTGGCCGCCGTCGTGTACGCGCACTGGAGCTTCGTGCCAGGCTTCGCTGGGGACGGCGCGGCGGCTCAGCCGTTGCTCGACGCTGCAGCGGGACACGCCCGCTACGCCGGGGGTCCGTTATTGCGCTCGTGGTTGCATTGCGTGCACTCCGAGGTGAGCGCACGAACGGGTACGCCTGCGCAGAGCGTGCGGCACGCCCGCCAGGCTGAGGACTCGATGGCCACCCGCGGCGAGGATCCCGAGTGGCTCGACTTCTTCGACCCGGCGCGCCTGGCCGGCTTCCTCGGCTACAGCCAGCTCATCGCCGGCCGGATTGCCGACGCGGTGGGGAGCCTGCACTGCGCGCTCGATCAGCTCGACGACCGAGCGGGTAAACAGCGATCCGTGGTCTTGCTCGACCTTGCGGTCGCGCATGCCGCGACCGACGCCGAGCACGGGATGGGCCTCGCGGCGCAGGCCTTCGACCAGCTGGAACGTGAGCCCTACGGTACTGCCCACGGGCGGATCCCGGCGGTGCGGCGTGCGTTGGAAGGCACCCCGCAGGCACGGGTGCTGGACGAGCGGGTGCGGTCACTGCCGGCTGTTGGTTAGCCCTGGTGTGCGTTGTACTCCCGGATCAGGCCGGGGAGTTCGGTGAGCCCACTCAGGCGGAACAGACACCGGCTGCTCACGGTCTCGTCCTCGACGATGAAGCCCCACGGGCCGCGGCGGATCAGCACGGTACGCATACCGGCGTGCTGTGCGGGCCGGATGTCATTGTCCAGCCGGTCCCCTACATAGACCACCGATCCGGCCGCACAGCCGGCCTCCTCGATCACCCGAGCGAAGAACGCGGGCGAGGGCTTCTCCACCCCCCAACCGTCCGACGTGCCGATGACGTCCGCTGGCAGGCCGAGCGCCTTCAAGATCCGCTCAGCGCGGGAGGTCTGGTTACCGGCTAGGCCAACCCGCAGCCCCATCTGCTGCAGCTCACCCAGGCACGGACGCGCATCGGGGTAGAGGTTCTCCTCGGCGAAGGTCTCGGGTTGGCCCGCCGCCGTCCGGCGTTCCCTCTCGGTCGCGAGGTCGAAGCCTGGCCGGAAATACTGGAACGTCTCCCGGTAGTCACCACCGCGAGCGATCACCGCACCGAACACCGCGGAGAAGGTGTGCCTCGGCACGCCCAACCAGTCGGCCCAGGTGCCGTACTCCCGAGTCTCGTCGATGATCATCTCCCCCACGTCGAAGAACACCGCCTCGATCCGTGGCACACTGCCTCCTGACAGTTAGGTGGGAATCCCGCGCGCCTCTGAGCTCAGCGGGCGTCTCGGAACTCCTCGTACCGTCGTTGTAGGAGCAACGAGTCCGGTCTCTCGGACCGAATGCGGGGAATCGACATCAAACGTTGGCCATGCCTCCCTTGCAACCCATGCTCCAGCATCGGACCGTCGATCTCGTGTAGCAGATCCGCGCGGATCTCGACGAAGAGGTCGGGCCTGATCCCGAGGATATGATTGTCATAGGCTGAATGATGGAGTTTGCACAATGACAGCCCGTTACGAACTGACGCAACGCCGGCTTGATCGTGGTCAGGGATGATGTGAGCTGCGTCGAGCAGCTCTGCGTGTCGGAGGGAGCACACGGCGCAGCGTGTCTTGTAGGCCCGGAGCACTGTCGCGCGGAACACCGGCTGGTGGAGCCGTTGCCTGGTCTCACGCATGATGTAGCGACGGAGTCGCTCTTCGACGGGACTTCCAGCCGAGACGAGACCCCGCGCCACATCGGGATCGATGACGAACTGGTGCTGATCCGGCTCTTCCCACAGCAGATAGACCGGATAGATAGGCTCGTACACGCCGGGTCCCACGCCAAAGAACCAGATCAATGGCAGCCGGCCCTCCATCGCCGCCCGAAGTGCTCTGTTCTCGGCGTGGTCGGCATTGTCGCCGCGCCATTTGTAGCGGAGCAACCCGTCTGAGCCCAGGGAGTCCTCGTATGGCCGTTGCTGACCGTCGGGCGTATAGACCGTCCTGATCGACAGCGCAGCGGAGAGCTCCCTCGGCTTGCGGATCCCGCGTTGGGCGTCCATCAGGCGGAACTGTCTGCCGTCGATCTCGAAGTCGAGTAGATCCACCGACGAGATCGACGCGGCGCCGTCGTGTGTGCGGACCGTGAGCCACCGCATCGCCTCACGCCGGAGCTGCGTGTCGAACTCGGTGCTCATGTTCGGTCCCCGCTACTCGGAGCTGGATTCAACGATGCCTGGGCTAGTCCATCAGATCCCGTCGATGCGTCGGAGCGAAGGTCTGCAACCGAGTATCGACGGTCACCTGCATCGCCATCCTCGACAGGGCATGGGCCCGCAGGTGCCAGTCATCAGCCTCCTCCGCCCAGCCCAGCGCGAAGCGGAACACACGGCGGACCTCGTCGTGGGCATAGGCGTCGAAGGGGCATGGCTACACCTCGCTTGACGGCGTCAACCCGGGTGGCCCAGGCGATGAGCGCTCAGGCGGAGGTGCTGGTAACGGCGCGTCGCGCGAGTTCTGCGCAGGACGGCGGATAAGAGCGGTTCAGGCCGCGACGACGGTGAAGGCGTCGATCGCCGATGGCACCGGAATGGGGTCGCCGTGCTCGCGCATGACCTCCAGGTGGCCGGCGATCGCTTCACGCATCAGGGCGACGCATTCCTCGTAGGTGGCAGCGGCGGCAACACAGCCCAGCAGGTCGGGGCTCCATGCGCTGAAACCACCAGCCTCGTCACCCTCGATGACGACGACGTATCCGTTCACTGCTGGGTCCTCCCAATGCCGGCCTGTCTCAGAATGCTCTTCTCGGTCATCGGCCGCAACGTCTCACTCGGCTTGCCGGCCACTGTGGCTGTGCCCGGCTTGGTCGGATGGCGGTAGTGTCGGTGGCTGCCCCGAGACCGGACGAGGTACCATCCGTCGGCCTATAGCAGCTTGATCATCTCACCCACCTTCAATGGCATGAGGAGCACTCAAGCAGCGACCACCGACAGAACGACCTGATCGGCAAGCCAGCCTCGCAGCCTACCTCATGCACCTCGACTGACCGACCTCAATGATCTACGGCGCCACGCCGCGAAGCGCGCGTCCGGCATCGCCGAAGGCCTGCTCGATCGTGTGGAGTGGGCGCCTACATTCCGGGGGACGCAGCATCCACATCGTCGAATCCACATCACCCACGACCTGGAGGCCGCCGTTCGCCATGCCGAGGCGCGCGACGGAACAACTTTCACCGCGGAGCAGTGGTCCTTGGCTGCCGGACCACGTGCATCCCGGCGAGTTACTCGGGCTCACGGCCACCCCGGAACGCAGTGACGGCGTCGATGTGCGGAGTTTCTTCCATAGGCACACCGCGGCGCACGCCGGGCAGGGCTGTGCTCACGGTGCTCGACTTCATCGGGCAGCACCGCCGGGGTCTCGGGCTATCCAGCGGGAGACTCGGCCGCTGTAATATTCTGATATGATTCGATCATGCCATCGTATGAACGGATCTCGGTGACGGTTCCCGCCGACATCGCCCAGCAGGTGCGGAAGGCGGCCGAACATGCCTCCGAGACCATCTCGGGCTGGCTCACCACCGCGGCCCAGCACCGCCTCCGGCTCGACGCTGGACGTCAACTCCTCGTCGAGTACGAGGCCGAGTGCGGCGCCGTGACCGAGCAGGAAAGGGCGGCGATCGACGCCGAGATCGCGACAGCCCGGCGATCCGCCCAGGCGGACGGGGGACGGGCGCGGCGCTCCGCATGAGAATTGACTGGGCATGAGCAATGATTTCGTCCTCGATGCCGGAGCCCTCGTTGCGGCTGAGCGCGCGGATCGCCGGTGGGTTCTGCTGTGGGACCATCTCGTCCGCTTCGGGGTCGTACCCTTTGTCCCCGCTGGAGTGGTGGGCGAGGTATGGCGCGGGGGACCGCGTGCGGCCAAGATCGCTCGCGTGCTGGCCGCCAGTGAGGTTGTCGACCTGACCCACGGGAGGGCCCGGGCAACTGGCGAGCTCTGCGGGCGCGCGGGGACATCGAATCCCGTCGATGCGTCAGTCGTGCTCCTCGCCACGCCACGACGCGCCACCGTTATGACCTCGGATCCCGATGACATTCGGCGACTTGCCAACGCAACCGGTGCCGAGCTACCCGTCATTGCCCTCTGACCGGCCGCCGAGCGGGTCTGCTTGCTTATGCGACTCGCGTACCATCGCGTCGAATATCGGCGCGTCATCAAATGGTTGGAGTTCACCGATTTTATACCAGCCCCACGATCGGTATGCATGGTGAGCCGCAGTGTTGTCCGGCCGCACGAGAAGGGCAGCCCGCGCCTCGGGCCGGCTACGAAGCAGTGCATCGTGCAGGGCACTGGCATAGCCGCGACGGCGCCACTGCGGGCGTACCATCGTTGAACGCGAAAGTGCGCTGCCCGGTTTCAGTCAGCAATGCTTGGTCGACTTCTCCCCGGATGCCACGCCACCAGCCTGATCCGGCTGGGAGTGGGTAGCCGAGCGCGTAACCGACCAGTTCAGTGCCGAGCCGACCGGTGACGAAGCCGAATCCATCCCGTGAAGCGTAGGCCAGCAGGCGTTCCCAGTAACGCGAGAGCGAGTAGAACGGATCATCGAGCCGATCAGCGTTGGCGTCTGAATAAACGGAGAGAACGTCTTGTCGCTGCTCGTGCAAACCGCGGGCATCGTGCTGGTGTATAGCCAGTTCGGGCACGACGACGTCCATCGAGAAAACCTCCAGTTCTGCGAACTAGACGCTCATCGCGCCGCGGCGGGTGAGAAAGCGGTCGACGCCGGGCACTTCGGGATAATGGGCTAGACGGTGGGCGACAGCGTCCAGCTCGGTGCTCACCCGCCAGCTCGCTAACTCACCGGAGAGATCATCGACGGCCGCGTTGGCCGCCTCGGCAGCGCCATCCACCGCACCGCTGTCTAGGCGGGCCCGGGCCAACCGCACTCGATTCAGGGCACAATTCCTCCTGAACCGGCTACTTTCATAGGCGGCGACGACCTGCTCCAACAGCGCTCCAGCACGGGATGGCTGCCCCAGTTCCAATGCACAGGTGGCCTCGACCCCGTCAATCTCGAACGGAGTGAGGAACGCGCTCCATTCCTCGACCGGCTCATCGCAGTCGCGATCCAGCTCCTTGCGGGCCTGGGTGAGCGCCAGATCCGTTCCCTGAATGTCCGCCATCAATGAATTCGCCACAGCATGGCGACAGTGGGAAAGGGCGGCCGACCGAGGCGATCCACCGGGGGATGCCGCAACCTGCTCGGCTGCGGTCGCCAATCGTTGCGCTTCACGCGGCCGATCAAGAGTGTAGCTCGCCCGGGCCAAGCCGCAGAAGGCCCTTGTCTCCATCTCAGAATCATGAAGCTGCCGTGCCAGTGCCAGGGCATCCGTGTAACACGTCCAGGCAGCATGGTGCCGTCCGGCATCGAATGCGAGCCAACCGGCACAGAGCTGCATCGTGCCGGTCGCCATCAATAGCTGGTCCCCGACGCTCGGCCCGTAGTTGCCCTGTTCCAGCATGAGATAACCCTCATCGGCCGCCGCCGCGGCCGACTGCCACAGGCTCTCGCCGCCGTGCCGGTGAGCGAGGCGCTGGAGCCGGGCTTCGGTGCGCTGGAGGCGTCCCACGTCGGTGGTACCCACCGCGCCGACCGAGGCAAGACCCAGCCCACCAGCGGCCGTGGTGGCCAGACCCCAGGTGACGAGTGTCCGCCGCCTCATGGGATCAAACGGTACCCCGCGTCGCGCGAGATCGCCTTGCTCCTGGTAGTCACCGACGCCGACGTGCTCCTCGGACTTCTCGCGCAGTGCGCGGGCAACCTCCGCATGATGCTGGCGGATGAGCTCCTGGAGCTGGTCGTAGCCGCTGCTCAGCGTCCCGTTGGCGCTCAGCACGTCCTCACTGAGCTGCCAGAATGTGCGCGGGGCGTGCTGGCGGTCGACCTCGACGTTGGCGATGGTGCTGCGGGTGTAATGGGTGAGCGGGGCGAACTCGTGCTGACTGTAACCAGCTGCTGTGCGTAGCTCGGCGAGCTGGCGGCCCAGCCTGCGCCGGGCGTCGACAATGGTGTGACGATCGGTCAAGGCATGCCCCGTTCGACGACCGTGAATGGTGCATGAAGTGTCGCAGATCGTGTCGGAGGATTGCCGACACAGCGGACGCACCGCTTCACTTCTGCGAGGCCCCAGCGTCGGGCCGTGCATGAGTTGGCGCCCCGACGGACGCCCCGGATGTCCGGCCTGCTTGTTTGCCCCCGGCGCTGGGCGCCATCCAAGGACGAAGCGCAAAGATGGGATACGGGTGAGTCAACCAAGCGAAAAGCGAACGGTGCAGTTCACGTGGGCTCGTTGCGCTACGCACTCGACTCGGCGTTCCGTACCGATGCGCCCGCTGCCTGCAGTAACAGGACTGAACTGTGATCCGCGCCGACCGTGAACTGCTGGCCGAGTTAGCCCGGCTGAACAGTGACGTGGTGCCGCTGGCGATGCGCATCATGGGAGAGAGTGTCACGGTTGACGAGCAGCACGCCTTCGCGAAGCGGCTCATCGCAATGGCGCGGCAGTTGCAGGCGCGGGCCTCGGGCGTCGTCATCGAGGGTGACGTGGCAGCCATTTCTGAGAATGTGGTGCACCACGTAGAGCTGTGATTACGGTGTGGAAGTGCGCGCCGCGGGACTCGCCAGTGCTCAGCGGGTCCCGGTAGATGTCTCACTAACACCGATGAGACTAACATCTCTGGTAGTCTCATCGGTATGGCAAGCAGGCGAGCTTTCGTCGGGAGGCAGCTGGATCTCGGGCGGCTGCATCGCCACCTCGATGCTGTCGTCAACGACGGTGTGGGGCGACTGCTCAGCGTCCGGGGTCGCCGCCAGGCCGGCAAATCCCGGCTGGTGACCGAGTTCGCCGACCGTAGCGGCCTACCGCAGCTGTTCTTCACAGCGACCCGGCTGGCAAGTGCCGACGAGGAGCTCGCGCGGCTGGCTCAGACGGCCCGGCACTCGACGCTCCCGGGCGCGTACCTCTTCGATGGCATCACGCTCGATAACTGGCAGGCAGCGCTGCATCAGGTGGCGTCGGCGCTGCCCGACGGCCCCGCCATCGTGGTGCTCGACGAGTTCCCCTGGTTGGCGGAGTCGAGTCCCTCGCTCGAGGGTGCGCTACAGGCCGTCTGGGACCGCGTCTTCGAGGCCAAGCCGGTCCTGCTCATCCTCATCGGGTCCGACCTGGCCATGATGGAGGCGTTGACGTCCTACGACCGCCCGCTGTTCGGCCGCGTCAAGGAGTTCGTCGTCGATCCCTTCAGCGTGGCGGATACGGCGGCGATGATCGGTGTCGACGATTGCTCGGTCGCGGTGGACGCGCAGGTGGTCACCGGCGGCTACCCGCGGCTGTGCCTTGAGTGGCGCGGGGCGCCGGACGTGATGTCTTTTGTCCGCGAGCAGCTCACCGACGAGAACTCCGACCTGGTGGTGATCGGGCGCACCGTGCTCGCTGCCGAGTTCCCTGCCGACATCCAAGCTCGGCACGTGCTCGGCGCGATCGGCGCCGGCGACCGCACGAACAAGGCAATCTCTACTCGCGCCGGGCTGCAGGCCGCTCCGCTGGCGCGGTCGCTGCACCTGCTGCGAGAGGCCAAGCGGGTCGTGGCGGCCGATCTGCCGGTGTCGACCTGCCCGGCACGAGAGCCCCGGTACCGCGTTGCCGACCCGTACCTGCGGTTTTGGTTGCGTTTCATCGAGCCCGCGCTGCCCGACATCGCTCGCGGCCGGTGCGATCTCGCGCTGGCACGGCTGCGCGAGACGTGGCTCGACTATCGGGGCCGCGCCGTGGAACCGCTGGTGCGCGCCTCGCTGGAACGCCTGGCCACCAGCGATCCGCGCCTGGCCGGGACGGCAGTCGTCGGCGGTTACTGGACGCGCACCGGAAGCGTCGAGGTCGACCTGGTGGGAGTCGACCAGTGGCCGGGCGCCGGCAGGGTCAGCGCCGTCGGTTCGATCAAGTGGCGCGACCGCAGCCCGTTCGACCAGCGGGATCTAGCCGACCTCGCAGCGCACCGCGCCGACGTGCCGGGGGGTCGCGACGCCCCGTTGATCGCGGTGAGCCGCTCCGGCTGCACGGCACGGGACCTGGCGGCGGTCTACGGTCCCGACGACCTGGTGTCCGCCTGGCGCGTGGGATGAAGCCCAGTGCGTTGCTTGCTTCGAAATACCAGTGACCACGACCGCTCTGCTGTTGCCGAGTTCGACACCAGTGCTGTCCGAAGCCGCGCGGGCAGCACTGGTG